>CAJXNQ010000004.1 GCA_913057215.1 uncultured Gammaproteobacteria bacterium
AGTTGGTGAATTGATGTCGCGACAAGTTCCTTTCCAGTTCCAGACTCGCCGCCGATCAATACTGTGGTATCAAGCGGTGCCACTTTATTGATTTGTTGTTTGAGCCGCTCAAGCGCGGGTGATTCACCCAGCATGGTGTGGGCAGCACTTGATGGGTGAACTTGGATGGCGCGACGCACGGACTTGATGAGTTCGTCGTGATCAATGGGTTTGGTCAGACAGTCAAAGGCACCATGGCGCATCGCCTGAATCCCAAGACTGAGCGATGCTTGGCTGACCATAAAAAGACACGGAATCTGTTTGGCTTCTTGAATCAGATCAACCGCCTGGCCGTCTGGCAGACGGATCTCAGAGATCAGGCAATCACAGGCATCAATCTGATTGCGTGCGGCTTGCACATTCTCACCGACGAGGACACGAAATCCTGCGTGTTCGAGACTGATGCGAATCGACTTTAAGGCAATGGATTCATCTGTTACCAGAAGGAGCGTTTTTTGCATGAGTCACCTTTTGACACAGTCTACCTGAGTTCATTCAGCCTGCGCATCCGCCAAAAGGTGTGGAGTCTTTGGTAAAAACTGGACCGGATCACCGAGTGATTGAAAATAGTGGATCCACTCGCTCGCGGATGCCTCGGGTGACAGGTCGTGTGTGCAACCCAATAACTGTGCGATGTTCGAGTAGGTGACTCCGGGGCGATGCGGGTCAACAGCCTCGGCAAATGTCTGTTTTGACAGCTTACTGCCATCGGCGCCATGTATGGTTGGGAAATGGCCGTACATAATCGTCGGTTGATTGAGACAGGTTCGCACCCACTGCTGCATTGCAGTTGAGTTGAGTAGGTCCAATCCTCGAATCACATGTGTGATTTGATCCAGAGATTCATCAACCGCACACGCGAGTTGGTATGCGATCAGTCCATCACGTCGCTTGATCACAAAATCTCCTGGATTTTCGGGCGCAACTGGACCCTGGTAGTGATCTGTGTAGTCGGTTACTAGACCCTGTGTATCGATTCGTAACGCCGTGTCTGGAAGTGGTGCCTGACCAAGGCGGTGTCGACAATATCCGGGATAGGGTCCGCGCGGCAGATCATTTCGGCGACAGGTGCAGGTGTAGACGCGCTCTTGTGCGATGCATGTATGAAGCGCCTCGTGATAGGCATCGACTCGTGTTGACTGAAAAACAGGCGGCTGATCCGGGACCAATGCAAAGGCACTCAGGGTTTCGAGAATTACATCGGAATATTCGGGCTTACACCGAAAGGTATCCAGGTCGTCGATCCGAACCAACCATGTCCCCTGATGAAACCGCGCATCGAGGAAACTGATCAATGCGGCAAAGATCGATCCTAAATGCAGCGGGCCGGTGGCCGATGGCGCAAATCGACCGCGATAGGACATGGATTTTTAGGCGCCTGTTTGCTTTTCGCGCAACTCATCGAGTGTTTTGCAATCAACGCATTGAGTTGCCGTTGGCCGTGCCTCGAGCCGTCTCAAACCGATTTCGATGCCACAGGTTTCGCAGTAGCCGTAATCGTCGCCATCGATGGCTTCCAGCGTTTTATCAATTTTCTTAATCAGTTTGCGTTCGCGATCACGTGTTCTGAGTTCTAAGCTGAATTCTTCTTCTTGAGTAGCTCGGTCCGCGGGGTCTGCAAAATTCGCAGCCTCTTCTTTCATGTGACTCACTGTGCGATCAACTTCTTCCATCAGATTCGTTTTCCACTGGTTCAGAATCTTGACGAAATGTTCACGCATCGCCTCACTCATGTACTCTTCATTTTTTGCGGCCTGATAGGGCTCAACATACCCAAGTAAGGATTCAGTTTTGTTAGTTGCCATCGTTGGCGGAACTCCACAACATCAATAAGACGCGAAAAAGTAGCAGAACCCTTTCAACTCTACCACCTCTTTCAGTTAGGAGCTTGATCATGCCGAGTCAGACCCCGCCACTTGCTCTCCGTGTTGCTGAGATTCCACCCTTTCACGTGATGGAGGTCGTGGCTGAAGCGGCGGTACTTGAGGCCAAAGGCATCGATGTGATTCACCTGGAGGTGGGTGAGCCTGACTTCTCGACGCCTTCCGATGTGTTGACAGCCGCACAAGACGCCATGGCGAGCGGTCATACGCGCTACACAGACGCGCGTGGGCTACCTGCATTACGTGATGCGATCTCGGCATGGTACGCCTCGCAAGGGCTCGCGATCTCGGCTGAGCGTATACAGGTTACTCAGGGAGCATCTGGCGCGCTGTTGCTGGCTGCAGCTGCCACTGTCAATCCGGGCGAGCAAGTGCTGATGGCGGACCCTGCGTATCCATGTAATCCCCGCTTCGTCGAAGCCGTAGGCGGTCGCGTCCATTGGTTGCGCACTGAAGCGACCGATGCATTTCAGCCCAATGCCGCAATGCTTCGCAGATCGGCATGCGCTGAGGACCGTGTACTGATGTTGGCACATCCTGCAAACCCCACCGGAATGGCTGTACCAGCTGCAGAGCTTCGCGCCATGGTCTCATGGTGCCAGGACACAGGACGCCATCTCATTGTCGATGAGATTTATCAACCTTTGAGCTTTGAAGGCGAGTTGCAGTCGAGCCTGCATCTTGGACAGGACCATTTTGTTGTTGGCAGTTTTTCGAAATACTTCAACATGACAGGGTGGCGGTTGGGCTGGCTTGTGATGCCTGAGTACGCGGTATCGGCCTGTCAAAAGCTCGCGCAGCACCTCTTTATTTGTGCACCAACGACTGCACAACATGCGGCCCTGGCTTGCTTCCGTCCTAACGTCCTGGCTGAGGCTGAAGTACGTAGAGAGATTCTGAAGTCGCGGCGTGATTTTCTGATCCCGCGCCTTCGCGCGCTCGGCTTCGACATTCCACTGATGCCAGACGGTGCGTTCTACGTGTTTGCGGATGCGTCGGCGCTGACCGAAAACAGCCAAGCATTCTGCATGGATCTCATCCGAAAGACAGGTGTGGCGCTGACGCCGGGCAACGATTTTTCTCAAGCGCTGCCACCGACATGGATCCGGGTTGCGTTCACAGAAACCGAAGCTCGGTTGGATGAGGCGTTGCGTCGGATTGAGAGCTACCTGGCATGCTGAGTTTCGATCCTCCGTTGATCGAAGGACGATTTGTGAGCCGCTACAAGCGTTTTTTTGCAGAGATACGTTGTGGGTCTGAGGTCGTGGTCGCGCACTGTGCGAACACAGGACGCATGACTGGTCTGCTCGTTCCAGATGCCCGTGTCTGGATGCGTCCTCAGCCAGCAGATCGTAAACTGAAATTTGCCTGGGAGGTGGTCGAAATCAATGGTGAGCGGGCGTGTGTCAATACAGCCCGTGCCAACCAGATATTAGCCAATGCATCGGTGGGTGAGTGGATGCCGGGCGCTCGCTGGGTGCAACGTGAACCACGTGTCGGATCGCATCGTTTTGATGCCTTGCTCGACCGCGAAGGCAACCAAGTGTTTGTCGAGGTGAAGTCTGTCACGCTCTGTGAGGACGGCGTCGGTTATTTCCCAGATGCGCCATCAGTCCGCGCGATTGAGCATCTCAATCTGCTGATTGAGCTGGCGACACAAGGCATCGAGACACATCTGATCTTCATGGCCATGCATACCGGCGTCCAGCAGATTGAGCCGGCTCGTGGCATCAGTCCTGAATTTGCTGAACGCTGTGCAGTCGCTGCAGACGCCGGAGTCTCGATCCGCGGATTGAGTGTGGCAATTTCTCCCGAGCGACTGCAACTCGGTTCCACCTGTCCGGTGGTGCTTTAATCTGACTGCTGTTCCCGTTGAATGGCGCGGTAGCCGATATCCGTTCGAAATTGTGCATTCTCGAAATCAATGGCTTGAACTTGCGCGTACGCTTGCTGTTGCGCCGCCTCAACAGAGGCTCCAAGTGCCGTGACACACACCACTCGGCCACCAGAGGAAACGGCCTCCTCCCCAATACAGGTCGTTCCCGCATGAAACACCTTACAGTCTGGGAGATGCGTATTGATCCGAATGGGCGTTCCCTTGGTGTAGTCGCCTGGATATCCGGGTGCTGCCATCACAACACCCAAGGCGGCCCGTGAGTCCCACAATGCGATTTGGGAGTTCAGGCGCCCGTGGCAGGCTGCTTCAATCAAATCAATCAGGTCGGTTTTCAGTCGAAATAAGATTGGCTGTGTTTCAGGATCGCCAAATCGGCAATTGTATTCCAGGACTTTCGGCGTTCCGTCGGCTGTCACCATGATGCCGGCATACAGAAAACCGCGGTAGCGGAGACCGTCTTCTTGTAATCCTCGAATCGTGGGTTGGATCACCTCAGCCATGATGCGGTTGTGACACACTTGATCGACAACCGGTGCAGGTGAATAAGCGCCCATACCACCAGTATTTGGGCCCGTGTCGCCATCGTAGGCTGCTTTGTGATCTTGAGAGGAGGCGAGTGGGAGTACGTCATCGCCATCGACCATGACGATGAAACTTGCTTCCTCACCGATCAAAAATTCCTCAATGACCACGCGATGACCTGCATCGCCAAATTGATTCCCTTCGAGCATGTCAGTGACGGCGTGTTTTGCCTCGTCAAGAGTTTGAGCGAGGATGACGCCCTTGCCTGCTGCAAGTCCATCGGCCTTTACAACAATGGGTGCGCCAACTTGATCGAGGTAGGAGTGCGCTTCAGTGACGTCAGTAAAGGTTGCATAGGCAGCGGTTGGAATCGCGTGGCGGGCGAGGAAATCTTTGGTAAATGCCTTTGATCCCTCAAGTTGCGCGCAGTCCTTACGAGGGCCGAAGCATTGCAAGCCATGGGATTCAAATTGATCCACCAAGCCCTCCACCAGGGGGGCTTCAGGTCCGACGACGGTGTAATCGATCGATTCCCGTTGAGCGAACGCCAGTAAGCCATCAAGATCGGTGGCTTCAATTGCGATGTTTTGAACCCCGGGTTCTTGAGCGGTTCCTGCATTTCCCGGGGCCACATAGACCTGGGTCACACGTGACGATTGGTTGAGTTTCCATGCCAATGCATGTTCGCGGCCGCCGCCGCCAATGACTAAAATACGCATTTTGAATCCTTAATGCCGGAAGTGCCGCATGCCAGTGAAGACCATGCTGATTCCATGTTCATTGGCCGCTGCGATGACCTCCTCGTCACGCATTGAGCCACCTGGCTGGATGACGGCCTCAACGCCGGCTTCAGCGGCTGCATCAATGCCATCCCGAAACGGAAAAAAAGCATCGGAGGCCATCACTGAGCCCTTAACTGTGAGGGATGCATCGGCGGCTTTGATGCCGGCAATGCGAGCGGAATACACTCGGCTCATCTGGCCTGCGCCCACGCCAATGGTCTGCTGGTTTTTGGCATAGATGATGGCATTGGATTTGACGAACTTCGCCACACGCCACGCGAAGAGCAGATCTTCGAGTTGGCTGTCAGTGGGCGTGGCCTCGGTGACGCACTGAAAATCTTCAACTGTACATGCTCCGAGATCTGTATCTTGCACCAGAAGTCCACCCTGTACCCGGCGATAGTCCAGTTGAGCAGGTTGAGCCTGAAGTGAGTCGACGGTGAGAACGCGGACTGAGGGTTTGTTTTCAAAGAGAGCCAACGCCTCATCGGTGACACCGGGTGCGATGATGACTTCAACAAATTGTTGGTCAAGGATTGCGGCTGCGGTCTCAAGCTCGAGCACTCGATTGAACGCAATGATGCCGCCAAAGGCACTGGTTGGGTCTGTCGCAAACGCCCGTTTGTATGCGTTCACACTCGATGTGTCGACGGCCACTCCACAGGGATTGGCATGTTTTACAATCACACATGCGGGTGCCTCGAACTGTCGAACGCACTCCAGTGCTGCGTCAGTGTCGGCAATATTATTGAATGACAACGCCTTGCCAGCTCGCTGGACTGCTGTGCCGATGCATGCATCTTGAACTCGTGGATCGCGGTAGAAGGCTGCCTGTTGATGTGGATTTTCGCCGTAGCGAAGAACGGAATCTCGCACCATGCCAAGAAATAATTGCTCGGGGAAATTGGGTGCATTGGGATCATTCCCGAGATAATTTGCAATGGCACCATCATAGGCGGCTGTGTGTTGGAACGCGGCCTTTGCCAATTCCTCGCGTTGCCCGCGCGACAGGCCACCGTCCTGAATCGCCTCGATGACTTCCGCGTATTGCGATGGATGCGTCACGACACCCACAAAAGCATGATTTTTGGCAGCTGAACGCACCATGGCAGGACCGCCAATATCAATGTTTTCGATGGCATCGGCGCGTGTGGCCTCGGGGTTGGCGACGGTCTGCTCGAATGGGTATAGGTTTACACACACCAAATCAATTGGGTCGATCTCATGGGTCTGCATGACGTCTTGATCTTGATCCCTCCGGCCGAGAATCCCGCCGTGGATTTTTGGATGCAAGGTTTTGACGCGCCCATCCATCATTTCTGGGAACTGAGTGAGCTCAGAGACCTCGCGCGCTGGAAGGCCGGCGGCCGTGAGTGCTTTGAATGTCCCGCCGGTCGAAATCAATTGCACGCCCGCATGATGCAGGCTGGTTGCAAACTCAACGAGTCCTGACTTATCCGACACACTCAGCAATGCACTGCGCACCGCGATCACATCCGCTGCCATGTTCTGCAGACCTCCTGTCAAAAGCGGGAGAGTATATCAGTGTCGGCCGGTCTCTAGGAGAGCATCCCGAATCGTTTCATGCGAGTGCGCAACGTACCCCGACTGATGCCAAGAATTTCCGCGGCCTTGGATTGATTGTTTGCCGTTTGCTCGAGCGCAGACTCTAAAAGTGCGTGCTCAACCTGGCCAATGACCAGATCGTAGAGTTCGCTCGGCACCTCGCCGTCGAGTTCATTGAAATACCGGTCAAGCTGCTGTTTGACCAGTTCCTTGAGTCCCATCGCGGAGTCCTCCTCCGTCTATTAATTCTTTAAATCGCTGAAACTGCAGCTCAGCGTCTGTTATTGAATGTAATTTTGACCATGCATCGGCGCCATTTGCAAATCGTTTCAAAAACCATTGCAGATGCTTGCGCGCAATCTTGACACCCAATTGCGGACCGTAGAAATGATGCAATTCGGAAAGGAGGTTGGCCATCACCTCAATTTGTGTCTCGATCGGTGGTCGATCACGTGCGATCCCGGCTAATTCGGCGGCGATGAGTCCCGGTAACCAGGGATCGCCCTGCGTTCCACGTCCAATCATGACTGCATCCGCACCGGTGTACTGCATGACATTGCGCGCCGTTTCGGTGGTCGTGATGTCACCATTGGCAATCAGAGGAATCTGAATCTGATCGCGCGTGCGTTTGAGTGTGTCGTATTCCGCCTGACCTTTGTACATACAGCATCGCGTGCGTCCATGCATGGTCACAGCTTGAAGGCCAAGAGACTCAGCCATTGCAGCGATCTGCGGGCCATTGCGGGAGGCTGGATCCCAGCCGGTTCGCATTTTGACGGTGACCGGGATGTCAACTGCGCCCACCACAGCCCGAAAAATATCTGCAACCAAGGTCTCGTCGCGCATCAGTGCAGAGCCAGCTGCCTTTTTAAGCACTTTTTTTGCTGGGCAGCCCAGATTGATGTCGATGATGTCTGCCCCGCGCTCGGCCTGTATCCGTGCGGCTTCCGCCATCATACGAGGCGCATAGCCTGCAATTTGGATACTGATGGGTCCAGGTTCATTGCGATGGTCTAGGCGACGGTCACTTTTTGTGGTGTGCCACAATCCAACGTCCGAGTGCACCATCTCTGAGATCGCCATTCCAGCGCCAAGAGATCGGCACAGCACCCGAACTGGGCGATCGGTGACGCCGGCCATTGGCGCAAGCCAGACGGGGTTTGAGAACTGAAGATCGCCGATCTGCATCGCAACGATTACCGACGATGACCAACCAAGCGAGTCCAGCCAGATTTGGACAGATCACTTGCAAATTGAATCTCGGGGTAGGCTGCTTTGACGTCTTGTGCCTGCGCGTCTAAAAGCCCCGCCATCACCAGAGTACCGCCGGGTTTGACCAAGTCTGTCAGCGTATCTGCCAAGTCAATCAGCGGATTTGCCAAAATATTCGCCAAAACGACGTCGAAGTGTTCGCCTTGGATGTCGCCCGGCAGCGACGTGTTCACCGTTAAGTGATTCAGAGCGGCATTACTCGCCGTGGCCTGGAGTGCTTGAGGATCAATGTCAATTGCATGCACTGAGGCCGCCCCCTGACAGCCCGCAGCCACACCTAAAATGCCTGATCCGGCGCCAAAATCAAGAACGGACAGGTGTTTTGCTGGGCAGTCACTCAGCCACTCAAGACACAGTTGTGTCGTGGGATGCATCCCGGTCCCAAAGGCAAGTCCTGGATCAAGAGATACCAGTGTACAACCGTCTGGGGTGGGTGCGTCGCTCCACGAGGGTTTGATCCAGAATCGGCCAATATGGAGTGGTTGGAATTGGTCCAGCGAGATTCGGATCCAGTCTTGATCTTCGAGGATGCTGAGTTCCGTCGGTAATTCAATGAGACAGCCCGCGCGCTGAAAGGCGTCAGCCAACGTATCGAGAATCTCTGAGTCGGTGCGAGTGTCACAGAAGAGCGCTAAAACACGCGTTTGAGGCCACACAGGATGTGTGCCGACCGGCGGCTCTAAGATTGGAGTGTCACCATCATCTGACAGCGATACCGCTTGTGCATCACATACAAATAAGAGCTCTTCAGCCAGTGCGACGTCTGCCTCCGTACACAACAGCGCAACCTGGCGAAAGGTCGTCACGACATCCCCAGCTTTTTCTCAAGATAGTGGATGCTGACCGGGCCATTTAAAAATGTGGAATCTGTAACGATCTCTTGTTGCAAGGCAATATTCGTCTGGATGCCATCGATCAACGATTCAGACAGCGCGATTTCCATGCGCTTTAGCGCCTCGGTCCGAGACGCACCGTGCGTAATGAACTTGGCGATCATGGAGTCATAGTGCGGCGGCACTTGATACCCCGAATAAATGTGACTGTCGACACGAACTCCGGGCCCACCCGGTGGATGATAACGATCAATCGTGCCGGGGCTTGGCAGGAAGGTGGTCGGATTTTCGGCATTGATCCGGCACTCAATGGCATGACCATTCACCTGAATATCGCTCTGTTGAAAGGATAGTGGGTGTCCTGCGGCGACGGTGATTTGCTCACGGATGATGTCGACCCCAGTCACCATTTCAGAGACGGGGTGTTCCACCTGAACGCGGGTGTTCATTTCGATAAAGTAAAACCCACCATCTTCATACAGAAACTCAAAGGTCCCAGCGCCGACGTATCCCATGTTTTGACAGGCTGCAATACAGGCTTCGAACACCTGAGCGCGGGCTTTTGGGTCGATATCAGGCGCGGGTGCCTCTTCAAGCACCTTTTGATGGCGACGTTGCAACGAACAGTCACGATCAAATAGGTGGATCGCATTGCCGTGCATGTCACTGAGAACTTGGATCTCAACATGTCGAGGGCGCTGTAAAAATTTCTCCAAATACACAGTGTCATCCCCAAAGGCTGTCTTGGCCTCGGTTTGTGTAATTTGGATCGCATTCAGTAGCTGTGCCTCGTCATGCACAACCCGCATGCCACGACCGCCGCCGCCAGAAGCAGCTTTCACAATGACCGGGTAGCCGATGCGTCGCGCAATCTCCAGAGTGGTCGCATCATCGCCACCAAGGGGGCCATTTGAGCCGGGCACCGTCGGAACACCGGCTTGCTGCATGGCCTCGATGGCCGCCACTTTATTCCCCATGAGGCGGATCGTTTCGGCGCGCGGTCCAATGAACGTGAAGCCAGACTCTTCAACGCGTTCTGCAAAATCGGCGTTCTCGGCTAGAAATCCGTAGCCTGGATGAATCGCTTGTGCGTCTGTAATTTCAGCCGCGGAGATGATCGCAGGCACGTTGAGATAGCTTTGTGTCGAGGCATTGGGCCCAATGCAGACGGACTCATCGGCCAGCTTCACATGCTTTAAATCCCGATCACAGAGCGAATGGACAGCCACTGTTTTGATGCCGAGTTGTCTGCAGGCGCGTAAGATCCGAAGTGCGATTTCGCCTCGATTCGCAATGACAATTTTTTCAAACATGGGTCAGCCGATCACCACCAAGGGTTGGTCAAATTCCACCGGATCCCCGTCCTCAACCAAGATCGCCAGGACCTTGCCGGCCACATCGGCCTCGATCTGGTTCATCATTTTCATGGCTTCGACAATACACAGCGTGTCACCGACTTTGACTTCGCTGCCAACCTCCACAAATGCTGCCGAGTCTGGTGATGGTGACCGATAAAATGTACCGACCATTGGTGATTTGAGTTGATGACCGCTCGGTGTGCTGTCGGCTGGGGTTGTCGCAACCGGCGCCGATGCGGGCGTCGGCGCACTGATGACCTGTGCGGATTGCACCGGTGATTGCACCATCACCTGATTCGGCCCGTTTCGTGTGATGCGGACGCTTTCTTCGCCCTCGGAGATTTCAATTTCAGCCACATCTGTGTCGTGTAACAGTTCGATCAACTTTTTGATCTTCCGAATATCCATGGTGTTTAGTGATCCTTTGAGTGGTTCAGGATGGTTTGTAAGGCAAAGTGATAGCCATTGAGGCCACAGCCTGCAATTACGGCGATGGCTAAGTCTGAAAAGTAGGATGTCTGACGAAAGGGTTCTCGCTGATGCACATTTGAAATGTGTACTTCAACGAGGACTGGTTTGACAGATGACACGGCGTCACGAATCGCAACACTGGTGTGGGTCCAGGCTCCGGGATTAAAGATGATGCCAGTCACTGGCTGATGAAGCAGCGCTTGAATGCGTTCGATCATCTCGCCTTCGTGATTGCTTTGAAAAAATGTCAGCGTGGTGTCTGAAGGTGCCTTGTTAGTCAGATCGTTTGCCAGATCATCCAGCGTCGTGTGCCCATATATCTCAGGCTCGCGGTGACCGAGTAGATTGAGGTTCGGGCCATTTAAGACCAAGATCTCAGGCATGCAATCACCGCTTTTAACCAATAACGTGCGCGATTTTACGCGAATTAGCGCGAAATGGACAGTTCTTGTTGTTGCGGTGGGTAGCAAAACCCGACATCTGCGCACCCCTGATAATGCAAGGTCACGGACTGTGTTGCTGCGTCCACCGACAAGGTCACATCTTGGCGGTGGATGGGCGTCATCCCGAAAATGGGATCATCATACATATGTGCGTCAGGGCGCGTTGTGTTGAGTCGTTGGCCTGACACATCCTCAACGAAGGTTTTATCGTCGTAGAGGTAGGTTCCAGGCGCCACTGAGATCTGAATTGTGGAACCTGTTGGTTGTGTAACCTGAAAGGCTTGGTCGACCGGCAAAATAGCGGGCGCCTCAAAACTCGAACCGAAGGTGCCGGCTGCATGGCTTTGCAAGGTGGCAAAGAGCATGCTTGTCACAGTTAAAAAGCGCAAAGTCCGTTGCACAGATTGCCTCCGATTGTCATATTGACCAAGGATACTCTGTCCTGACGAAAATGAAATGGATTCCACATGCTCAAGCCGTTCTTCTCAAAGCTCTCTGAAATCACTCAGCAATCACGATGGGTCGCGCTTGGCTTGGGTGCAGTGACGCTGTATCTCATTGGCGCGGTGTTGCTTGGAATTCATTGGAGTCAGCCGCCTCGGCAAGCGACCACTGAAGAGATCCTGGCATCTTATGCTCCGAAAGATGTACCGAGCGCAGTCGGCAATGCCACTGTCGGTGCACTTCTATTCGTCACCGAAACCTTACTTGAGAAACCCGGCGGATATCTGTCAAACGACATCACACCACCTGGGCTTTGGTTGGACAACATGCCCAATTGGGAATTTGGTGTATTGGTGCAGAGCAGAGATCTTGCGCGCGCACTTCGCAAAGATTTGTCGCGAAGCCAGTCTCAGTCAACCGAAGATGCAGATCTGGTGATTGCCGAGCCCGCACTCAATTACGACAGCACTAAATGGTTCCCCTCGGCTGAGTCGAGCTATCGAAAAGCCATTGAGGCAGCCTCGAGTTACCAACGGCGACTGGCAACGCCCGATGAGCGGGCTCAATTTTATGCGCGTGCTGATAACCTTCGAAATTACCTCGCAGATGTTGAAACCCGGCTCGGCTCACTGAGCCAGCGACTGTCTGCCAGTGTTGGACAGATGCGGATTAACACGGATTTGGCTGGTGATTCGTCAGCAGAGCAGTCCACGGAAGGCGCGTCCGAGCAGCGCATCCAGACACCCTGGCTGCAGATTGATGACGTGTTCTTTGAGGCGCGCGGAACCGCGTGGGCGTTGCTGCACTATCTGCGCGCCATTGAGCAAGATTTTCAATCGGTGCTCGATAACAAAAATGCACGCGTGTCTCTCCGTCAGGTGATTCGGGAACTTGAGGCCACGCAACAGACGGTTTGGTCGCCCATGATTCTAAATGGATCTGGGTTCGGGATTTTCGCCAACCACTCGTTGGTGATGGCCAGTTACATCTCAAGAGCGCACACAGCCATTTCAGATCTGCGTGCGCTTCTTGAACAAGGATGATTATTTCTTCGCTGCTTCAACGGCCGCGATGACTGCATCGCGTGCGGCGTCAGAGCCGCGCCATCCATCGACTTTGACCCACTTTCCAGCCTCGAGATCTTTGTAATTTTCAAAGAAGTGTCCGATTTGATCCAGTAGGAGTTGACCGAGGTCTTCGGGTTCTTTGACATGGTGGTACAGAGTGGTCAGCTTGTCATGCGGGACTGCAAGGACCTTCGCATCTTTACCAGCTTCATCACTCATATCCAGAATCCCAATGGGGCGGCTGCGGATAATAGACCCGGGTTGGACAGAGTATGGAGTTACCACCAGAACATCTAAGGGGTCACCGTCATCGGCCAATGTATTTGGCACATATCCGTAGTTGGCAGGATAAAACATTGGCGTTGCCATGAAGCGGTCAACAAACACCGCGTCGTATTCTTTTTCGATCTCATACTTGATCGGCGTTGAATTCGACGGGATTTCAATGGCGACATAGATGTCGTTTGGGATGTCCTTTCCCGCAGGAATGTCATTAAAGCTCATAAGGCCCTCGGTTACAGTTACACATCATTCCACCGCAAACGGTGGTAATTTTTTTTCAGCGAAGCGGTATTGCAACCGAACGTAGTCCGGTAATCCATTGTGAAATGGTGGAAACGCCTCGCCTTCAATCAGTGGTGCAAAGTATGTGCGAGCGGCTTCTGTGATGCCATACCCGTCTTCAGAAATAAATGCCTCCGGCATCGGCTTTTCTACATTGGCAACCTCGCTCAATGGCACATGGTCCAGCGTCCATTCATAGGGCGTGTCACTCAGTCGCCGGATGATCGGCATCACGGCATTATGACCGCCTGCAGCCAGTTCGACTGCGTGGAGGCCCAATTGATAGGCTTGCTCGACATCGGTTTTTGAGGCGATATGACGAGCGGCTCGCTGTAAATAATCTGCGATCGCGTAGTGGTATTTGTAGCCCAGATCTTCTTTGACCATCGCGGCCAGACGACTGGCAACCCCACCCAGCTGGCGATGCCCAAAGGCATCTTGAGTCCCTGATTCAGCAACAAATTGCCCGGTGTCGTCGCGGATGCCCTCACTCACCACGAGTGCGCAAAATCCATCGCGATTGACGATCTTTTGAATGGTTTGCATGGTGGTCGCCCGATCAAATACGCGCTCGGGGAACAAAATCATTTGCGGTGCAGGATGCGTGCTGGTTTGTGCAAGGCCACTGGCGCCGGCAATCCATCCGGCATGCCGTCCCATCACTTCGAGAATGAATACCTTGGTGGATGAATCCGCCATCGACTCAACGTCGAGCGCTGCCTCTCGAATCGAGGTAGCGACATATTTCGCCACTGAACCAAATCCCGGGCAACAATCGGTGATCGGCAGGTCGTTATCGATGGTCTTTGGCACGCCAATACAGGTGATGGGGTAGTCCAGTTTTTCAGAGAGCTGACTGACTTTGTTGGCCGTATCCTGACTATCGCCACCGCCGTTGTAGAAGAAATAGCCGATATCGTGGGCTTTAAAGACTTCGATTAAACGCGCGTACTGGGCGCGCTGCTCATCTAAATCTTTCAGTTTGAACCGGCAGCTGCCAAAAGCGCCGGCTGGGGTGTGCATGAGGCCAGCACGTTCGCGGGGGCTGAGTTGTGAGACATCAATTAATTCCTCTCTCAGTGCTCCCAAAATGCCATTTTTTCCAGCGAACACTTGGCCAAAGGTCTCTGGATGTGCGGAAATACCGTCCAAGACACCTGCGGCTGAGGCATTGATGACAGATGTCACACCGCCTGATTGAGCATAGAAAACATTGCGGCCGGTCATAGTCAATCCTTAAAGTCGAACGAGTCCGTAGTGTGCAGAAGCAAAAGAAGAGTTGCCATTGAAGATACATATTTTAGGCATTTGTGGCACCTTTATGGGTGGTTTGGCGCAATTGTGCATCGCACGCGGGTGGCAGGTTGAAGGATCGGATCAGCATGTGTATCCGCCGATGTCTGACCAATTGGTTGAGGCCGGTATTCGTCTGCATGAGGGGTTTGATCCCCAAGTCCTGACAGCGGATGTCGATCTTGTCGTGATTGGCAACGCCCTGTCTCGAGGTAATCCCTGTGTCGAGGCGGTGCTTGATCAGAGGATCCCCTTTATTTCAGGGCCTGAGTTGCTGGGTCGATTAACGCAAGATATGCAGGTGTTAGCGGTCGCTGGAACCCACGGTAAAACTACGACCACCAGTATGTTGGCCTGGATTTTAGACCGGGCCGGTTATGAGCCGGGATTTCTCGTGGGCGGTGTGCCCACTGATTTTGGAGTCTCCGCCCGTCTCGGTGGTGGTCAGTATTTCGTGGTCGAGGCGGATGAGTACGATACGGCATTTTTCGATAAGCGTTCAAAATTTGTGCACTACCACCCCGATGTGTTCGGCATCAACAATCTTGAATTTGACCACGCCGATATTTTCGCCAATCTTGAGGCCATCGAGACACAGTTTCATCACGCGATCCGGCGCGTCCCTTCGACAGGCTTTGTGGTCGTGAGAAATCAGGTGGAGTCGATTGCCCGCGTGATTGATCGAGGGCTGTGGTCGGGTTTGATCTCTGTCGGCTCAGAGACCGACGTCTCAATGTCTGCTGATGGCGAGTCCTTGTACTATCCGACAATGGGTCAGCGTGTCAGGTGGGCGATGCGAGGTTCGCATAATGCAGCCAACGCCGAGATGGCGGTCGCGATGGCGCACGCGGTCAATATTCCGCTCGACCAGGCCTTTCAGGCGCTTGATGGATTTTCTGGTGTCGCACGGCGCTTGAATTGCTTGTATGAGAGCGTGAGGCTTACGATCTGGGATGATTTTGCGCATCACCCGACCGCCATTGAGGCGACGCTCGATACACTGTCCGCTGAGAACTCAGAAGCCCCTTTGATTGCGGTGATTGAACTGCGCTCGAACACGATGCGCGCCGGAGTGCATGTGGATACGTTGCGTGATGCCGTCCGTGCTGCGTCTGAGGTGGTTTGGGTGATTCCTGATTCGATGACCTGGGATGCCACCCGGTTGCTTCGACCCGAGACCGATGATCGGCTGTCGACCGATATTGATGCGCTTGCGAATACCCTTACCGAGTGCACGGGCACACTTGTTTTTATGTCGAACGGTGGATTTGGTGGGTTGCAGTCCCGTGTCGTTTCGACTCTCAAAACCAGTTGAAAATTCGGCAATTGTCCACACATTCCCTTGCATGATATTCGAATCCAAAATCACAGAGGCGGTTGTGACTAAGCCATTATTCCCGCTTCCCTTGGTTGTTTTCCCAGGGGGGCGTTTGCCGCTTCAAATTTTCGAGGCACGGTACCTCGACATGATCAAATCCTGCATGCGTGATGGGAGTTCGTTTGTTGTCACCATGTCCCGCACTGAGGGCTTTGCCGATGTTGGTTGTGAGGTCTCGATTCGCGACTTTGATCAATTGAGTAATGGTTTACTTGGGATCTTGGCCGTGGGTGAACGCAAGATGCAATTGTTCAACCCAAGACAACAAGCCGATGGACTGTGGCTGGCTGATGCAGCTGAACGCACACCTGAGCCTGTTGCCGAGGTTCCGGATGAGTTTCTTGGATTGGTTGAGTTACTGAAAAGTTTGCAACTACACCCGGCTGTGCGCGGGCTTTACAGTGATATTGATTACACCGATGCAGGTGAACTTGGCGGGCGATTGACAGAACTATTGCCATTTGAGAACGAACGAAAACAAGAGCTATTTGAATACACGGATCCGCTCAGCCGTTTGGACGAAATCGAACGCGAGGTGGCCAACCTCCAGATGCGCGGTCGAGACGGCTCAGCGTAGATCCTCCGGTCGCTGTATACTCAGGTCTCGAGAAGAGGGATTGGCATGGATTATCAGCGTATCGCATCGGATGCCCGGCAGGGTTTGGCATCGGTCTCAATTGCAACCACAGCGATCAAGAACCGAGCGCTTCAAGCGATTGCGGATGCCTTGGGTGCGCGTCGCACTGAACTCTTGAAGGCCAATGCTGAAGATCTGCGTCTGGCGCACGAAAATCATCTGGATGCCGCGCTTCTCGACCGCCTCGAGCTCAATGATTCGCGGGTTGAGGCTATGATTGAGGGTGTATTGCAAATCGAGGCCCTGCCGGACCCAGTCGGTGAGATGACTCGCATGACCAAGCGTCCCTCGGGGATCGAGGTGGGATTGATGCGCCAGCCCCTGGGTGTGATCGGTATCATTTACGAGTCGAGACCCAATGTGACCGTTGACGCTGCCGCGCTCTGTTTGAAGTCTGGAAATGCGTGTGTGTTAAGGGGTGGGAGTGAAGCTTTCCATTCAAATCAGGCAATCTCCGACTGTATTCAGGTGGGGCTCTCTGAGGCTGGTTTGCCGTCGTCTGTGGTTCAGGTTGCACCGACAGCCGACCGTGAATTTGTTGGGGCGATGATTGGTGGCGATCATCCGCTGTGCGATGTGATCATCCCGCGTGGTGGAAAAGGACTGATTGAGCGGATTTCAACTGATGCACGGGTTCCGGTTATCAAACACCTCGACGGCAACTGTCACGTCTATGTCGATCGTGAGGCGCATGTTGAGCGGGCGTTGGCAATTCTTGAAAATGCGAAAACCCACCGATACGGCGTTTGCAATGCGGCTGAATCCTTTTTGATTCACGCCGACTGTGCGGCGGACATTTTGCCGGCACTGGCTTCAGTGTTGGCATCGCATGGGGTCGAAGTGCGCGGGTGTGACCGAACATGCGCGCTCATGCCGGATGCGCATCAAGCGACTGAGGAGGATTGGGTCACTGAATATCTTGGCCCGATTGTCGCGATCAAAGTTGTGGACTCACTGGATGATGCAATCACGCACATCAATCGCTACGGGTCTCACCATACGGATGCGATCGTGTCGGAAAACTACACGACGGTGAGACGCTTTTTGCAGGCCGTCGATTCCGCATCTGTGATTGCCAACGCGTCCACACGCTTTGCCGATGGATTTGAATACGGATTAGGTGCCGAGATCGGGATTTCAACCGATCGGATTCATGCGCGCGGTCCGGTTGGTCTCGAGGGCCTGACTAACCAGAAGTGGATCGTGTTTGGTGACGGTCAGGTGCGGAGTTAGTGCAAGTCCTGTTTGGCGGCACCTTCGATCCCTTTCACAATGGCCACGCAGCGATGATTCGCACGCTGTGTGCCACATTTCCGGATGCGCAGGTCTCTGTGATCCCAAACCGGTTGCCGCCGCATCGCCAAGCCAGTGCCAGTGCGCAGCATCGGCTGCATATGTTGTCTCTTGGGTTGCCAGAGCGACAACAGATTGAGATCAGTCGGATCGAGATTGATCGCGCGGGGCCGAGTTATTCGGTGCGTACGCTTGAGGACTATCGACACACCTTCGGTGATCGCGAGCCTTTGGTACTGTGTATGGGCGCGGATGCGGCTGGGAAGTTAGATCAGTGGCATGCTGCAGCCCGTATTCCAACATTGGCCCATGTGTGTATATTGGATCGCGATGGCGAATCCGCGGTCATTCCTGAGTTTTCAGGGCAGCTGACTGAGACTGAAACTGCCGGTGCGTTGAATGAGAAACCTTGCGGTTTGGTCTTTCGCTTACAGACCCCAGAGGTGCCGGTGTCCTCAACTCAGGTTCGTGAAATGATCCGAGCCGGCGTGGATCGACTTCCAGTTCCCGAACCAATCCAGCACTATATTCAAACTCATGCACTTTATCAGGATGCTGAATGACAGAAGATACCGAACTGACCCGTTGGATTATTGATGCACTCGAGGATTTGAAAGCGCTCGATATTCGCATTGTCGACGTACGAGGCCAAACCTCAGTGACGGATTGGTTGGTGATTGCCAGTGGTACCTCAACACGCCACGTCAAATCCTTGGCGGACCATGTGACATTGGAGCTGAAAACAAAGCACGATGTCAGATCGCTTGGCAGTGAGGGCGAAGACGCAGCAGAGTGGGTCTTGGTCGATTTCGATACGGTTGTATTGCATGTGATGCAACCACCCATCCGCGAATTTTATGACTTGGAACGTCTCTGGGAGCGTCGCGGTCAGGAGCGGGATGCCGAGCACTGATGACAGCGGTTCGCCTCATTGCCGTCGGTCAGAAGATGCCAGCGTGGGTTGAGGCGGGATGCCAGGAATACCTCCCTCGGTTTCGGCATCAGTTCCGTCTGACTCTTGAGACATTGCCTGCATCAAAACGGACTGGGGAAGCCGCGCAACTTGAGCATGCGCGTTCCTTGCAGGGACGCTTAAAATCCTCCGACTTTCTGATACTGTTAGACGAACGGGGTGAGTCATATTCGACGGAATCCTTGGCTCAGCAGTTAACCCAGTGGGAATTCATAGGTCGCCCATTGGTTTTTGCGATCGGTGGTGCCGATGGCTGGGCTGAATCAACGCGTCAACGTGCAGAAGGTCTTTGGAGTTTGTCGCAATTAGTATTTCCACATCCACTGGTGCGCATTTTGGTGATTGAGCAGTTGTATCGAGCCGATGCGTTGCGCCAAGGGCATCCATATCACAGGGGTTGACTGTGGAGATTCAAACAGGCGTTAAAGAACGACGACTGATTGGTAGCCGGGTGATTATTGCTGCATTCGGCGGCGCCGTCTTGCTCGCCTTGTTGGTCGCACGTCTACTCTGGCTGCAACTCGGTCAACATGAACGATTTGTCACCGCATCGGAAAATAATCGGTTGACCACCTTGCCTGTTGGGCCGGCTCGCGGGCTCATTCTTGATCGCTCAGGGGTCGTGCTCGCCGATAACGCGCCGCGGCTTCAATTGATGGTGGTTCCGGAAGAAGTCGAGGATATGGATGCACTGCTGCGGCGCATCCAAGTGCGTATTCCGCTGTCTGAAGATGAGATTGAGCAGTTTCAAAAGGATCTGGATGGACGTCGTCGTCCTCGAGAGCCGGTGGTGCTGAAATCAACGGTGTCAGATGTTGAGGCTGCACAATTCGCTGTCGATGCGCATTTGTTTCCAGCGATGCGGCTTGAGGCAAGACCGACCCGTTATTATCCCTACGGCGGGCTGACGGCGCACAATCTTGGCTATGTCGGCCGCTTGTCACTGGATGACGTCCAGGAAGTTGATGCGACTCGTTACGCCGGGACCGAAATGATCGGTAAGACCGGTGTTGAGTTGGCCTACGAAGAGGTGCTCTTGGGTCAGGTTGGTGTGGAACGTGTTGAGACCAGCGCGCGTGGTCAAATCATGCGGACGGTGGAGCGCGAAGATCCAACGCCGGGTGAAAATATTGATTTACATCTCGATATTGGGCTGCAAGCCAAGATTTATGACATTTTAGGTGATCGTCGTGGCGCTGTTGTTGCACTCGATCCCCAGACTGGCGGCATTAAAGCGTTGGTCAGCGCTCCTTCCTTCGATGCCAATGTATTCAGCTCCGGGATTTCTGCGAGAGCATTTCAACGCTTGCAGTCAGATCCAGATACGCCGCTTTTTAATCGAGCGCTTCGTGGACAATATCCGCCCGGATCGACCATTAAACCCATGATTGGTCTGGTCGGGATTGATTCCCAAGCGGTGGATTGGGAGCGTGAGATCCGTGATCGTGGTTTCTTTACACTCGCGGGTGTAGATCACCGATATCGCGATTGGAAGCGTGAGGGCCATGGATATGTGGATTTGGATAAAGCGGTGATCGAATCCTGTGACACCTATTTTTATGACATGGCCGTACGTATGGGAATCGATACCATGGCTGAAGGCATGGCACCCTTTGGTTTTGGCCGGTCTCAGGGCACCGATATCCCTGGCGATGTTGGCGGTATCTTGCCCAGTCGTGAGTGGAAGCGTCGCGCTCGGAATGAAGCCTGGTATTTGGGAGAAACTGTGATTGCCGGAATTGGCCAAGGCTACTGGGTCACAACGCCGCTCCAATTGGCAACCGCGACCAATGTCATGGCAATGCGTGGCGAATTTTTTGAGCCTCACTATGCAACCCGACAAGATGTTGAGCAAGGTGAGCCGGTCCGGTTGGCGGAGCCCAGTGACTGGGAGCGGATGATCAATGCCATGGAGGATGTTTTGCATGGGGAGCGGGGCACAGCGCGGCAGTCCGGTGCCAACCTGACCTACCGAATTGCAGGCAAAACTGGCACCGCGCAGGTCATCAGTATTGCGCAAGATGCAGAATACAATGCCGATGAGCTGGAGGAGCGCCTGCATGATCATGCTCTGTTCGTGGGATTTGCGCCGGCTGATGCACCAAGGCTTGTGGTGGCGTTGATTGTCGAAAATGGTGGCTCCGGTGGCTCGACGGCGGCACCTGTAGCGCGTGATATTTTTAATTATTGGTTGGTTGAGCGTGAGGCTGGACGCCGTGGTCCAGACTTGGAGTTCGTCGCTCGTGTCAACGAGGCAGTGATTCGGAGAACACATGTTTACGATCGCTGATGCTGGGCAATTCGAGTCTTTTAAACCAAAGCGCTACGCACAGCGTTACGGGCTTGATCCTTTTCTTACTGTTCTCTTGTGCGTCACAGGTCTGTATGGATTGGTGATTTTGTATTCGGCCTCGGGCCAAAGTGACTCAATGGTCATTCGGCAAGGGCTCCATTTTGCGGTTGGTCTGGTTGCGATGGGCGTGATTTCGCAAGTGCGACGCGATGTGATTAAGCAACTGACACCTTTAATCTTTGTCTTAGCTTCTCTATTGCTTTTGGCGGTGCTGTTCTTCGGTGTTGGTGCCAAGGGTGCGCAGCGATGGCTTGACCTGCCTGGGCTGCCTCGATTTCAGCCTTCGGAATTGATGAAGCTGGCTTTGCCTGCAATGGTCGCGTGGTGGTTGAATCGACATCGTTTGCCGCCGAAATTACCGGATCTTGCGATTGCTGCTGTTTTGATTGTCATTCCCGTGCTGATGATCGCAAAACAGCCAGATCTCGGCACCAGCATCATCATTGCAGGATCGGGTTTTTTCGTGGTGTTTCTTGCGGGGATCTCGTGGCGTTTGCTAGGAGTTTTGATCGGTGCCGGCCTCGCATCGCTGCCTGTGTTGTGGAGTATCATGCATGATTACCAGCGGGCGCGGGTGCTCACGCTCTTTGATCCAGCGAGTGACCCCTTAGGTGCCGGCTGGAATACGATCCAGGCAATGACAGCGCTCGGTTCAGGTGGGGTGTTCGGTAAGGGGTATGCAGCAGGGACACAGGCACAACTGAAGTTTCTTCCAGAATCGCATACTGACTTTATCATCGCAGTGTTGGGCGAGGAGCTTGGCTTTTTTGGTATTGCCACGTTGTTGGTTTTGTATGTACTGATTCTCGGCCGCTGTTTATTGCTGACCATCCGTGCAGAAAGTCAGTTTGGTCGGCTATTATCAGGGTCGATTACGCTGACATTTTTTGTGTATCTGTTTGTGAATTTAGGCATGGTGAGTGGTGTCTTGCCCGTTGTAGGTGTGCCCTTACCCTTGATCAGTTATGGTGGAACATCTGTGGTGTCGCTGTTGGTCGGCTTTGGCCTCATCATGGCGATGCAGCGGACCAATCGTGTGCTTTCGGGAGAAACATAATGCAGTCTTGGATCAAATCCCTCGTCGTTGCGGCCTGTGTGTTTGCAGGACCTGTCAGTGCTAATTATGCAGAGCGTCCTGAAGTATTGGCGATGGCCGATCGTTTGGCTGAGCAAGGCGTTGATCGCGATCGAGTACTCGCAGTGATGGGCGAGGCCAAACGACTTGATTCTGTGATCAATGCCATGAACCGCCCTGCAGAGCGTAAGCAATGGAAAGACTACCGGCAGATTTTCTTGCAGCCTGCGCGCGTCGCGGCAGCTGTTGAGTTTCATCAGACACATCAACAGACGCTTGAGCGCGCTGAAGCAGAGCTCGGTGTCCCTGTCGAAGTGATCTTAGCCATTATCGGTGTTGAAACCTATTACGGTCGCAACAAGGGCAGCTTCCGGGCGTTGGACGCCTTGGCAACCTTGGGCCTTGATTATCCGCGGCGTGCTGAGTTTTTCTTAGGCGAGCTTGAGTCGTTATTTTTGTTAGGTGAGGCAGAGGGCCTAGATCCGACTGCGCTCAAAGGGTCGTATGCCGGTGCGATGGGTTATGGCCAATTTATTCCTTCCAGTTATCTTGCCTATTCAATTGATTTTGATGCCGACGGACAACGTGATCTGTTGAACAACCCGGTCGATGCAATTGGCTCTGTTGCCAACTATTTGGCGGTCCATGGCTGGAGCCTGGACTATGGCATCGCTGCACCAGTGCAGGCAGCGCAGCAATTTGTGCCTGAAATGGAGTCACGCATTACCGTTGAACACACGGGCAAAGCGCTCACTGATGCGGGAGTGACGGGTGTCCCTGCGTCTTGGCAGGCGCTTGAGCTCGATGTGCTGGGCTTGCATGGTGCTTCGGGAGACGAGTTTTGGGCAGTGACCCAGAATTTTTACGTCATCACACGCTATAATCGATCACCACTGTACGCCATGGCTGTGACCCAGTTGGCCGGCGAGATTGCTGAGGAACTGAATCTTTGAAATGGATTGTTTGGATTGGTGTGTCGCTGAGTCTCGGAGGCTGTGCCTCGGTGAATCAATGGATGGGTACAGAGACCGCGCCTGAAGCGGTGGTCACCGATGATATTGAAGCGCCAGATGGTCCACCACTTGTCGCAACGGTCGATGTCAGTGCGCTCCCTGAACCCAGTCCGGCTCCAGAGCCTTTGGCTCGATACGGAAACCCAGAGTCATACGTGGTGGACGGTATCACCTATCAACTCGCACCTGTTGAGGTTGGATTTGTCGAGACAGGTATCGCCAGTTGGTACGGACGCAAGTTTCACGGCCGCTTGACCTCCTCAGGTGAGCCCTTTGATATGTTTCAGTTCACCGCTGCACATAAAACCATGCCAATTCCGGCGTGGGTGCGCGTGACCAATCTGGAAAATGATCAAGCCTTGGTGGTTCGCGTCAATGATCGCGGCCCTTTTAAGCCCGATCGAGTCCTGGACTTATCGTGGGCTGCGGCAAAGCGACTGGGTTTTTCAGAGCAGGGGACTGCGCGCGTTCGTTATGAGGTGCTCGAAGTGCCAACCACAGACCCTGACGTCGTAGCCAACCCGCTGGTGCAACCTGCACAGGCAATTTTGCAAGTCACCGCCGTCTCCAGTGAGCTGCAGGCGCAAAAATTGGCGAATGAATTAAGCGCTGAATTTGCAGAAACCGATGCGTCGGTGCGGATTGAGCCGACCGGACAGGGCATGTTTCGGGTGCAGGTGTGGCCAGTGACAGACGAGGCCATTGTCAGTGACGTGTACCGCCGTCTGGTCGACATGGGTTGGTCGCCACAACGCATGATTGCGCGTTAAATCATTCATTAAGAGAGGAGAGTATGGTGCGTTTCAGTTGGATTGCATTGGTTTGTATGTTGAGTGTTGGGGCAAATGCCAATGTGCCATTGACTGAAGCCATGGGGAATGGCCCGCCAATTCCGGCAGCGCCGAGCCTGCAGTCGACTGGATACCTATTGATTGATGCACGAAACGGCGAGGTATTAGTCGAGCACAACGCCGATGAGCGCCTACCGCCTGCGTCCCTCACAAAGATGATGACCTCCTACATCGCCGAGCGGGAGATTATGGCCGGTCGAGTCTCTTTTGATGACATGGTGCCTGTGTCTGTCAAAGCTTGGAAAACTGGCGGGTCTCGGATGTTTATTCGTGAAGGCACCGAGGTGCGTTTAGAGGATCTGCTCCGCGGCATCATTATCCAATCAGGGAACGATGCGAGTGTGGCCGTTGCAGAGTATCTGGCAGGCTCCGAAGACGTCTTTGCCGATGTGATGAATCAGACGGCAGCCGCGCTTGGCATGACGAATACGCAGTACAAAAATTCAACCGGACTGCCAGACGAAGGTCATTACACCTCAGCCCGCGATTTGGCGATTCTGGCACAACGGACGATTCAGGATTTTCCGGAAACCTATCCTATCTATGCGGAAAAGAGTTTTACCTACAACGACATCAAACAAGCCAATCGCAATACATTGTTATTTCGTGATCCGTCGGTGGATGGGTTGAAAACCGGCCACACTGAGGAGGCTGGGTATTGTTTGGTCGCGAGTGCCGAGCGCGATGGATTCCGGTTGATTTCAGTGGTGATGGGAACAGCCAGTGAAAAAGCACGCGAGCAGGAAACGACCAAGCTCATGCAATATGGCTTCCGGTATTTCAGTGGGCAGACGGTCTTCGATGCCGGTGCTGTATTGCCTGAGAGTGAGCGACAAGTCTGGTACGGCGAGGCTGAGTCAGTCGCACTCAAAACGGTCGATCCTCTGTATGTGACCCTCCCACTGGGTCGTGAATCGGCCATTGAAGCCACATTGGATGCACCGGATACGCTCGATGCTCCGTTGGCTGAAGGGGACGTCGTCGGCTCGGTCAAAATCATGCTTGGCGATCGAGTCTTGGCGGAGTCTCCTGTGGCGGTGGCGAGCACGATTGCAGAAGGTGGCTTTTTCAAACGCTGGATGGATTATGTCTTAAGGCTGTTTGCGTGACCTGGTGTGCCCTGAATGGCACCCTCATGCGGCTTGAGGAGGCTGCGATCTCGCCGATGGATCGCGGTTTCTTATTCGGCGATGGGGTCTATGAGGTCCTGGCACTTGTTGACGGTGTCCTTAGAGCGCGCGATCTGCATGCAGCGCGATTGACGCAAAGCCTCCGAGGAATTCAGCTCGACGTGTCCGTCGATGCTATTTTTGACAGCATGGATGCGTTGATTGAACGCAGTGGATTGTCGGATGCCAAGCTGTACATTCAGGTGACGCGCGGTGCTGCACCAACCCGTGAACATGTATTCCCAACAACGATTGAGCCAACCGTATTTCTGACAGCCAGTCCGTTTACCGCGGGGGCATTGACTCCAAGTCGAGCGATTGTCAGGCCAGATATTCGGTGGCATCGGAATTCCATCAAGTCAGTGTCGCTGTTGGGTAATGTGTTGCTGGCTGAAGAGGCACGACAGCATGGTGCCGCCGAAGCGATACTGCATCGAGACGGTGAGGTGACCGAGGCATCAACGAGTAACGTATTTTTGTTGGCGGCAGGAGTGTTGCGAACACCACCACTGTCCGATGCGATCTTGCCGGGGATTACGCGACATTTGGTGTTGGAACTGGCTGAAGCGCACGGTCTTGCCATTGATGAATCACCGGTGATGATTGACGAACTGACGGCGGCAGAGACGGTATTTGTGACCAGCTCAACCCGTGGTTTGTTGCCAATCGTCGCGATTGAGCCAGGTGGTGTGATTGGCGATGGAATCCCCAGCCCTCAATTTGAGAACCTGCAAAATGCCTATCAGGCGCTGCTTCATCATCAATAGCGCATGAGTGAATCTGATCCCCCAAAAATACAATTTCCTGCACCGGATTATCCGATATCGGTCGTCGCTGATACGCGCGATGGGTTCGTCTCCGAACTTGAGGCCATCGTTCGGAGTCACTGTGATGACTATGACCCGGAGACACTGAAAGTCACTGCCAGTAAAAGCGGTCGTTATCAAAGTTTTCGGTTTGCGATTACCGCTCAAAGTGAGGCGCAATTGAAAGCGTTGCATGAGGCCCTGAAGGCTACGGGTTCAGTGCATATGGTGCTCTGATGCCAGAGGTTGAGATCCATGTGCTTGGCGAGTGTGCATACTTGGAGACACATGCATCTATGCAAAGCGCGGTTAAAGCACTGAAGGGTGGTCATCGGGCTGAGCTTTGGTCGCTACAACATCCATCGGTCTTCACCCAAGGACAAGCCGGTCGGGCTGAACACGTATTGGCGCCGGGTGACATTGAGGTGGTGCAGTCCGATCGAGGTGGCCAGGTCACCTATCACGGTCCTGGCCAGGCAGTGGTCTACACGCTCATTCCATTGAAAGCATTTGGGCTGAATGTCCGACAACTGGTGAGTCTACTCGAGGCGTCGGTGATCGCCGTGCTTGCCAAGCGCGGTGTGGACGCACGAGCACGATCTGACGCACCGGGTGTGTATGTCGGTGATGCAAAGATCTCGAGTTTAGGACTCCGAATTCGTCATGGCGTGTCCTACCACGGTGTGGCACTGAATATCGACATGGATCTGACGCCGTTTCAACGCATCCACCCTTGCGGGTATGAAGGCCTTGAGGTGACTGATCTGAGCGCCTGCACCGGCATTCAAGAACAGGCCAATGATGTCGGGTATGAGCTCGCTTGTGCTGTGAAAGATCGATTGCTTAGCGATTGACCGGCTGGCCTGCTAAACCAAACAGAATGTCTTTGATAATGAACCACGCGGGTTCTTGGCTGCCGCCTTTAATGGCGCGATCGGTTTCGTTACAGAGGGTGAGTAGTTTGCGAAGCGTTGTCAGACTCAATCGATTGACTACACCCCGAATGAGACCCTCTCGGGATCGCCAGACTCGAAGGGCACCTATGGCCTGATTGGCCGCTTCGCCTTGGTCCATGCGATAGCGGATCTGCAACAGAATATCGAGCTCTCGATGGATGGCGAACAGGGTCGACATGGCATCGACACCTTCAGCGCGAAGCAGGTCGGCAATTCGGTTTAAACCTTTGAGGTCCGCTTTGAGCGCACAATCAATCAGATCATAGACCGTGTATCGAGCGCTTTGAGTGAGTATTTCAATCACCTGTTCAAGCGCGATGACGTCGCCAGCCAAGAGATCTGGCTGAACTAACTTCAGCCGTTCAATCACTTGTCCAGCAGCCAGCATATTGCCCTCAGTGTGTTGAAGTACAGCCTGGGAGGCATCCTCATCGAGTTTGAGCTTGTGTTGTTGCAGTTCGCTGTTGAGCCAGGCGGCAAACTGGTAGCTGGGGACTGTTGTGGCTTCAATGAGATGATTGTGTTTGGACAGCGTCTGATACCAATCGGATTTCAGTTCGCCTTTGCCCGGTTTTGGGCCAGTCACCAGAAGCCGCTTGTCACTGACAGGTGAGCTGACCCATCTGAGCAGTGACTCTCGGAGCGCTGAATCCAGTGTAGGCCGTGCGAGTCTCAATTCAACCAGTGTCTGGTCGGAAAAAAGCGACAATGCATCGAGTTCAGAACTCAGACGAGCCGCGACGTCGCTGTCGGTCTGATCGAGTACCAGGCGCTCACCAAATCCGTGTTGGCGTCCATGGCGTCTCCAGGTGTCACTGAGACGGGTCAGGTAAAAGGCTTCATCACCAAATAATCCGGTGACAGGCCAGAGCGAAGGCTCCCAGGCGCTGACGTTGAATTCACTGGCTTTTAAAGCCATGGATCATTCGTTCCCGGACGATGCAGCTTGCTTCAAGGCTTGCTCATAGCGGACCCGAATCGAAGGAACGATCTGCCGCAAGAGGTCGTCAGTGAGGCTGCGCTTCAGTTGATTGATGCGCTGATCTTCCGCGGAATTGTCAACGCCACTGTCGACATAAATCACAGAGGCGCGCACTGTCGTGATCGGAATAATCTCAACAAGATCTGGACCCGTGAGCGTGTAGGTCACTTCCATCGTGAGCTCCATTTGGTCACGATTCGTATCCAACGGGCCAAGTTCGCGCTCGGTGGTGGTCGGTAATGACAGATTGAGGATCGTGGCACTGCCCGATTCAACCACTTGAGCGCCTTGATCTTTTAATTGGCGCGTCACGTCTCGGATAAAGGGGGCGAATGGATCGGTGGTTTGAATCCGAATGGTCTCAGGCAGACTGCCTCGCGGTTCACCCACGCCCCTCAACGAAAAGCCACAGCCAGCCATTGGCAAAGCAACGAGCGATAATAAGAACGTACGTCGATGTATCATGCGGGAGTTACCACCAGATTGACTAATTTTTGTGGAACCACAATCGCCTTTTTCTCAATCATGCCCTCTAAGAACTTGGCGACTTGTTCATCAGCGCGTGCCACAGCCAAGATCTCATCTTGACTGGCATCGGCGGCGACTTCAATGCGGCTTCTCAATTTACCGTTGACCTGCACCACAAGCGTCAGCGCATTGCGAACCAAGGCCGCTTCATTGACCGTGGGCCAACTGACTTTGACCAGACTCTCGGAGTGGCCCAAGGCCTCCCACAGTGATTCACACAGATGCGGTGTAATCGGCGACAGGAGTAAGACAATAGCCTCGATGACTTCCGAGTACACACGCTGCGCCTCGGCGCTGGTCGCCTCGAATTTTGCTGCCTGATTGGTCAATTCCATCACCGCAGCAATCGCTGTGTTGAAATGGTACCGACGCCCGAGATCATCAGACACTTTGGCGATGGTTTCATGCAGCTTTCGATACAGGTCGCGACTGCTTTCATCCAAGCCATCCACATCCACTTTACCCTGCAAACTGTGCTGACCCGTCTGTACATGCGCCTGGACGAGTGCATGGATGCGTTTAAGAAAACGATGTGCACCGGCAACACCATCATCGGACCACTCAAGCGACAGTTCAGGGGGTGCGGCAAACATCGTAAAGAGACGCACGGTGTCTGCGCCATAACGATCAATCAGTTCCTGTGGATCGACCGTGTTGCCCTTTGATTTGGACATTTTGGAGCCGTCTTTTAAAACCATGCCTTGAGTCAGCAATTTCTTAAAGGGCTCATCACTGGTCACCAAATCAAGATCACGCAGTACTTTATGGAAAAAGCGTGCATACAGCAGGTGCAAAATCGCGTGCTCAATCCCACCGATGTAAAGGTCTACCGGCAACCAATAGTTCGCATGCGTATCCAGCATCGCGTCGTTTGAATATGCGCTGGCAAATCGTGCGTAGTACCAGCTCGACTCCATAAAGGTGTCAAAGGTGTCTGTCTCACGACGCGCTGGCCGCCCGGTAGACGGATCAATGGTTTCAACAAAGTCCATGCGTTGACCCAGTGGGCTGCCCGAGCCATCGACCACAACATCTTCGGGTAGAACCACAGGGAGATCATCGTCAGCTACTGGTTTGAGGCCTTCGTCGGTATGGATGACAGGGATAGGACATCCCCAGTAACGTTGGCGTCCAACACCCCAGTCGCGTAATCGATAGTTCGTGGTCACGCGGCCAATCCCTTGGGATTCGATCGCTTGAGCGACCGCTTGAAACGCCTGTTCAAAATTCAGGCCGTCAAATTCGCCAGAATTGACGGTAATGCCTGTTTTCTCGCACCAAGCAGCTTGGCTTAAGTCATAACTCGGATCATCCCCAACGGGCTTGATGACTGGCTGAATCGGTAAGCCATAGGCTTTGGCAAATTCATAATCGCGTTGATCGTGGGCGGGCACAGCCATGACGGCGCCAGATCCATAGTCCATCAAGACAAAGTTCGCGATCCAAATTGGTAACGGTTTCCCTGTGAAGGGATGAATCACCGTTTGACCGGTATCCATGCCGCGTTTCTCGGCAGTCGCAAGATCGGCCTCGGCCACGGACATCTGGCTGCACGATTCAATAAATGCTGCGATCTCGGGATTTGACTCGGCCGCCTCCAGTGCAATCGGGTGCTGCGCGGCTACAGCGACATAGGTAATTCCCATAATGGTGTCAGGCCGCGTGGTGTAGACCTCGAGACGCGGTGCATCGCCTGGGCGTTCAAAACTGAATTCCAGACCTTGACTGCGACCGATCCAATTGCGCTGCATGGTCTTGACCTGTTCGGGCCAGTCCACGTGCTCAAGATCATCGAGCAGTTCATCGGCATAGTCGGTGATCCTAATAAACCATTGATCGATCTCGCGCTGCTCAACGAGCGCGCCTGAGCGCCATCCACGGCCTTCAATCACCTGCTCGTTTGCAAGCACCGTCTGATCCACTGGATCCCAATTCACGCGTGCTTTTTTTCGGTAGGCCAGGCCTTTCTCAATCATCCGTGTGAAGAGCCATTGTTCCCATCGATAATAGTCAGGCTGGCAGGTCGCCAGTTCGCGATCCCAGTCGTAGCCAAATCCCAAGCGTTTAAGTTGGCTGCGCATGTGATCGATGTTGTCGTAGGTCCATTGCGCAGGAGGCAGTTCGTGTTTAATTGCTGCATTTTCAGCCGGCATCCCAAAGGCGTCCCAGCCCATCGGTTGGAGCACGTTATACCCCTGCATGGTCATGTATCGACTGATGACATCTCCGATGGTGTAGTTGCGGACATGACCCATGTGCAATTTGCCAGATGGATATGGAAACATGCACAGACAGTAGAATTTGGGTCGGCTCGGATCTTCAGTGGTTTTGTAAATCTGCTGATCGTCCCAGGCAGCCTGAATAGCAGGCTCAATCACCTCAGGTTTGTAGTCGCGCTCCATGAGCTCTCGGATGTCCTTGAATCAAAAGGTGAGAGCATAGCGTTTCAGGCATGGAACTGTAAGGCATGGTCTTGAAAAAGACCGATTCAGAGCGTGGGCATGGTGGCTTCATTGCGACGACTGAGTGTCAGCAATATCACCAGCAACAGGATGACCGGTGCCTCGCCTGCGCGGCTATAGGGTGTGACCGTTTCAGAGGGTGTGACCGTACCCATGAGTACGCCTCGCTCAAAGCGTGGCAACTGATGTGTGATATCACCCCTGGCATTGATCAGGGTGGTCAGACCATCGTTGGTTGCCCGAATAACCGGCTTGGCAAGCTCACGCGCTCGGATTTGCGCGATTTCCTGATGCTGATTCGGTCCGATCGAGTGACCGAACCAGGTGTCGTTGGATACGGTGAGAATGGCATTGGCGTTGCGGCTCTGTTGGCGTGCAATACCGGCATAGGCAATTTCATAGCAAATCAGTGGTGCCATCTTTAATGAGCCATGTATCAGCGTATCTTGCACGACACCCGGAACAATCGCTGACATGGGTAAATCAAAAAATGCAATGAGACCGCGGAGAACTGATTCCAGTGGCACATATTCGCCAAAAGGCACAAGGCGTGTTTTGTCATAGGTGCCCGCGCCTGTTCCCAGCGTCATTAATCGGTTGGTGTAGCGTCCACGATGTTGTCCAAGTACGCCAGAGACCAGAGTGGCATTACGTGCACGCAGATCATCATCAAGTGGCCCCAATGCATCACGCGCGGTGTCTTCAGTCATCGGAAGCGCTGTCTCTGGCCACACAATCAGTGATGCCTCCTGTGGTAATCCCTCGTTAAGGTGTAAGGCGATCCAGGATGCCCGGTGTTCGGGTTTCCATTTCTTGGATTGTTCGATGACCGGTTGCCAGAGTGCGACATTGACTGCCGCGCCCTCTGTGTCAGGGCCGAACCGGGTATTGAGAAATAGCCCACAACTGATGATGAAAGCCGGGACGACAAGCCAACTCAGACGCCGGGTCAACGCGCTGACGCATAGAAATCCAGCAGTCAGTGTCAGTAATGCAGACACGCCATAGGTGCCGACCCATGACAGGTATCCCTCAAAGGGCGAATCCAGCGCAACATATCCCATCAACAACCACGGAAATCCCGTGAGAAACCACGATCGAAACGCTTCGAGTGTGACCCAAAGCGCGGTAAGTAGTATCACCTCGCGCGCCGGCGTCGGCCAGCGGCGACGCCACATCGCAAAACCGAGCGAGGCCAGCCCGGGGAAAATGGCAAGTCCTGCCGCAAAGATCCCGGTCATGAGTGTTGCCAACACAAGGGAAGCGCCACCATGATCAATCATCGAGACTGAAACCCAAGAAACCCCAGTTGAGAATAATCCAAGCCCATACCAGAACCCGATGGAGAAACCAGGTGTTCGTTGGGTGCACCACATCCACCCAGCGAGACTGATGAGTGCGCACCACCAGAGTTCAAAGGGTGCAAAACCCAGAGTGCCAATGGCCCCTGCTGCCAGCGCGATGACTGAGTTACGCAGTCGTGCCAGATCCATGCGGGCGCACTTCAATGAGACGGATGCGTCGGTTGTCAGCGTTTAAGACAACAAAATCCAAGTGGCCGATTGTAGTGCGCTCTCCACGTGAGGGGAGGTGGCCAAAGTTGTGTGTGACAAGGCCACCGATGGTATCGAACTCGTCGTCTGCAAACTCGGTTCCGAAGGCTTCATTGAAATCGTCGATTTCGGTCATGGCCTTGACGAGACTGGCGCCATTGGCTTGATGCCGAATACTCAGATCTTCTTCTTGATCATGTTCATCTTCGATCTCGCCGACGATTTGTTCGAGTACGTCCTCGATGGTCACAAGACCTGCGACATCCCCGTATTCATCGATTACCACCGCCATGTGTGCGCGATTGTCGCGGAATTCCTTCAGCAGTTGGTCAAGACGTTTGCTTTCTGGAACTCGACGGACGGGCCGCGCAACCTCCTTGATGTCGAAGCGCTCAAGATCGGCGCTGAGGAGAAAGGGAAGCAGGTCTTTGGCCAGTAAGATCCCAACCACTTCGTTGGCTTGTTCGCCAAGGATCGGAAACCGTGAGTGGGCTGATTCAATCACACGTGGCAAGAACGTATCCGGTTTTTCATCCGCTCGGATAGCAATCATCTGGGTCCGCGGGATCATCACTTCACGCACTTGCATGTCGGAAACAACCAGTGCGCCCTCCATGATGGCGAGCGTCTCCTGATTGAAAAGACCACGAGCCTTCGCATCACGGAGCTCACTGACTAATTCCGATTTATTTTCTGCCTCGCCGGAGAGTACGCTGGCTAAACGATCGAACCAGGATCGAGATTCCTGGTTCTCGGGACTTCGTCCTTCGTTCATGTGCGGTGTTCGTCCTCGCTTAAGTAGGGGTTAGCATAGCCCAGTTCATTCAAGATGCCGATTTCTTCTGCCTCCATCTTGGAGGCATCGATCTCACAGACGTGATCTCGCCCAAGCAGATGCAGAATGCCATGGACAATCAGATGTGCAAGATGCGCGTCGATGGCTTTATTTTGCATATGCGCTTCCTGCTCAATCACTGGATAGCACAGGGCAATGTCCCCGAGTAGTTGGGGGCCTTCTGGAATGGCCACATCGGCGGGAAAGGAGAGTACATTGGTTGGGGTGTCTTTACCCCGAAAACGATGATTAAGAGCGAGCCCTTCTTCAGCATCGACCACCCGGATCGCCACGGTGCATTCCGAATGACCCAAGGCAGCGGCAAGTGCAGAGTGAACCCAATGAGACACCTGTTGGTCGGTGACAGGGCAGCGACCTGTGGCGTCCTCGAAGTCAATGGTCATCGGAGGCTTGATCGTAGGCGTCAACAATACGTCCAACCAAGGGGTGTCGCACCACATCCTTGTAATTGAAATGTGTCATTGAGATGCCCTCGACGGACTCAAGGACACGCACTGCGTGGGTTAACCCTGAATCCGATTTGCGGGGTAAATCGATCTGGCTTGGATCACCTGTAATCACTGCAGTCGAGCCAAAGCCGAGTCGAGTCAAAAACATCTTCATCTGTTCCCGAGTGGTGTTTTGGCTCTCGTCCAAAATAATGAAACTGTGGTTCAAGGTCCGCCCACGCATGTAGGCCAGTGGTGCGATTTCAATGACTTGACGCTCAAGAAGCTTTGTCACTTTGTCAAAACCAAGCATCTCATAGAGTGCGTCGTACAGTGGGCGCAAATAAGGATCAATTTTCTGGGCTAAATCACCCGGCAAAAAACCAAGCCGCTCGCCAGCTTCAACCGCTGGGCGAACCAAGACAATGCGTTCAACCTGGTCGCGACGTAAAGCGTCGACCGCGCAGGCCACTGCAAGCCACGTTTTTCCGGTGCCCGCTGGACCAATGCCAAAATTCACATCATGGCTCTGCACTGCATGGATGTACCCGAGTTGGTTTTTACCGCGGGCTTTGATCTTTAACTTCGGTGTTTGGATCACAAGGGCACTTGAGTCTGTGGTCTCAAATGCAGAGGCCTGCTGCAGGTGCAAATGGACCGCATCGTCTGAGAGCTCATTGTCACGGGTTTCTCGATATAATTGATCGAGAAGCCGTACACACGCTCGAGTCGCCTCAGCTTGGCCTTCGATTTCAAACTGATTGCCACGATTTCGGATGGTGACTGGCAGGCGTTGTTCGATCAGCTTGAGGTGCGCATCTTGGTGACCACAGAGAGCGGCTAAGCGACGCGCATCATTGGGCTCCAGAGTGCACTGGCGGACGTCCACTACCAGGGAGCCTTGTCGGTCAGTTGACCGCGTAGAGAATTTGGATAGGCTTCGATGATCTCACACTCCACAAATCGACCTTCCAGATCACTACGGTCAGATCTGAAATTTACAACCCGGTTGTTTTCAGTGCGTCCTGACAGCTCCCCTGGATCCTTCTTAGAGGGGCCGGTGACCAGTACTGACTGCCGTGTGCCAACCATCGCTGCACTGATTTCACTGGCCCGTTGGCCAATGCGCGCTTGAAGCGCTGCCAACCGTGCTTTTTTAGTCTCCATTGCAACACCGTCTGGCAGATCAGTGGCAGGCGTCCCCGGCCGTGCTGAATAGATAAATGAAAAACTCACGTCAAAGCCGATGGATTCGATGAGATCCATGGTTTTTTCGAAGTCCTGATCGGTCTCACCCGGGAAGCCAACAATGAAATCCGATGACAGACTGATATCTGGGCGTAGTGCCTGGATCTTGCGGATCTTCGCTTTGTATTCAAGTGCTGTATGGCCACGTTTCATGGCGGCCAAAATACGGTCGGAGCCTGATTGAACGGGGAGATGCAGATGGCTGACGAGCTTTGGCACATCGCCATAGCATTCAATCAGCGCATCTGAGAATTCCACGGGATGACTGGTCGTGAAACGGATGCGTTCAACTTCGTCGATTTCGGCAATGACCCGAATCAGGTCGGCCAAGTCTGCGGTATCACCATCATCAGTCTCGCCCTGATAGGCGTTGACGTTCTGCCCAAGCAGATGGATCTCCCGCGCACCTTGCTCGACATTGGCGAGGACTTCGTTCAACACATCCGTCAGTGGTCGACTGATCTCTTCACCGCGGGTGTAAGGGACAACACAGAAGGTGCAGTACTTACTGCATCCCTCCATGATGCTGACATATGCACTCGGCCCCTCAAGCCTTGGCTCTGGGAGTCGGTCGAATTTTTCGATTTCAGGAAAACTGATGTCAACCTGTGCTTTTCCATCGCGACGCCGCGCTTCAAGCATTTCAGGCAGTCGGTGCAGCGTTTGCGGCCCAAATACCAAGTCGACAAAGGGTGCGCGCGTGCGAATGGCTTCGCCCTCTTGCGAGGCAACACAGCCGCCAACACCAATGATGAGGTTCGGGTTTTGTGCCTTCAGTGCGCGGTAGCGGCCAAGTTCTGAGAAGACTTTTTCCTGTGCTTTTTCGCGGATCGAACAGGTATTCACTAAGATGACGTCTGCGTCTTCAGGTGACGTGGTTGTGTCCAATTGATGGCTGTTGCGCAATACATCGGCCATGCGATCAGAGTCATATTCATTCATCTGACAACCATGCGTCTTGATGAAGAGTTTTTCAGTCATCCCATCTCCTTTGTCGTGGGCGCGCGAGTATAGTCCGAAGTGCTTGAAATTGCACGGGTGTTCTTGACGCACTCTCGAAACATCGCCAGACTGTCGCGCCTGTCTTAGAGGAACACCATGACCAAGTCTGCAGATCCCGTTTTCCGTGTCCAGTTTGTGAGCCAAGACAAAGTCTATGAGCTCTTCGCCAAACAGATTTATTCAAGTGATCTGTACGGTTTTATTGAAGTCGAAGAGTTTGTGTTTGGTGAACGCAGCGGTTTATTGGTCGACCCCGCCGAAGAAAAGCTCAAAAACGAGTTCCAAGGGGTCAAGCGAAGTTATGTGCCCATGCATGCCGTGATTCGCATTGATGAGGTCGAAGACTCTGGCACAGCGCGCATTCGGGATGCCAAGGGCAGCAATGTGACACCCCTGTCGATGGTGCCGCCTATCGGACCGCGAGACCCGGGTTAAGCAAAATCTCGTCTGCAAGAATGCGGGCTGACTCCATCAAGCTTGCGTCCTCTGTGATCGGTTGGTCATCCTCGGCCTGTTCGGTTTCGAGGTCGGCGAAGGACTCAAGAGGCTCAAGACCCAACGCTGCGCGTCGTGTGTTTTCAATCTCAAGTGCAGCTTGATTATTCGAAGCGCGTTCATTGCGTCGCGTTTCTAAATTGAGTGAAATTTCATCTGACGATGACAGTCGCCGCGCCTGCTGTGTCCGCTCGAGGAGTGCCTTAAATCCTGGGTCAGTTGCAATGCGTGTTTGATGCCGATCAATCAACGTTGCCAACCGTGCCTGGGGCGTGTCCATGGGTAGATATCTCAGGGAGCGAATCTGATCCCAGGGCAGTGCCGTATCGAGTGCGCTCTCTCCGATTTCATCTGGATCAAAGGCAGATGGGAAGGTGATGTCAGGAATCACGCCCTGATGCTGTGTTGATTGTCCTGAGATCCGATAAAACTTCGCAATAGTCAGCTTCAGTTGACCGTCATTGACAGGGAGCAGCGCCTGCACAGTCCCCTTACCGAAGGTCTGAGAGCCAATCACAAGTCCCCGGCCATAGTCTTGAACGGCGCCTGCAAAGATTTCACTGGCAGATGCGCTCAGGCGGTTAACAAGCACGGCCATTGGTCCATTCCATGCAATGTCTGGATCTCGATCCCCACGCACATCGGTGCGCCCGCCTGCACTTTTAATCTGCACAACAGGGCCTCGGCGGATGAAAAGTCCAAATAACTCATAGGCCTCTTGAAGCGAGCCGCCGCCATTATTTCTCAAATCAACAACGACACCGTCGACGCCTTCGGCGCGCAATTCACCCAAAATACGGCGCACATCACGAGTGGTGCTTCGATAATTCGGGTCACCCGCCTGTTTGGCTTGGAAATCCGAATAAAAAGTGGGGATGGTGATCACGCCAATCTGGCGATTATCCGGCCCCACGTTGATGACATCTTTTTTCGCTGATTGCTCTTCAAGCTGAACGCGATCACGAATGAGGACGATCTCGCGGTGCGGGCCATCGTCGCCGGATTGCACCTCGAGTCGGACCTGTGATCCTTTGGGCCCTCGAATCAGTTGAACCACTTCATCCAACCGCCAACCGACAACATCTTGAATCGGCTCATTGTCTTGGCCGACACCAAGAATTCGGTCAGCCGGTTTCAAACGACCGTCAAGCTCAGCCGGCCCACCGGCAATCAAGCTCACAATTTTCGTAAACTCATCTTCGCTCTGCAGAACTGCGCCGATACCTTGCAAGGACAGCGACATATTAATGTTGAAGGTTTCGCTGTCTGCAGGCGGGAGATATGAAGTATGGGGGTCGTAGGCACGCGCATAGGCATTGATCACCGCTGTAAACACATCATCGCCACGCGTTTGCTCCAGTCGATTCAACTGACTGGAGAATCGCCTCTCAAGAGCTGCAACCATGTCATCCGGGGTTCGGTCTGCCAACAATAAATTGATTGCTTGGTTCTCAAGTTGTTGCCGCCAGAGGGTTTGCAGTGCATTGCGATCCGAAAGCCACGCTGAGTCCGTGTCACGAAGAGCCAATGATTCATCATCTGTCAGGTCGATCGCCTCAGCACCTCCCTTTAAAATCTCAAGCCACAACTGAAGACGTTCTTCGGTCCGATCCAATACAAGCCCGTATAAATCGTACACAGTATCCAGATTGCCGGTCTCAATCTGTGTCGGTAATGCATCGACCTGAATGGAGGCGATGTCTTGTTCGGTCAGGAAGGCGCGACCTGGATCGATGGCATCCAGTATCAGTTGGCCGACAAGCGGGCGTCGTGCGCTGAACAAGGTGTCGCTGGCGAGATGCCGTCGGTCAAGTTCTTTTGTGATGGCTTGTGCCAGCCGCCGATCGGTTGCCGACGGATCGATCTCGATGGCAAATGCGGACACCGAGAGCACCAGACAACTGACTGCCCAGACGGTCATGTGTCGAATGTGTCGTGCGAACAAAGCGAACTCCCATCCCTTGCCAGAACATACTGGCAACCTTATTTAAGCTGTTATGCTGTCTGACACCATAGAACGCAAGCCTCGGAGACACAACTTGAATCCATCTGCACGTCCGTTAATTGATTCAATCATGACATATCTCGACGCGTCCCCGACACCCTGGCATGCCGTGGCAGAGGCCGGGAGACGTTTGGAGCAGGCCGGCTTTGTGCGGCTGGATGAAAAAGCAGCCTGGTCACTCGAGCCACACACTGCCTATTTTACGGTGCGCTCTGACGGTGCATTGATCGCGTGGCGACAGCCCATGGATGTCACCGGCTGGACCATCTTTGGTGCGCATACTGACAGTCCGAACCTGCGGGTGCGCCCCAACCCGATCATCAAGCGGCATGGCTACTGCCAGCTCGGACTTGAGGTCTACGGCGGTGCTTTATATGCACCCTGGTTTGATCGTGAATTATCGTTGGCTGGACGCGTTGCCATTGCCAACGAGGGCTCTGTACTTTCAGAACTGGTGGACTTCAAGCGTCCAGTGGGCGTGATCCCAAGCCTGGCTATTCATCTCGATCGGGACGCGAATTCAGGTCGCAAAATTAATCCACAGACAGAACTTCCCATGATTCTGTGTCGTGCAGATGCCGATGATGAATTTGATTTTAAAACCATCTTGGCGGCTGAGATGAATTGCAGTGCCGGCGAGATCAGTGCGTTTGAGATCTGTGCCTATCCGATGGATGCGGCAGCACTGACTGGATTGCATCAAGAATTTTTAATGAGTGCTCGGCTTGATAACTTGTTGAGCTGTGCGATGACGATTGAGGCCTTGATCGATGCCGAAGATGCCACAGGCAGTGTGGTTGTTTTAAATGACCACGAGGAAGTTGGGTCGGTCTCAACCACGGGAGCTGACGGCCCATTTTTGGAGTCGGTACTGAGACGAATCTCGGTTGACAGTGATTTCGAGGCAGTGCGGGCTCGAAGCCTTGTGATCTCCATTGATAATGCACACGGTGTGCATCCCAACTTTGCATCCAAGCACGATGAAGGGCACCGTCCGTTATTGAACGAGGGTCCGGTGGTGAAACTCAATGCCAATCACCGCTATGCGACGACTGCGCTCACACAGGGGTTAATTGAACAGGCGGCCGAGCGTGCCGATGTACCCTTGCAATATTTCACAAGCCGCGCAGATCTTGGATGTGGCAGCACCATTGGCCCGATCACTGCAGGACGGTTGGGCATCGAAACAATCGATCTTGGCTGTGCTCAATTTGCGATGCATTCTGCGCGAGAGACTTGTGGTGCCAATGACGCCGAATTGATGTGTAAGCTACTTCACGAACTCACCCAAAGAGACATTGTTTAATGAATCCATTGCCGACAGACCACCCCCAAGTTCCAACGCCCAAAGTTGGCGTGTGTTTAATCAACCTCGGGACGCCCGATGCGCTCGATTACTGGTCGATGCGCCGCTATCTCGGCGAGTTTTTGAGTGATCAGCGTGTTGTGGAGTTACCCAAAATTCTCTGGCAGATCATTTTGCAAGGACCGATTTTGACCTTTCGGCCCAAAAAATCTGCGGCTGCCTATCGGCAGATTTGGAACACAGAACTGGATGAATCGCCGCTTCGAACTTTCACGCGCGAGCAGACTGAGCAACTGCGAACGCGGCTGGGTGAGGAGGTACGGGTCGAGTTTGCAATGCGATATGGCAATCCATCCATTCCCTCAGTACTGGAAGAAATGTTTGCCGATGGGTGCTGGAAGATTTTGTGTGTACCGCTGTATCCACAATATGCCTCAAGTACGACTGGATCTGTGGTCGATAAGATCGGCGACACACTCAAAGCCATGCGTTGGCAGCCGACGATTCGGGTGTCACCCCCGTTTTATGACGACCCTGTCTACATCGCGCAATTGGCCTCGTCAGTCCGGCGACAACTTGCTGAGCTTGAGAATGAGCCAGAGATTCTCGTGGCGAGCTTCCATGGGGTTCCAAAAGAGTATCTGTTAAAGGGTGACCCCTATCACTGTCAGTGCCAAAAAGCCGCTCGATTGCTGCGTGAGGCGCTGGGATGGCCGGAAGAGCGGTTTCGTGTTGCCTTTCAATCGCGTTTTGGGCCCAAGGAGTGGTTAAAGCCCTATGCCGATGAACTCATTGAGGAACTCGGACAGTCTGGTGTCAAACACGTTGCCGTCGTCAGTCCTGCGTTTTTCTCTGATTGTGTGGAAACACTTGAGGAAATTGCCATCGGATTGGAGGAGACCTTCCAAGAGGCCGGTGGCGAGTCCTTGGTATCCTTGAAGTGTTTGAACGCATCCGATGAAGGGATGGCCGTCATTGAACACATCGTGCATCAAGAGCTCGCCGGCTGGGTGGAGTGATTAGGAATCGAGCGCCTGTTACACGTGCGCTGATCGATTCAGTCCCGGTCGCGTTTGGTTACATTCCGCTGGGCGCAGCCTTCGGCCTGCTGTTTGCCGATCTCGGCTATACATGGATACTCGCTCCGTTCGCGGCATTGATTATCTTTGCCGGTTCTGCACAGTTCTTGGCAGTTGGATTGCTGGCTGCCGGTGCTGGATATCTTGAGGCCTTTGTCGCCACTCTTGTGCTGAATGCCAGGCACCTGTTTTACGGCCTGTCTGTGCTAGACCGCTATCCGGTACGAGGGCTTGCGCGTTGGTATTTGATGTTTGGCTTAACCGACGAGACCTACTCGCTGGTCACGACGAAGCCGGTGCCTGAGCCGGCAGACCGCGTGCCCTACTATGTCGCACTGACAGCTCTCAATCAAAGCTATTGGATTCTCGGCTGCACCCTCGGTGCGTCAATGCAGTCGTTGTTTCAGCTGAATGCCGAAGGATTTGAGTTTGCGTTGGTTGCGTTGTTTGTCGTACTACTTCTTGAACAGATGAAAACCATGGACGTGCAATGGCCGCTGCTGGTGGCGCTCGTTGCATCCATGGGGACTTATGCGCTCTTGGAATCTCAGTTTTTGGTCATGGCCATTACACTGTGTGTGGCGACCCTTGGCCTTTGGTATGCGCGTACTGCCGATGGATAACCAGTACGTTATAACGCTGTTCGTAGTCATGGCTATGGCAACCTTTATCACTCGAGCCGCCCCCTTTGTGCTACTCGGACGTTTTGCATCGCATCCGTTTTTGGCAGCAATCAGCCAGTTATTTCCAGCCATGATCATGATGGTCTTGGTGTTTTTTTCATTGGTGACACTCGAATACGCAGGTCATATTGAGCGGTATGTGCTCGCAATCGGAGCGCTCTGTTGGACCGTCTTGATTCACCGGATGATGGGGCAGGCTTTGATCAGCATCCTGACAGGAACAGCTGTCTATGTTGTGGGCATTCAATGGTTCGGGTTGTAAATTGACAGGGCATAGCCATGTTTGAGGCATGTATTGGAATCATGTGTTCTCGCCGCGCGCACTTCTTGTCGGTCTCGCCCTCGTCCTGAGTAGCGTGCCCATGGCTCGCGCGCTGCCACCAGTGCCTTTATCGTTTGCGCACCCGGAGTTGGTCGGCGAGGGGCGACTTCAGGTTCTATTTTGGGATGTCTATGATGCGCGTCTCTACGCAGAGGCCGGTCAATATCGCATGAATCAGCCCTTTGCGCTTTCAATGACCTATCTGCGAGACGTCAGTGCATCACGGATTGTCGAGAGCTCGCTGGATGCGCTTCGCAGCCAAGGTGCTGATGAAACCACCTTGACCGGTTGGCGTGAAACCCTTGGATCAATTTTTGAGGACGTGTCCTCTGGCGACACCCTGACTGGTGTGTATCAAGCCGACGGCACGGCGGTGCTCTATCAAAATGCCCGGGTTCTTGGACGCCTGTCCGATGCACGATTAAGTCGTGGTTTTTTTGATATTTGGCTGGGTGAGGAGACACCTGAACCCACGCTTCGCAGACAACTATTGGGAGTGTATGCGCAATGATTCGGCAAGGATTAATACTGGGATTGATGCTGTGGCTTGCGGGCTGTGCAACAGCGATTGATGGTGCGCGTTATCAGGCGACGGAGCCGGCCTTTGATTTGTTTGAATTTTTCGATGGATCTGTCAAAGCTTGGGGCCTTGTTCAGGGCCGAGATGGCGAGCTGATCCAACGTTTCGAAGTGGCGATCGAGGGATCCATCGAGGGGGATCAACTGACACTGGATGAAACCTTCACCTATGGGTTCGGCGAAGGCGTTGAGTCACGTGTTTGGACCATCACGCGGCGCGCAGATGGCAGCTACAGTGGGCGTGCTGGCGATGTGTCAGGAGAGGCGCGAGGTCGCTCCTATGGCAACGCATTTCACTGGCAATACGCCATGGATATCCCGGTGCGTGGGCAAATGCTTGAAGTGAAGTTCTCAGACTGGTTTTGGGCGCTGGATGAACAACGACTGATGAATCGCTCATATTTGCAAAAATTCGGGTTTGATGTGGCCGAAGTGACGATCTTTATGGAGCGTCAAGAATAGGCAACGCATGCGGTGTTATTGGTGCGCAGTGCGCACCCTATGCATCCTGTTTTGCACTGATCTCAATCAACCAGGTGTAATCACGATACAGGGACTGAACCTGAACGGGCCGATGATCGAGCGAAGCTTCTGATTCGATGATGTCAATCAGGCGTGGATCTGGATGGACGTGAAACCACCTAAGCCACACCCCAAGACAGGTTTTTGCCCACTTGGGTAGCCGCTCTTGCTGCCCGAAATCGACGACATGCAGACTGCCCGTATCCTGTGTCAATCGCAGACCGTGTTGAAGCGCGCGCTGCCATTCTGGAATCATCGAGAGGGAAAACGAGAAGAACACCCGATCAAATCGACTCTGACCGAACAGTGACCCGGGGTCGAAATCACGCGCGTCAGCCTGTGCCAACTGAACGTGGGCTTTTAAGCCTGCACGCGTGATCTGTTGGTTCGCGGTGTCTAGCATGGCATGTGAGATGTCAACACCGTACAGATGAACGTTTGGATATGCGGCCGCCGTTTGGATGAGGTTACGTCCAGTCCCGCATCCGATCTCGAGAATATGCATATCATCGGATGGGTTGAGCGCATCAATGAGCCGATCACGGCCAAGCAGATAGAATTTGCGCGATGCATCATAGATGTGTCGTTGGTATCGATACACATCATCCATCAATGCTCCGTGATCTGAGGCGGTCATGCGGTCTTTGTAAACTCATACACATGTACGCCGCCATAGATCGCCGAGCGGTCCGTGGCGGTGGCATGTTTCGATGTCTCTTCCAAGTAAGTCCATTGGTCAAGCAAGCCTTGATCGAGACGTCCGGGTAATAGGGAGTCCAGGTCTGCTGTTCGAAAAACAACACGGGCACCAGGCTTTGCTGTGCGCGTCACTTCCGTCCAAAGGGCATTGAGTTGTTCGTCCTTCATCCAGTCCTGTGCGTCTAAAAAAGCAAACGCATCGAAAGATGCATCTGGGTTCTCTGCCAGCACTGACGTCAGCGAACCGTTGATCGCAGTGATCCGCTCTGCGCGAGCTTTCAGTTGTTCGAAATGTTGTTTCTGCAGGTATGGAGGCAGAGAGCCGGCATCTCCATCCGATAAGTAGCGCCGGCCGATTGCTTGCTGCGCAAAGTAATTGTCTTGCATTGGGAAATCGCACAATAGTTTTCGCAGCCGTTCGCGCAACACGATCAACATCTGGCCATCTGCAGAGGAGGCAAGCGAGTCATACTGTTGCGGTGGAATACCGAGACCAAACAAAGACGCCTTTTGTTTCGTGATCCAGCGCACCAAAGGTCGCTCGAACATGGGTGCAACCTGCGTGTCAAAATATGCGGTTTGTTCTTCAATCGTGCGCATTGCCAGGAGTGGCTTTAAATCCACTTTTAATCGTTTGGCCAGAAAGTGCGCAATGCCAATAAATCGGCCGAGGAGCCCATAGCGGTAGACATTTTTTTCGAAAAGTCGGATGCGTTTCCGCTTCAAAAGCCCTTTGTGATTCCAATACGCCTGCGACTCCGGTGGCAGGTGCGGATGGATGTAACGTTGATAGAGAATCCGATTCTCTTTTGAATCGGCTTTTCCAAAAAATTGAAAATAACTGTGGTGGTCAGGACAACCGATCAGTCCGGCGATCTTCAGTTTGAGTAGATGAATGTGATGTCGATTCAGATCCACCGCAACCACTTCAGATGGATCGGCTGTGAGATATGACAATGCGTTACAGCCGCCTGAACTGATGGTGAGCATGCGAGCGCCCGGAGCTCGTGCAAAGGCTACGAGATCTGCTTCAGGATCTTCCCAGATTTGGGGGTACACCAAGCCACTGAACAAAGTGGTAAATAATCTCTCGGATACCCATGAAGCACTGAGTTTTTGGTTCTGGTGTGCAGCCTGGCTCAGCCCTTGACGAGTCTTCTTAGTCTCGATGCGTTCTCTAATCATTCAGGCTTTTTATCATCGAATGGGCGTCAAAAGCGAGCGAAAAGTCGACTGCATTCAGATGCGCGCTCGATCGATGGGAAAATGGTGGCTATGGCGGGACTTGAACCTGCGACCCCAGCATTATGAGTGCTGTGCTCTAACCAGCTGAGCTACATAGCCTCCGAGAGAGGCGCGAAAGATACTGAAGTTTCGCACCCAAGTCAAAGCTTAGACATTGAAGCGGAAGTGCACGACATCGCCATCTTTGCAGACATACTCTTTGCCCTCAAGGCGCCATTTTCCGGCATCTTTTGCACCCTGCTCGCCACCAAGAGCAATGTAATCGTCAAAGCCGATGACTTCGGCGCGAATGAACCCTTTTTCAAAGTCTGTATGGATCTTGCCGGCCGCTTGCGGGGCTGTTGCACCAACGGGGATGGTCCAAGCTCGCACCTCTTTAGGGCCCGCGGTGAAGTAGGTGTGTAAGCCAAGAAGCTGATAACCGGCTCGAATGACTCGATCAAGGCCGGCTTCTTGAAGTCCAAGTTCTTCAAGGAATTCGGCTTTCTCATCATCTTCAAGTTCTGCAATTTCGGATTCGATTTTATTACAGATTGGAACCACTTCAGCACCTTCGTCGGCTGCAATTTCTTCGACTGTCTTCAACCATGGATTGTTCTCGAAACCGTCTTCTGCGACGTTGGCGATGTAGAGCGTCGGCTTTGCAGTCAGCAGATGGAGGCTTTGGATCACCTGTTGCTCTTCAGGGGACAGGTCAATCGAGCGGACTGGCTTCCCTTCATTCAGGACAGGTAATAGTTTTTCCGCAACTGAAAGGATTGCTTTTGCATCCCGATCCCCACCTTTCGCCTGTTTCTGCGCTTTTTGTACCTGCTTCTCAACTGACTCAAGATCCGCCAAAGCAAGCTCTGTGTTGATCACTTCAATATCCGATGCAGGATCCACCTTCCCCTCAACATGCACGATGTTTTCATCATCAAAACAACGGACGACATGCGCAATCGCATCGGTTTCTCGGATGTTGGCCAGGAATTGATTGCCAAGCCCTTCACCTTTCGAGGCACCTGCAACCAGGCCGGCGATGTCAACGAATTCCATGGTTGTCGGAATCACACGCTCTGGATTGACGATTGCGGCCAATTGGTCGACGCGTGGATCGGGGATCGGCACTACCCCTGCATTCGGCTCGATCGTGCAAAACGGGAAATTTTGCGCCTCAATGCCCGCCTTCGTAAGCGCGTTGAATAATGTTGATTTGCCCACGTTTGGCAGGCCAACAATGCCACATTGAAACCCCATGGCAGAAACTCCTTACCGTTGATGCAATGCGTTCATGGGAGCATCCCATGCGCCTGCCAAAATATCTGGAAAATACGACAAGGTGGCATCAATCCCGTCATCGATATGCTGCCGAGCATCTGTCGGTGGCTTACTCAGTACATAATTGTGTACTTGAGATTTATGGCCGGGATGTCCGATACCCACCCGGATACGGGCATAGTCAGGCCCAAATACACGATGTAGGTCGCGAAGACCATTGTGTCCACCGTGTCCGCCGCCGCGTTTCAGTCGGATTTGGCCTGCCTCAATGTCGAGCTCGTCGTGGACAATCAAAATCTGCTCGACATCCACTTTGTAGAATTGGGCCAGGGCGAGTGCACTTTGCCCGGACCGATTCATATAGGTCATGGGCTTCAACAAGAACAGGTGATGCACGCCAAGTGCCCCTTTGGCCAGTTGCCCAAAGAATTTAGATTCTGCTTTGAATTCGAGATTTAACTGGTCGGCAAGTCGATCTAACAGCCAAAACCCGGCATTGTGCCGGGTTTCTGCGTATTCTGATCCGGGGTTCCCCAGACCAATCAACAAGCGAAAAGCGCTCACGCGTCGTCGCTGGCCTCACCTTCTTCAGACGCGTCCGAATCCGTGCTGGCTCCCTTCGCTTTGTGGATGCTGGCCAATGGCAAATCAGATCCATGTGAAAGCGCAAGGAAGGTCACACCCTTCGGTGCCTTAATGTCGGATAGGTGAATCACCTGATCGATTTCTGCATCGGCCAAATCGACCTCAATGTATTCCGGGAGATCGCCTGGTGAGCAACTGACTTCCACTTCAACCGCATCATGGTGAATTACGCCGCCTTGCAATTTCACACCCTTACAGGTGGCTTCATTGACGAAGTGTAGCGGAACATGAACTTTCAGCGTCGTGTCTTTCGAGGCGCGCTGGAAGTCAGCGTGCAAGACAATCGGCTTGGCCGGATGACGCTGTAGAGCCTTCAAGATGACAGGTTCGTCCTTGCCATCAATTTCAAGCGTAATCACGGACGAGTAAAACGCTTCTTCTTCAAGCGCGCGCTTTAAGTCCTTATGAGCAACTTGAATCGACTTCGGTTCAGTTTTGCCACCGTATACGATTGCAGGAACTAAACCCTCTAGTCGACGCAGGCGGCGGCTCGAACCTTTCCCTGCTTCTTCGCGCACTGAGGCGCTTAAGCGAAAGTCAGACATTGTCTTCTCCTTACATGTCTGAGCCCAGCCTCGACCAACTGGACTCGAAGGTGCAAATGCACCGATATCAGCTAGCGAAACATCGCGCTGATGGATTCTTCATTACTGACGCGGCGTACGGCCTCGCCCAGTAGCTCAGCGATCGTAATCACGCGGACGCGGCCGGTGTTCATGATTTCTGAAGGGACGGGGATACTATCAGTCACCACCAATTCGTCAAGCGCGCTGTCCGTTAAGTTATCCAGCGCACGGCCAGACAGAACCGGGTGTGTACAGTAGGCCACCACTGCTTTTGCACCCTGTGCCTTTAAAGCTTTCGCGGCATTACATAGAGTCCCAGCGGTATCCACGATGTCGTCGACGATCAAACAGGTGCGCCCATCGACTTCACCGATGATGTTCATCACCTCCGCTTGGTTTGCCTGCGGCCGACGTTTGTCGATGATGGCAAGGTCACTATCGAGTTGTTTCGCCATGGCGCGGGCACGTACGACACCCCCAATGTCGGGAGATACGACGACAAGATCCTTGGGTTGATTGCGCTGGATGTCATCCAGCATGACAGGTGTTGAATAAATATTATCAACCGCGACGTCGAAGAATCCCTGGATCTGATCTGCATGCAAGTCAACTGTGAGTACGCGGTCAATCCCAACACCCACCATGATATCAGCGACAACCTTGGCGGTGATGGGCACGCGTGCTGATCGTGGACGACGGTCTTGGCGGGCATAGCCAAAATAGGGCACAACGGCTGTGATCCGAGATGCTGACGCGCGCCTGAGGGCGTCACACACAACGACAAGCTCCATTAAATTGTCATTGGTCGGAGCACAGGTTGATTGCAGTACAAAGACGTCTTCACCGCGGACATTTTCAACGATTTCAACGGCGATTTCGCCGTCTGAGAAACGTCCAACACTGGCGTTTCCGAGCGGGACAGCGAGGTAGTCAGAGACCCTTTGGGATAATTCCGGCGTGGCATTCCCGGAAAACAGCATCAGTTGGGCCACATGAAACTCCTTGTCAGCACCAAGCCATGAGGAATTGGCTGGGGTGGTAGGATTCGAACCTACGAATGGCGGGATCAAAACCCGCTGCCTTAACCACTTGGCCACACCCCAGTTACGCGAACGCGTGCGAAGTATACAACATTGAGTGCGATCTCAGGAGCGCCAGTTTGACCTTCGCAAGGCGGTGCACTGTCTCCAGTGCTTGCGATGCTGTGTGATCTGGATCAATCACAAAGACGCTCGCGCCTGTCCCGGTCAATCTGGGCTGTCCGATGTCGGTCATTGCCTCCATCAATATTCGAATCTCAGGATGCAACGTTTGAACCAACGCTTCGCAATCATTGCTGGTTGTATCCAACTGCGAGGCGCGGATTCTGCAAGAGGGGGTGTTTCTTGTCAACTTTGGATGGGCAAAGATTGCTGCAGTGGACACATGAACGGGCGGGGTTGCAATGAGCACCTCTGTCCCACCCCAATCTGTATCCTGAAATTGCTCGCCAACACCGGTTGCAAAACAACTTCGCCCATGGACAAACAATGGAACATCGGCGCCCAGAGTCAGACCCATGGCACACAGTGTGCGAAGTGGGAGTTGCAAATCAAGCAACTCATTGAGCGCGACCAATGTGCTGGCTGCATTCGATGATCCGCCGCCGAGACCGGCTCCCTGCGGCAGTTCCTTCTCGATCAAAATCTCAATCCCGACGGAGGCTGGGATTGGGAGCGCATGCGCTGCCTTGGCGACTAAGTTGTCTTGGCCAAGACCAAGCGGATCTTCCAGCACATGAATCCCGGGTTTCGAAGTCCGTCGCACGTGAATGCGATCAGCCCAGTCTACAAACTGAAAACCCGTTTCAAGATTGTGATAACCATCGGTACGACGGCCAATGATGTGTAGGAAACGATTTAATTTAGCTGGCGCATGCACACACCAGCCGCCATCGAGTTGGCTGGATGGTTGGATCAGGGGTTTGGGATCTGCCACTCGGTACTTGCCCAGCGTATTTCCAGATCACCTCGGGCTGCTGTGAGTCGACGTGGCACTTCAAAGCGGTCTGATCCGCTTGTGACCGAGACGGTTCCGCTGTACGCCAACTGCCACCGATCCTGAGTCAGCTCGATGATCCGACCCTCATTGTCTTTTGAGACCGAGTCAATCGGGAGGTCTGGTGCGTCGAGCCCGCGTACCCAGAAGCGAAGTGCATCGACCGGAAGCGAGACCTGCATCACCTCAGTCAGTAACGTCTCAGCGTCGGACGCGACGCGCTCCCCATCGTCAGTGACGAGTCGTGCTTCGGTCGCATCAATTGTCAACCGCGCAACCACGGATCCTGTTGGCGACAAAATGTCGATCCGCTCAGTGGTGGGTTCGTTGATCCACCGAACAGTTCCGGATTCTGTTCCCTCCGAGGACGTCACCGAAAATTTCGCAGTCATATCCCACTGCTCGAGTTGGCTGGCCGGTAAGAACGTCAAAACCTCGCTGTCATCGTCAGATGACCAGGGCATCATCGAGCAGCCAGACAGGAGGGCGAAACCAAGAATAAAAGCAGTGCGAAGAATCACGAATTTGTTAACCGTTCTATTGTAGATCGAATTTTCTCACTTTCGGGGTTTGATTGATAGCCCAGATCCCAGATTCCTTGCGCCTCAATGGTACGACCGAGGTTCCAAAGCACCTCGCCGTAGTGTGCGGCAATCTCATGATCTTGGACGATGGCCCATGCACGCTCGAAGTAGGGAAGTGCCTCTTCAAGGCGACCGAGCTTGAATAACACCCATCCCATAGAGTCGAGGATGGCTGGAGATTCCGGTTTTTTCTCCAGTGCTTTCTCAATTAGGATCAATGCCTCGTCATATCGGTCTGTGCGGTCTGCCAAGGTGTATCCAAGCGCATTGAGCGCATCGGCATCCTCGGGATCCGATTTCAGAATTCGCCGTAGGTCTGCCTCGGCATTCGGGATATCGCCCATCTGCTCATACGCCAGTGCGCGGGTGTACAACACATCGCGTCGATCTGGATCGTCGATCAGTGCTTGGCTCAGTACAGGGATTGCATCGGCTGCCATACCATTGGTGGTCTGAAACTGTGCCTCAGCCAATGTCAGTTGCGGTCTGAGCCCCGGAAACAGAAGGCGGGCTTCGTCAAACCATCGAACCGCTTGTTCGGGTTGCTCTTTGCTCAGTGCAAGCGAGGCCAATTGCTTGCGTGCTTCAACAATCAACTCACCGCGATCGACGCGTAAAAAACGATCAATCGCCAAATCAGTCTGCTGGTTCGTTTTCGCAAGCTCGCCCAAGTGATAGTAGGCGTTGGCGCGGAAGCGCTCAGTCGCAAGCAGTGACTTGAGATGCATCTCGGCATCGACATAATGCTCTGCCTGCATCTCGAGTAGCGCCAGGGTTAAACGATCTTGATGGCGGTCGGGGTCAGTCTCGAGCGCTGCTCTCAGAAGCGCACGTGCTTGCTCCGCATCCCCTACCAACCCAGACCAACGTGCTTTTTGAGATTGCACATTGGCATCATTCAATACCTCAGGGAAGCGATTGAGACGGGCAATTGCTTGCGTTCTGTCAGGTAGATCGAGACGCGCTCGGAAGAGCACCACTTCAGGAATCGCAGGATGGGTTTTCATCCACTGATCGAGCCATGCGGTCCCCGACTCTGATTGATTGCGATTTTTGATTTCTGTGACCACCAAAGCCAGCGATCCGTTCCCAGTGAGCTCAGCCAGATTTTGAAATCGAGGAGTGAGAGCAGCTTGTTTGTCTGAATCGACAGTCGCCCAAAAGCTCGCAATCCAGTGAACTTGGTAGTCTGGATCCTGCGTCAGTAAGCGGCCAAGTGACTGCTGTGCTTCAAGTGCAGTTCCATGCTCGACGGCGTAAATGAGCGACGCCTCCAGTGCACTTTGATTATTTGGATCCAGCTGGCGCCACCGTGCCAGTGCCTCAGCCGATTGGGCTGGCGTACCCACTTGACGCGCCAAGAAGGCGGCACGCTCTGCGACTTCACTTTGTTCGGACTGCTGAGCAGCTTGCAGATACAAGGTGACTGCCTGCGCGGTCTGATTTTCAGCCAGTGCGCGCTCCGCCATCAACACCAACCCAGCAGGTGTGCGAGGTTGATATGTGGACATCGGCGTGTGCGTCGGTTCGACAGTCGCTGTGGAATGGAGTGGCTCGGTCTCACCCGACGGTACTGTTTGGCATGCCGTAAGCAGGAGGCAAACGCAGAGCACAGAAGCTCTGTTACAATTCGGCCACTGTATCTTCATGGGTTGCATCACGTTCATTCATGGCTCTTTTATCACTCGGGCTCAACCATACCACGGCACCGGTCGATCTGCGCGAGCAGGTTGCCTTCGATGCAGATCGTCTGCCGAGCGCGCTTGAGGAACTGAAAGCGACATTTCCAGCGGTGCGCGAGGGTGCCATCTTGTCCACCTGCAATCGGACAGAGTTGTTTTTGGCGATTGATGGCGACGAATCACCTGACATTGCCGGTTGGCTCGCAGGCTTTCATGGGGTGTCACGCGAAGCGCTCGAGTCGCATATTTATGCATTTCACGAATTAAGAGCGGCACAGCACATGATGCGCGTGGCCAGCGGTTTAGATTCGTTGGTATTGGGTGAGCCTCAGATTCTCGGCCAGTTTAAGGATGCAATTCGGTATGCCCGTGACGCGCGTGCAACAGGCTCGGAACTGGAACAAGCCTTTGCCAAGGTCATGAGTGTTGCAAAGCGCATTCGGACTGAGACTGCGATCGGTCGCAATCCGGTCTCGGTGGCCTACGCATCTGTCACGCTCGCAGGTCGAATTTTCTCAAACTTGGCGTCTTGCCATGTGGTGTTGATTGGGGCGGGTGAAACCATGCAGTTGGTTGCTGAACACATGGCGGGCCAGGGGGTACGTGGGATCGACGTGGTGAATCGAACGCTTGCCAATGCCGAAACGCTCGCAGCCACGATTGATGGATATGCCTGGCCGTTAGATGCACTGAGTGAACGCATTGCACACGCGGATATTGTGATCTCATCCACGGCATCGCCTGTCCCAGTTCTGGGTAAAGGCATGGCCGAACGCGCTCAAAAGACTCGACGGCATAAGCCCATGTTTATGGTGGATTTAGCTGTACCACGCGACATCGAGCCTGAGGTTGGTGATATCGATTCGGTCTATCTTTACACCGTGGACGATTTAAATGCGGTCGTCGAAGAGGGGCTCGAGCAGCGTCAAGAGGCGGCCAGACAGGCCGAGCGACTGATCGCCGAGGCCTTGGATGATTGGCAACGTGAGATTCGTGGATACCGTGCTGTCGACTCTATTCGGGCTTTACGCGCAAGCTGCCAAGATGTCTCTGAGCGCGAGCTTGAGCGTGCGCGAAAGGCCATCAAATCCGGCAAAAGCCCCGATGAAGCGCTTGAGCTGTTGACCAGGAATCTCACCAACAAATTTCTGCATACCCCAACGGTTGCACTTCGCAGTGCGGCCGAGCAGGGTGATTTGTCATTGATCGAATCAGCCAATCGTCTATTTGGCATCGACGACGTTGAGGATTCAGAGTGACGACTTCCTTACAAACCCGGCTCGAATCTCTGGTAGATCGCCATGAGGAGCTTTCGGCACTCCTCTCCGACCCTGACGTCATTGCCGATCAGAAACAGTTTGTCAGCTATTCACAGGAGTACAGCGAGCTCGATCCGATCGTCTCTTTAGTGCAACGGGCGCGTGAGGTCGATGCTGATCTCGAAGAGCTTGAATCCTATTGTAAAGGCAGTGACCCAGATCTGCGTGATCTCGCGGAGGCTGAGATTCCTGAGCTTCGACAGACCCAAGCGCAGTTACAAGCGGACTTGAAACTCGCTCTGATTCCCAAAGATCCAGCCGATGCACGCAATGCCTTCGTCGAAATACGTGCGGGAACGGGTGGCGATGAAGCCGGACTGTTTGTCGGTGATCTGCTCAAAATGTATCTGAAATATGCGGAGACGAAAGGGTGGAAAACGGAACTGATCAGCGAGTCAAAAGCTGAAGTGGGGGGCTTTAAAGAGGTGGTCCTCAAGGTGTCCGGGGAGCGTGTATATGGGCAGTTGAAATTTGAATCCGGTGCGCATCGTGTACAACGGGTTCCTGCGACTGAGTCTCAGGGTCGGATTCATACCTCAGCTTGTACCGTGGCCGTCCTTGCCGAACCCGATCCCATGCAAGAAACCACAATCGATTCGAAGGACTTGCGAATCGATACCTTCCGAGCCAGTGGTGCAGGCGGACAGCATGTGAATAAAACCGACTCAGCCATTCGCATCACGCATTTGCCCACAGGGGTTGTCGTCGAGTGTCAGGACGAGCGCTCCCAGCACAAAAATAAAGCGCGTGCACTGAGTTTGTTGGAGGCACGACTCGATGACATGGTGCGTCAAGAGCATCAGGCGAAAGAAGCCAGTGAGCGGAAATCGTTGGTGGGCAGCGGTGATCGATCCGAGCGGATTCGGACCTATAACTTCCCACAGGGGCGGGTGACGGATCACAGAATTAATCTCACGCTCTATCGTCTTGACGAGATGATGGAGGGTGCCTGTGATCTTGTGATCGAGCCACTGGTGCAACAACATCAAACAGAATTACTCGCTGGTATTGAGAGCGCATGACCCTGTCGGGTGTCCTGAATTCCCCCGTCGTCCAGTCGGCTGAGTGGACGTCGTCTGAGCTTGATTTGGTGTGTGAGCAGGTCTTGGACTGTGCACGGATTGACCGGGTGCTGGAACCGCATCGAGTGATTGATGATGCGTTGGTGGATCGCGTACTTCAAATTGCCGGGCGCTGCGCTGCAGGAGAGCCTTTGGCCTATGTCCTCGGGTGGTGTGATTTTGATGGATTGCGTCTGCAAGTGTCTCCAGATGTATTGATTCCAAGACCGGATACTGAAACCTTGGTGCAGTCGGCACTTGAGGTGATCGGATCACGTCCGGTGCGTCTTTTAGATGTCTGCACAGGAACAGGGGCGGTGGCACTCAGTTTGAAAGCACGCCGACCTGAGATCGATGTGTCTGCGTCAGATCTTTCACCTGAAGCCATCGAGGTGGCACAAGCCAATGCGGTCAGGTTGCATCTCGCTGTGAGGTTTTTTATCGCCGATGGGTTCGAGCACGCCGGGATCTATGATGTGATTTGTGCCAATCCACCCTACATCGCAGAGCACGACAGTCGAGTCGATCCGGCTGTGATCCAGCATGAACCGAGACTTGCACTCTTTGCTGGCTTGGATGGATTGGCCGTGATTCGTAGACTGATTCAGGATGGTCAATCCCACTTAACTGCTGGTGGTTGGCTGCTGATCGAGCATGGACTGGATCAGCGGGAGGCCGTCGTGGAGCTTGCACAGGCACACAGATGGAGTCACATTCAGACGCTTCAGGATCTTGCAGGACGAGATCGAGTGACCCGAATGAGGAAACCCTATGCATGATCAAGAGCTGTTGCACTATGCGCGACAAATCTTACTCAGTGATGTGGATCTCGACGGTCAGAATCGGCTTCGTGCTTCACATGTGGTGGTGCTCGGTCTTGGTGGTCTTGGCAGTCCTTTGGCGTTGTACTTAGGCGCAGCCGGCGTTGGTCGCTTGACCCTGGTCGATGGCGATTCCGTTGATCCCACCAATCTGCATCGTCAAGTGATCCATGCACAAGAGACGATTGGTGTGCACAAGGTGGATTCGGCCAAGGCGCGTATTCTCGGGCTCAATCCGTTTATCAATGTTGAGACAGTCAGCGAACATGCGGATGCCTCGAACCTTGAGACCCTCCTTGCGTCAGCAGATCTCCTGGCTGATTGCACAGATCGCTTCGCGACTCGATTTCTAGCCAATGATCTTGCGCGTCGAGCACAGATTCCATTGGTGTCTGCGGCTGCACTTGGCACGGAGGGGCAGTTGACGACCATTGATCCACGTACGTCTCACAATCCCTGTTATGCCTGCTTGGTCCCAGATGTACCAGACCACGAGCCAACGTGTGCGGAAACGGGGGTATTAGGCCCAGTGGTCGGTGTTTTAGGCACACTTGCAGCCGTCGAGGTGATTGGAGTCCTGCTTGACTGGCCAGACCGATTGGTCGGTCGATTACTTCGCTTCCAGGCCAAGCAGATGGACTGGCGGTCATTCCGCTATGGCAAGGACGCGCACTGTCCAGTCTGTGGCTCAGGCGTTGAGCTTGGATCGTAGAATTTCATTGACCGCTTGCGGGTTGGCTTTGCCTCCAGACTTTTTCATGACCTGCCCGACAAAAAAGCCCAGCATCTTCCCCTGCTTGTCACCGGGTGCCTGCCGGTAGTTCTCAACCTGCTCGGGGTTCTCAGTCATCACTGAATCCACAATGGCCTCGATGGCGCCCGTATCAGTCACCTGTACCAGACCGCGTGCTTCAATAATGTCATCGACACTGCCTTCATTGGCTAATAAGGCATCAAACACAATCTTGGCTGTTTTCGAATTCAGTGTTTGATCCTTGATGCGGCCGATGAGATCGCTCAGATGCTCCGTTGTCACTGGGCAGTCGTGGATACTTTGGCTGCGCTGATTCAATTCAGCCATGACGCTTCCCATCACCCAGTTCGCGGCCAATTTTCCCTCACCTGACTGTTCAGCAACTGCCGAAAAGTAGTCGGCGATGTCACGGTCGGCAACGAGGACGCCGGCATCGTACTCCGTGATGCCATAACGCTCGATGTAGCGGGCCTTGCGGGCCGCCGGCAGTTCAGGCAGTGTGTCACGACAAGCCTGAATAAAGTCTTCATCGATGACCACTGGCAAGAGGTCGGGGTCGGGGAAGTAGCGATAATCATTGGCCTCTTCTTTGGAGCGCATTGAACGCGTTTCATCGCGATCCGGGTCATACAGACGGGTTTCTTGGATGATCCGCCCACCATCCTCAAGAATTTCGATTTGCCGGTTGATTTCTGTGTTGATAGCTTTCTCGACAAACCGGAACGAGTTGACGTTTTTGATTTCGGTGCGAGTCCCAAGTGCTGTCGATCCCTCAGGGCGAATCGAGACATTGCAGTCGCAACGCATTGAGCCCTCAGCCATATTGCCATCACTGATATCCAGATACCGAATAATGGAGTGAATGACGCGCAGATAGGCCACCGCCTCTTTTGCCGAGCGCAGCTCAGGCTCGGACACGATTTCAAGCAATGGTGTGCCTGCGCGATTGAGATCAATTCCCGTCATTCCATCGTAGGCATCGTGGATACTTTTACCGGCATCCTCTTCGAGGTGGGCGCGTGTCACTCCGATCCGCTTGGTGTCTCCGTTCTCAAGCGTAATGTCAACCTCGCCGCGACCCACAATTGGCAAATCGAACTGGCTGATTTGGTAGCCTTTCGGTAGATCGGGATAAAAATAGTTTTTGCGATCGAACACAGATGTTGTTCCGATTTCGGCATGGATCGCGAGGCCAAACTTGACGGCCATCTCAAAGGCGCGCGCGTTTGGAACAGGCAGCACGCCTGGCATCCCTAAATCGACAAGGCTCGCTTGTGTATTCGGCTCTGAACCAAAGGTTGTCGACGATCCTGAAAATATTTTTGAGGCGGTGTTGAGCTGTACGTGCACCTCAAGACCAATCACAGCTTCATACATGTGTAAGACCCTCTGGACGCGCCTGATGCCAATCGGTGGCTTGCTGTAATTGATGCGCAGCGTTCAGGATGCGGCCTTCTGAAAACGCAGGCCCAGTGAGCTGATAACCAGCCGGTAATCCATCGATGAGTCCGGCTTGAAAAGATCCGCCCGGAAGCCCCGCTAAATTTGTCGCTACTGTGTAGATGTCTTCAAGGTACATCGCGACAGGATCGGTTGATTTTTCACCAATTGGAAAGGCTGTTGACGGAGTGGTTGGGCTCAACAACAGATCGCATTCGGTGAAGGCCTGTGTGTAATCGTCTCGAATCAAACGCCGAATCTGCTGTGCTTTTTTGTAATAGGCATCGAAGTAGCCCTCACTCAATGCATAGGTTCCGATGAGGATGCGCCGCTTCACTTCGCTGCCAAATCCTTCGCTCCTTGAGCGTTCATACAGATCCATTAAATCGGTTGGGTTGTCTGCCCGATGCCCAAAACGCACCCCGTCGTAGCGGGATAGGTTCGAACTCGCCTCTGCTGGCGCAATCACATAATACGCGGGGATTGCTTCGGCCACATGCGGTAATTGAACGGTCTTAAATTGAACCCCGAGCGCCTGAAACGCCTCGATCACCGCATCCACGCGTTGCCCCATACTGGCATTCAAGCGTTCATCAAAGAAGGCTTCAGGGAGGCCGATGGTCATGCCTGTGAGCGGCTTCTCGAGCTCTTGTGCATAATCATCCACGGGTACGTTGGCCGAGGTTGAGTCACGGACATCGTGGCCTGCAATCACGCCAAGACCGAGTGCGATATCTTCAGCTGTTTGCGCGATCAAGCCGCCCTGATCCAAACTCGACGCAAAGGCAACCATCCCGTAGCGACTGACGCGCCCGTAGGTCGGTTTAAGACCTGAGGTGCCGGTTAAGGCCGCCGGCTGTCGAATCGAGCCTCCAGTATCTGTGGCGGTGGCCAGTGGGGTCATCGATGCGGCAACAGCGGCTGCTGAGCCTCCGGAGCTTCCGCCAGGTACGCGCGATAAGTCCCAGGGGTTGTGAACCGGTCCGAATACTGAGTTCTCATTGGATGAACCCATGGCGAACTCGTCCATATTGAGTTTGCCCAGTGTGACCAAGCCCGCTGTTTTACACTGTGTCACGACGTGTGCGTCGTAGGGTGCGATAAAGTTTGCCAGCATCTTTGAGCCACAACTGGTGAGCACACCCTCTGTGCAAAATAGGTCTTTGTGTGCGATTGGCACGCCGGTCAGTGGGCCGGCTTGGCCCTTGGCATGACGCGCGTCGGCATCCACTGCATGAGCGCGCGCGGCCTCTTCGGTCACTGTGATAAATGCATTGGTTTTGGCATTGAGTGCGCCAATCCGCTTCAGAAATGCATCAGTGATCTCAACACTTGAAAATGTTTTAGCCTGAAGGCCTTCAGAGAGTGCTTTGAGCGAGAGGTCTGTAATCTCGTTCATTCGACAACCCGGGGCACGAGATAAAGACCGTCCTGAGCATGAGGTGCAACGCGTTGGTAGTGATCGCGTTGATTGTGTTCTGTGACCTCGTCTGCGCGCAGCACTTGAGTCAGTTCGAGTGGGTGTGCGAGTGGCTCGACTGAGTCTGTATCGACTGCTTGCATGCGATCGATGAGCGCCAGAATCCCATTGAGTTGGGTGGCAGTGGCCTCTTTCTCCTCAGTAGTCAGCCCCAAGCGTGCCAACTTCGCGACACGGGCCAAATCATCGCCTGACAGCGACATATACAGTTCTCCGTTGAACAAAACAGTTGAATAACAGCCTCTAATGCTAGCATAAGGCTAGAGCCTTGCGGTTTGTTCCGATAGACTCTGTCTTTTATTGCGCATGCCTGATAGGACACTGCTTTCATGTTTAAAGCCATCCGTGGATTGTTCTCGAATGATATTTCGATCGATTTGGGAACAGCCAATACCCTCATTTATGTCAAGGGCAAAGGAATCGTACTTGATGAGCCCTCTGTGGTCGCGATTCGAACCGTGGGAACTCAGCGTTCAGTCGCTGCCGTGGGAATTGAGGCCAAGCGAATGCTGGGTCGGACGCCAGGGAATATTGTTGCGATTCGACCATTAAAAGATGGCGTGATCGCCGACTTCCATGTCACTGAAAAAATGTTGCAGTTGTTCATCGGCAAGGTCCACGAAAACTCAATGATTCGTCCTTCACCGCGTGTTCTGGTCTGCGTGCCTGCCCAATCGACCCAAGTCGAGCGACGTGCCATTAAAGAATCGGCCCTTGGAGCCGGGGCGCGTGAAGTCTATCTGATCGAAGAGCCGATGGCGGCTGCCCTCGGTGCTGACCTGCCCGTCGATGATGCCAGCGGTTCCATGGTCGTGGATGTTGGTGGGGGTACGACAGAAATTGCCATCATTTCTCTGAACGGCATTGTCTTCTCTGAATCAGTCCGAGTCGGTGGCGACCGGTTTGACGAAGCAATCGTTGGGTATGTGCGTCGTCGGTTTGGAACGTTGATTGGTGATTCAACCGCTGAGCGGATTAAGCACGAAATCGGCACGGCCATCACCATCCAAGATGAATTTGAGATCGATGTGCGCGGCCGTAATTTGGCTGAGGGGATCCCAAAGCAGCTCACTTTGAAGTCGAATCAGATTCAAGAGGCCTTATCAGAGCCCTTGGCTCAAATTACGTCTGCTGTGAAAAACGCACTTGAACAGTCTCCACCCGAACTCGCATCCGATATCGCAGAACGCGGCATTGTATTGACCGGCGGTGGTGCGCTGTTGAAAGGATTGGATGAGCTACTGGCCGCGGAGACAGGCTTGCCTGTTCTGATCGCTGATGATCCATTGACCTGTGTTGCACGTGGCGGTGGTCGAGCACTTGAGCTGATTGATCGCGCCTCGTTTAATCTCTTTAACTCAGACTGATTGAGGCTGTTGCATGCGGCCGCTGTTTTCACAAACCAGTGTTGCCGCTGTCCGTCTCGTGATTGCGGTGACGTTCGCCGTGGCAACCATGCTGATCGACTCCCGTCTCGATGGGCTACAGATCGTCCGGCTTGCAGTCAAAACGGCACTTTGGCCCGTTGAACAGATTGCCGGATTTCCAGCCAATGCGACACGTGCTGTCGCCGATTGGACGCAAACCAGGACGCAACTCGCCGGACGCCTTGAATCGCTGGCAATCGAAAACGAACGACTCCTCACTGAGCAACTGAAACTCCATACACTGCGCGCAGAAAACTCTGAATTAAGACGCTTGTTGGGTGTGAGAGAGCGGGTCAATGAGCGGCTTTTACAAGCGCAAATCGAACGCGTCTCAAACGATCCGTTTGTACATCGAGTGACGATCAATCGTGGGATTGCTGCCGGGGTCCAAATCGGACGTCCTGTGCTCGCGGCTGATGGCTTGGTTGGTCAAATTGTCTCTGTGTACCCGCATGCCTCTGAGGTACTTTTGATGACCGATTCCACCCATCAATTGCCCGTTCAGGTGACACGCACTCGACTGCGTGCGGTGGCTTTTGGTACCGGCCAGCTCGACCAATTGGAGCTTCGAAATCTGCCGGCGACCGTCGATATTGTCGCGGGTGATGTGATTGAGACGTCCGGACTTGCCGGACGATTCCAACCTGGAATCCCTGTGGCGCGCGTGATTGAGGTGATTCGATCTCCGGGCCAGCCGTTTGCTCGGGTGCTGTGTGAACCTGCGGCGGAGCTGTCAACGCTGACACTCCTGATGGTTGATGTGTCAGATGAGGAGGTTGGCCAGTGACCTTTGTGTTGACTTGGCTTGCAACTTTGCTACTGGTGGCATTGCCGCTGCCACTGGTGATGGCACCGTATCTTCCGCATTGGCCTGTTTTGTTTGTGGCCTGGTGGGCACTGTTTCAGAACCATCGTTTGTCGATGACTTTATTGTTTATAGCAGCGGTGCCGTTTGATGTGTTGTATGGCACGGTGCTTGGACTCCATTCGTTATTGTTTGCGCTTGTTGCATACATGTTAACGCTCCTTGGTGCTCGGATCCGGCAAGTCAATTGGGTGCGCCAGTCGGTGGTGGTGTTCTTGGTCTTGGGCATTGCAGCACTGGTGGGGTATTGGGCGCGTACTTTGACAGGATATGATCCGGATTTATTGGTGTTGATGATGCAAGCGGCCATTGGGGCAATTTTGTGGTCACCCGTGCGCATTGTGTACGGCTGGCTCTCTCAATTTGTCTCAGAACCGGTTGAGGGTACCCATTGATCCTCGCCAGTCAGTCGCCGAGGCGTCGGGAACTCCTCGCGCTGATCACGTCCGATTTTCGAGTAGTGCCGGCGGATATCGATGAAACGCCAGAGGTCGGCGAATCCCCTGAGCAGTATGTTGGGCGATTGAGTCGGCTCAAAGCCGAGGCAGTCTCGTGTCATGCGGCTCGCGGTGAGCCTGTGATTGGCTCGGACACCACAGTATCCATTGATCACGCGCTCTTACAAAAACCGTTGGATCGCGCTGATTTTTTGCAGATGATGAATCAGTTATCGGGTCGGACTCATCAGGTGTATTCTGGGGTCACGGTATGGACTGATCGAGCAGTCGCGACGCAGGTGGTTCGAACCGATGTCACCTTTCGTGAGATGACGGAGGCAGAGCGCACGGCGTATTGGGATACAGGCGAGCCGTTAGACAAGGCCGGCGGGTATGCAATTCAAGGGATCGGCGCTCGGTTCATTGTGCGGATTTCAGGCTCTTACACCAACGTGGTGGGGTTGCCTTTGGTAGAACTTGAGGGCTTGCTCTCCAATGCGACATGAAATTCTACTCAACGTCACTCCGCTTGAGACACGCGTTGCTGTGGTCGAACAGGGGATGGTCCAAGAACTGTTGATCGAGCGTGCAACGCATCAAGGTCTGGTTGGAAATGTGTACGTCGGTCAGGTTGCGCGCGTATTGCCCGGGATGCAGGCATGTTTTGTGGATATCGGTCTCGAGCGCAGTGCATTCTTGCATGCCAAAGACATCCCGCAATCAGCGACTGGCCGCGATGCGTCAATCAGCTCGCTTGTCACCGAGGGACAACGACTGTTGGTGCAAGTCACGAAGGATCCGATCGGAACCAAGGGTGCGAGGCTGACTGCTGAAGTGTCCTTACCTGCGCGGCATTTGGTACTGATGCCTTTTGCAAACCATGTCGGGATTAGCCAGCGGATTGAGGACGATGACAATCGAGATCTGTTAAAACGCATGGCGCAAGATGCACTCGATGCACAGGGTCTCGAGCTGGGGGTCATCGTGCGGACTGCCGGTAAAGGCCATACGCAGACTGATTTTGAGCATGATCTGGCATATCTCAAGCGGCTCTGGGATGAAATCCAGTCGATGGAGAAGACTGTGAAGCCACCAACGTGTGTCTACCAGGATCTATCGCTCTCGCATCGCGTCATCCGTGATCAGATTCGCCCAGATACTGAGCGGGTCTTGGTCGACTCTCAAGAAACGTTTGACCGCATGGTTGGGTTTTCCGCCAAGTATGTACCCGACGTCGTCAATCGCCTACAGCACTATGCCGGTGAGCGGCCGATTTTTGAGCTCTACCAAATTGAGGATGAGCTTGAGCGTGCACTCGGACGTCGTGTTGAGTTGAAATCAGGTGCCTACATGGTGATCGATGAGACCGAAGCCATGACCACAGTCGACGTGAATACTGGCGGGTTTGTGGGTGCACACACCCTTGAGCAGACTGTGTTCCGGACAAATTTGGAAGCTGCTGTAGCCATTGGCCGACAACTGAGGTTGCGAAATCTGGGCGGTATCATTGTGATTGATTTCATTGACATGGAAGATGAGGAGCACCGCCGTCAGGTATTTCGGACGCTTGAACGCTCTCTCGAACCAGATCCGGTTAAAACGCGCCTGAACGACTTTAATGAGGCAGGCCTCGTCGTGCTGACTCGCAAACGCACACGTGAACGCCTGTCTGATTTGTTGCAAGAAGCCTGTTCGGAATGTCGGGGCACGGGTAAAACAAAAACGCCTGAGACTCTGTGTTATGAGATTTTTCGGGCCATTTTACGCGAAGCGCGTGCCTTCTCTGCTGAGACGACAACGGTCATTGCAGCGCCTGTGGTGATTGATCGCTTGATTGATGAAGAGTCGCAAGCGCTGGCTGACTTGGAAGCCTTTATCCACAGACCGATTCGCTTACAGGTGGACACGACTTTTGCCCGTGATCGGTTTGAGGTGGTGTTGGCATGATGCGGCCGATTTTGACCACGAAAGCGATCATTGTGGTGGCCTTGGCGACTCTGCAAACACTTTTGTTTGCGATGTTGCCCATGGTGGATTACTGGCGAGGCGATCTTGAAACCGTTCTGTCAAAGCGATTGGGTGCAGATGTCACGGTCTCTCAGGTCGGAGCCAAGGCCTCGCTGACAGGTCCCTATCTTGAGGCTCTAAATTTAATTGTTGAGCGCCCAGACGGCCGCCTTGAAGTCCAGCGTATTCAACTGTTGTTGGATTTGTTTCGGTCGGTCACTGAAGGACGGTTGGTGGTGTCCGACATGGTGCTCGATGAAGCCGAGTTGATCCTGCATGGGGCGGGTGGTGGTATGCCTGATCCGCGGCAATGGGGTCAGGTGCTTGATGGATTCGTGAAGGTGCTCGAGCCTCTCGGGGCGGCGCGCATTAACGATCTGGATGTGATTGCAGGTGGTCTCTCGCTTCAACGCTTATCCTTTGAGACGATCCCTGAGGTCGGTGTCCTTGGTCGAGGTCGGTTGGTCACCGAGACGGTTTCGATGCCAATCACGATGGATTGGCGATTTCCAACTGATGCAAGTGGTGTCCACGATGTGAGAGTGCACTCCCGCATGCGCAACGCCCCAATCCCTGTGACAGGGCTTGATGAAATCACAGCAGCCATCGATGCGACCGCCTGGCTCACCATTCGAGACAATGCACCGGTTCGCGGTATTTTGAATCTGCGCGGGTTGGCAGACGACGAGGCCGGCTTGACCGGTGAGTTGACGGGTCAGTTTGCACTGACTGGAGGCCTGGATATGCAGATGGGATTGGCGGCTGCAAATCTCAGTGTACCGGGACTCAAGTTGCGCGGATCCGAGGGCGCAGTGGCGTACGAATCTGGACAGCTGAAGGCTGCATTACCGGCACTGTCGATCGATGGCCCTGTTCTTGAGACATTCTTAACGCAGTTTGAGCCGTCTCCGAAATTGCGACGCTTGCTTGCCAATAACGCACCACAGATTGAACTTTCAAGACTCCGAATCATCGCCTCGAAAGCGACACCTGTGCAGATTCAGGCGACGGTTGATCAGTTTTCAGTCGAGGCCGCAGGTGGTATTCCAGCGATTGGACCCTTGGCTGGCGAGTTGTATCTAAACGGCACCCGAGGGTGGTTTGATTTTGACAGTCCATCGGGGACCTTCAGTTTGCCTGAGATCTTTCCATCACCCTGGACTGATCACGCACTCAGTGGCTTGATGGCATTTGATCGTCGCCCGGAGGGACTCTACCTGCGGGGCCAGCAACTCCGTGTCACGGGTCCGCATCAGGACGTGCGCGGTGCGTTGATGCTCGATTTGCCTCGAGATACCGAGCAAAGCCTGCAGCTTGAATTAAGAGTCGATGCCACTCGCCCCGCGCTCCCTGGATTGATGCCCTTTGATCTGGACGCTGAGGTGCAAGGTTTTCTGACTCGGGCGATCGAAGAAGTCCAAGTGGTCGATGGTCGGATTTCATATTCGGGGCCAATGGGAGACAACATCGATCGAAGCCGCCGCGAGCTTGCGATGCGATTCCCCATGGCCAGTTATCGATTCCGTCCATTGAATGAGTGGCCTGCCTTTGCCGGTGATCAGGGTACAGTGCAGTTTTTCGATAGCCGCACTCGACTCAGTCTGAAACAGGCGGATTTTGGAGGCCTTCGCGTTCCTCAAGTGCGCGCGCGACAGGATGCAGAGGATGCGCGTCAAATCAATGTCGTTGGGCAGATCCAAGGCTCGGCCATCCGTGCACTTGAGGTCCTTGATGCAGCTGGAGTGAAACCACAGGCACTTGGGCGCGATGTCGAGTTTTCAGGGATGTTGACAGGTGATGTGGCGCTTGAAATCCCCATCGATGGCCGGCCCGGTGGCACTGTTGATATTGAAGCTGAGTCGCTGACAGTGAATGTACTCGGTGTGTCTGAACCTGTGACTGATCTTGCAGGTCGCGGTCGTTACACCCTGGATCAAGGGTTTGAAGCCTCTGCGCTTCGCGGATCGATTTTGGGGGATCGGGTTGAACTTGATGTCAAAGCCGATGATGAGGGTGTTGAAGTCCGGGGTTCAGGAAAACTACAAACTCAACATGTCGCGCGCCTTGCCGGAATTGAGTTTTCTGAGGCATTACTGTCCGGGGCATCGTCTTGGACGGTGATTGCGCGCAACCAAGACGACAGTTTGACCGTTGACTTAGAAACCGATGGCGTTGGTTTAGTCAGTGACTTGCCCATGCCACTGACAAAAACAGCGGCGCGCGCCGAGCCGATTCGGGTGCGATTGATCGATGACGCCACATCACGGCGTTTTGAGGCAAGCGTATTTGATGACACGGACATCTCAGGGCGGCTCGATGAGACGCCGATGGCACTCAATGTCAAAACGCCCGAGCTCGATGTATTGGGTTGGGCCAGTTTGCCCAGCGATTCAGAGACAGGGCCCAATCTGTCCTTATTGATTGACGTTGAACAACTGAATGCCGGTGATACCAGCCTTCAGGTTGATACCCTGGCGGTGACGCTTCGAACAGGCTCGGTTGAGGCCTATGTGGAAGGTCGGGATGTCGAAGGGCGCGTGACTCGAATTGGGCAAGCGCCAGTGCGAGTCGAACTGAGTTATCTCATGTTGCCTGAAGCGGGTGAGTTTTTGGATCCCCCTGGAGATGACCCCTTATTGGACTATGACCCGGGACTGATTCCGTCTGCTGAGATACAAATCGCAACACTCGCGCGCGGGCCGAAAGAATACCGAGACCTGGAAGCCACCTTGATCAGTGGTGATCAACGTCTGGACATGACGCGCTTGGTATTTGAACGCGATGGACAACGCTTCTTGGGTGAGCTGGCCTGGGTGCTCGACGACAGCGGTCCGGAAAGCGCACTCATCCTGCGTGCCCAAGGTGGTGATTTGGGCAACTTTTTGCGGGTCAATGAAGAAGAGCCACTCTTGGAAGCGTCTGATGGATCGTTTTCCACTGAACTGACCTGGACAGGATCGCCACTTGGGTTCTCGATACTGACAAGTGAAGGGACCGTCGAGCTGAGTCTGACAGATGGGCGCTTTGTGGATCTTGGAAACTCAGCCGAGGTGTTGCGGCTGTTTGGGATTTTGAATATTGAGACGCTGACGCGGCGTTTGCGGCTCGATTTTCTAGATCTGGTCCAGCCTGGAGTCGCCTTCGATCAAGTCAATGCAACCGCACGACTTCAAGGCGGTGTCTTGCAATTCGATCCAGCCCTTGAAATGCGTGGACCCTCATCAAGTTTTCAGTTAACCGGGATGGCGAACTTGAATGAAAAAACCCTCAATCAGCGACTATCAGTGGATATTCCACTGACAAATAATTTGCCGTTGGCCTCTGTGTTGCTTGGAGCACCACAGGTTGGTGGTGCGATTTATTTAGTGGAAAAAGCGCTTGGAACGAAAATTATCAAGGTTGGGAAAACAGACTACCGGATTGAAGGTGCCTTTGATGATCCCCAAGTCCGACTGATACCGCCGTTTACAGACCGACAAAAGGATCAACCGAATGCCGACACCAATTCAGACCGTCAGTGAGTCCTTGCTTGCCCCCGGTGGGCTGACTTTGGATGATCTGCCACCACTCGTGCACGAGTTGGCGATGGGTGATGTGGATTTTGCGGATCTCTTTTTTGAACGGGCTGAGGGTGAGAGCTTCACACTCGAAGACGGTGAGGTAAAGGACGCAAGTTTCCATCGAGACTCTGGTGTGGGGGTACGGACTTGTGTGGGTGATCGACAAGGATTTGCCTACACCCAAGAGATCACCGCAGATCGGATTCGTGAAGCGGGTCAAGCGGCCGCAGCGATCCAAAAAGGTCAGTCAAAGCAGACGGCAATTGCGCTGTCTCCGATAGCCACGCCGACCCTGTATCGTCCGATCAACCCGATCTCCGAGCGTGCCTCGCACGAAAAAATTGCATATTTACTTGAAATTGACCGGCTTGCCCGCCAACGCGATCCGCGTGTGGTTCAGGTGCAGGCAACACTCTCAATTTCGTATCGGGAGGTGTTGGTGTGTGCAACCGACGGCACCTTGGCAGGCGATGTGCGCCCGCTCGTGCGTTTATCGATTTCAGTATTGGCAGAGCAAGGCGGGCGGCGTGAACGCGGCGGTGCAGGTCTCGGCGGACGCTATGACCTGAACCGGTTGCTAACGCCTGAGCACGCCACTCAACTGGTCACCGATGCGGTTGATCAAGCATTGATTAATTTGGAAGCGGTGGATTGTCCAGCGGGTGAAATGCCAGTTGTCCTTGGATCTGGCTGGCCGGGTGTACTCTTGCATGAAGCGGTCGGTCATGGTTTAGAGGGTGATTTCAATCGTAAGGGGTCGAGTTTTTATTCAGGAAAAATTGGCGAGCAGGTCGCTGCCAAAGGCGTCACTGTGGTCGATGATGGAACGCTTGCAGACCGACGTGGCTCATTGAATATCGATGATGAAGGGCACCTCACACAGCGCAACGTTCTCATTGAAGATGGGATTTTAAAGGGGTACATGCAGGATAAGCTCAATGCACGACTCATGGGTGTCCCTGCAACTGGCAATGGTCGCCGCGAATCCTATGCACATTTGCCGATGCCGCGGATGACCAACACCTTTATGGAGGCCGGGGAGGCGACTCGGGACGACATGATCGCCTCGGTCAAAAAAGGCCTGTTTGCTGTGAATTTTGGTGGTGGGCAGGTTGACATTACCTCAGGCCAATTTGTATTCGCAGCCAGCGAGGCATACCTGATCGAAGACGGTCAGATTACCGCGCCTGTCAAGGGAGCAACGCTCATTGGCCATGGCCCTCAGGTGATGTCGGCAATCTCGATGATTGGACATGATGTCGCGCTTGATACGGGCATTGGGGTGTGCGGGAAAAATGGCCAAAGCGTCCCGGTGGGTGTGGGTCAACCGAGCTTAAAGATTGATCGGCTCACGGTTGGCGGCACCGCTTAATGACGGATGCATTCGTTGAGCGCGCGAAACAACGCGCGTGCCTCGCCGCGATCACGATCTGTCGAGCGTGCTTTATGCGCTGCGCGGACCAGCTGGTTCAGAATTTGCGCATCTCCCTGAAAAGCATCCAAAAACGCAGTCAGTGCTTTGGGGTCTTGAAGCAGTCGGTCACGCCACTGCTCCGTCAGTGCGTGCAAACGTTTGTCCTCTTGATCCAAGCCTTGGACTCGCTCAAGCTGATGCCGCAGATCGTCCGTTTCAAGGCGCCGCATCAGTTTGCCGATAAATTGCATTTGTCGCCGTCTTGCCTCGTGTTGCTTGGGCGGTTGGCTTCGGTAGAAGATCAGCGCGTCTTTCAGATCCGAGTCGGAAAACTCAATTCGTTTGAATTGTTTGTCAGTCAGTTGCGCAAGTGCTTCGCCGAGTGCCTGCAGCGCCAACATGTCACGTTTTTTCGCACTTTTCGAGGGCAGGCGTTCCGGCTCGAGTGCCCCGTCATCATCAGTTAGGGAGTTTTGATCAGTCATGCGTGCAGAGTTTAACCCAGAACATGAAAAAAACCGCTTGAAGGCGATCACGAGTCAAGTTTTAGACCGTGCGCGTCACCACGGTGCAGACGCCTGTGAAGTCGGAGCGAGTGCGTCACTGGGGCTTGAAGTTCAGGCTCGGATGGGTCAGCCGGAACAATTGGAGATGATGCGAGATCAATCGATCAGTGTGACGGCATTTGTTGGTCAGTCCCGCGGATCGGCCACAACAACCGACTGGTCTGATGATGCGCTTGATCAAGCGGCTCAAGCCGCCATCGCCATTGCACGCGTGACCGCAGCTGATCCGGCCGCAACGCTTGCGACCTCAGAGCAGATCATTCGAGAAGTTCCTGATCTCGACTTGGATCATCCGTGGGAGATCGCACCTGAGGCGGCTTTGGATATGGCCATTGAGATTGAGCGGGCTGGTCTTGATTGTGATGTGCGTTTAACAAACTCTGATGGCGCCTCGGTCTCAACATCTCGTGCGGTCAGTGTGCTCGGGAGCAGCGAAGGCTTATTGGTGGCGCAAGCCAGTAGCCTCCATGGCATGTCATGTGTGCTTTTGGCAGAAGAGGGCGACAGTCGCGAGCGTTCATACGCCTTCACACACGATCGCAACCCCAACCGGTTGACGGATGGCATTGTCATTGGTCGTGAGGCCGCTGAGAAAACACTTGCGCGGTTGAATCCCAGAAAATGTGAGACCGGTGAGGTGCCTGTTCTATTCGTACCCGAAGCAGCGTCTGGCTTATTGTCGAGCGTGATCAGTGCAATCAGCGGAGGTGCGCTGTATCGGAAGTCGAGTTATCTGTTGGATCGAATTGACACTCCAATATTTCCAGAATGGGTCACACTCTCAGAGGCACCGCATTTGCCAGGAGCGATTGGCTCCTCGGCCTATGATGGGGATGGGCTCCCGACCCGCGCTCAGGCATTTGTTGAGTCTGGGGTGTTGACCCGTTATGTATTGTCCTTGTACTCCGCGAACCGATTGGGTCTTCAGAGCACGCATAACGCCGGCGGTGTTCGCAATCTGAGGCTCTCGGGTCACATGGACTTCGACGCCATGGTTCGTCAGATGGATCGAGGTGTGATCGTGACAGAGTTGATGGGCCAGGGCGTGAATCTGGTTAACGGTGATTACTCAAGAGGTGCCTCGGGATTTTGGGTGGAGCACGGTGAGATTCAGTATCCCGTGCATGAAATTACGGTGGCATCCAATCTTGATCGCATGATGCGTGATCTGCTGATTCAGGTTGGCAGTGATGTCGATACACGCCGGTCCATTGCCAGCGGCTCGTTATTATTTGAATCCATGATGGTTGCAGGGAGTTAGGCGTAGACCAAGGTGGCGACGCCCAGGAAACAAAAAAAACCGACCACATCTGTAACGGTTGTGAGGACCACGCCACCTGCAAGTGCCGGATCGATTTGCATGGATTTCAGGTAGCCAGGCAATAGCGTGCCAACGAGTGCGGCAACTAATAAATTAACAATAATGGCAGCGCCAATCACATAGCCCAGTGTGAAGTCACCAAACCATGCAAAGGCAGCCAGTCCAACGATCACGGACCAGAATAATCCGTTCGCCAGGCCAATGACGGCTTCTCGAGAGACCAGTGCTCGGATGTTGGCTGAACCGACCCGACCGAGCGCCATCCCTCGAATGACGATGGTGAGTGCTTGAGTGCCGGCAATGCCGCCCATCGAGGCGACGACAGGCATCAAAATCGCCAAGGCGACCACCTGTTCCAGTGTGGCTTCGAACAGTCCAATCACCCCTGACGCAAGAAATGCCGTCATTAAGTTGATGCCAAGCCAAATCGATCGCCGACGCACTGTTTTTGATAAGGGCGCAAAAATATCCTCATCCTCATCAAGACCGGCCTGACTCATCAGGCTGTGGTCTGCCGAGGCTCGAATCACGTCAACCACGTCATCGATCGTAATCCGACCGAGCAGTCGTCCATCTGCATTGATAACTGGGGCGCTGACCAAATCAAGCCGTTCAAACCGACGCGCGACCTCGTCTTCGTGGGTTTCTACCGTCAGCGCCTCCACCTCGGTGTCCATAATTTCGCGGACAGTGGTGGTCGGCTCGCTGATTAAGATTTTTGCAATCGGTACTTGGCCGATGAATTCATCACGACGATTGACGACCCACAAATTGTCAGTCATTGGCGGCAATTCGCGATATCGCCGGATATACCGAAGGACAACATCGACTGAAATGTCAGGACGGACCGTCACGACATCGGTGTTCATCAATCCGCCAGCGGAGTCCTCATCAAAGGATAAGACATCTTCAACGCGTTGCCGGTCCTGAGAATCCATCGACAGCAGGACCTGCTCAATGACAGATTCAGGGAGCTCCTGTAAGAGGTCGACCTTGTCATCGAACTCGAAACTTTCGATCAGATTGGCGAGCTCTTCAGGTTCGAGGCGTGCGACGATTTCAGCACGCTCTTCCTCGCCCAAGTAGGAGAGCACATCCGCTGAAAGCTCATCTTCCTCCACCAGATTCCACAGTACAGTGCGCTGTTTTGGAGGTACTGAAGACAGCAGATGGGCAATGTCAGGCGCGCTCAAATCTTCATTCAGCAACTGGCGTGCCCGCGCGATCGCACCCTGAGACAGCGCTAAATTGATACGCTCCAGATTAACTTGGCTTGATTCGTTGACAGCGTCGACTGCAGATTCATTCATCCGCACGGTTCTCCGAAGCCATCGGCGAATAGGTCGGTCAGTGTTTGCAGTGCCGGTTCTGCATCCTCCCCATCAATGTGCAAAATAAGCTCACTGCCTTGGCCTGCGGCCATCATCAATAACTGCATGATGCTCTTCGCATCGACACGACGCGCTGTTTGTGGATCTTCAAG
>CAJXNQ010000005.1 GCA_913057215.1 uncultured Gammaproteobacteria bacterium
GCGAAAAGGACTCCTTTCCAGCAAACATTGGATTGCATTCTTCAGGATTTATTTTGCTTCCAGTATCATTTGGCGGTTTTTTAGGCGGTGCGTTTATGATTTTGATGCAGATTCTTGGGTAAATTGATTAGTTCAATATTCGCTTTTTGAACCAGACGAAAATGCGGTATTTGTAGTCATTATATTCCTCCTTTATCGCCGTCTCAATATGTAATCCGCATATCTCCCAACCATCTTTTCCTTTTTCGTTGAGTGCGTCTTCTATTTCTTTCGAACTCGGGTTTTCGGGATAGTATGTTTGGCATTTATACTGAAATCCGTCTTTGTATGTTTTTGCATTCATTACTTTTTCCTCTTGCTTTGTAGCATATCAATATTAAGTTCGCCTTCCAATTGGGAGGCGTAATGCCTTTCAATCATTTCAACACTTGTTCGAGCATTCTTTGCAAGCGTTATGTAGTCGATATTTTCGCCTTCTGTCAGTCTAAACATAATGCAGGTGTGGCGTAGAGAGTAAATTGTTCTGTCTTCGTCGTTCGCACCCTGCTTCAAATCTGCGTGCCAAGTCAGCACATCGAATTGTCTCTGTAGTTGTTTAAGTGCGTAGTCTCTTTGTAGGTTTGGGTAGAACAGATAGTCTTCTGCACGAACCATAGGGACTTTTTTCTTCTTCTTCGTCTTCTCGTCTTCAACTTCGATTTGGTATTTTGCTTTATTGTATTCAGTAAGTCGTTCATATACCTCAACTGCCATTTCCATAGTTGCTATTGGTTTGTCTTTCTTCTTGCTGGGTGGCAAGTTAAGGACAAGATAGTTGTGTGTTCCCTTCTTCACTTCTATGTGTTTGTGCTGAAGGTTCTTAATGTCTGTCGGGCGGATAAATGAGGTGGACATAAAGATAATCAGTTCGTAAAGTTCCCGTTCGATTTTGATTTTTCTTAATAGCCTGCCTTCTGTAGTTTCGCCTTCTTTGAACAGCGTTCTGCCTTTGCTCTCTATAACTCGTTCTTCAAATCGTTTGCCAATAAGAGATTTTGCTCGTCTGTGTAGAAGGTTGTATTCCTTGCTGTTGAAGTAGCCTCTGGCTTTGCTTTCAGCCTTAAATTTTGGAGTGGCTGGGGTGTTATTGATGTATCGCATTTTGTGTGCGTATGCGAGAACACGCTTGGCTAACTTTAGGTATTGAAGTGTTGTGTCTGCACTAATTTTCTCGTTTTGCCGTTTAAGGTGATGTAGGAATGTCTGTAGTGTGTCGTAATAAATTGATGCAACCTCAGTTTTGTTGAGATTTTTGAAAACTGGTTTGTTCAGTCTCAATCGCGCTATTTGTGCAGTAGTCTTCGTAAGTTCGTTTCTTTCAACTTGATTGTCCATTTCGTTGAGCATCTGTAATGCAACTTTACGGAATGTCATTGTGGTGTTGAGCGATTCGCCATCATAGTCTCTGCGCAATAAGTCGTTGTAAAAGTCTTTGGCGAAGTTGAGTGCGTCTCTTTTGTTTTCAGTCTTTGTGCTTCGTTTCAGTATCTTTCCGTTCATATAGCATCTTACTTGCCAATACGAACTTGCGTGTGTTTTGAAGATTGTGAGTTTTTTTGGATAGTGAGGAACGGCAGTAATAGTGTCTGCTATTGGAGTAGTGCGATGCTTTGTTGTTGCGTTTGATGCTGCCATCAATCTACATCCGTTTCTAAATCTTCATATGCGACAGATACTTACGATTTAGATTAGTGTAGTTTAGAAAAGTAGTATAGTCAAAACTATACTACTCGAAAACGCTGTAAGCCTTGTATAATGGCGCGCCCGAGAGGATTCGAACCTCTGACCTCTGCCTCCGGAGGGCAGCGCTCTATCCAGCTGAGCTACGGGCGCATTGCGAAGATGCCGAAGTTTATGACTTCAACGCTTCTATATTGTTAAGTATATCAGCAATAGAGAAGAAGGGCCGCATGTCGCGGCCAGAGGCTAAGAATCTGAGGCTGAACGCCCTGTTCCCCATCGGGTGGATTAGATTTTTATTTTCGAGAAGACTTATGATCAGGGCGTGCAGTCACGTGAAAGCCTACGAGGATCAAAAGACCTTCCCCGAACGCATCGTGAATGTCTTCAAACAATTCTGCTGTGATATGCGACACAGCAAAGGCTGCAACCAAAGACCAGTGAGAGACTCATAAGAATGGGTCCCAAACGACTAGACTTTTGCCACATGTGTCAGTCACGTTCATCACTGATGACTTCGAGTGTAACTGCATGAACATAGAGTTCTCGGCGCTGCCCTTTATCATCTAGAGCATAGACCTCAAAGCAGCCATCTTCAGTTTTTATTCGTCTTACCTCCCACCCCTGCGCAGTGAAATGCATTTTTACCTCGTCTCTGCTTTTTATATCCGCTTGATCCGTGCCGCTGCAACGGTAGTCATCATCGGATGCCCAAACAGAGCCAGTGATCATTAATATAGGTAGTAAAACGTGATGAATACGCATGGGTTACACTCCTTTTTGTGTTGATGCATGTCGTGGAACTCATTGTCCGGAAAGCAATGGCGAAGTCTGTAAACTTGAGTTGAAGTGATCTAAACCACGGGCTATAAACTTTAGGTATATGAAAAGTGCGCTAAGAAAAGATTGGATCGCTCGACTGACTATGGTTGTACTTGCAGCCTGTTGCAGCTTCTTTGCGTTGGATGTGGCTTTCGATCTAACAGACATGCGTGAGGCTGATACGCTCAGTTGGGTTCACCTCGTCGTTGAATTTTTTGCGACCCTCAGTATTGTCGCGGCTCTATTTTTATTGAGGGATTACGTCCGTTTGAGTCGGGCCGATGAGGCGAGCCTGCAAGAATCGCTTGATCAGGTGAGACGAGGGATTAATCAGCTTATTTTAGATCGCATACAGCAGCTTCGACTGACGCAAGCGGAGCAGGAGGTGGCTCTATTTATCGTTAAGGGTTATGGATTATCTGAAGTAGCGTCTCTTCGCGGAACCAGCGAGGGGACGGCCAAGGCACAAGCCCATGCGGTCTATCAAAAAGCGGGAGTGTCCTCGCGCTCCGAGCTTATTTTACATTGCATAGATGAGATTGTGGGTGATGAGGCGGTGATGGAATATCGCTCAGTGCTGTAATGTGATCGGAGTTAGGCGGTCCAGTGACCGGTTATCTGTGACTTCGATAGATTAGTGTTCCTAAATGAAAATTCTCCTGATGTTCAGTCTGACTTTGAAATTCGAGCAGCTGATAAATTGGTTTGAACGTTTAGCACTTTGGATTTCTGGCACTTTGCTTTCGGAAAGCTTCAATCTATTCAGCTAACCAACAGGCGCAACCAATGCGGCACTCGGTGAGGTCAGCCGGTTGATTTATAACCAATACCCCCTAAGTCACACATAAAAGGAGAGTTCAATGCCGTATTTAATTGGAATTGCTGTGTGGGTGCTGGCGGGCGTCGTCGCCGAGTTATTGGGTGGTCAATTTATGTCCGGGAAGGTCTTCGTATTTGGTGGGCTTGCAGCAGCAGTTGTTGCAGGTGTGGCCATGACATTTCAAACGAAGACAGAATAAAGCGCGCAGTGCCGTGGCGCGAAAGCGCAGGCCGCAGTATAATTTAGCGCACATTTTTGGATATGAAGGATGAGGTGTCCAATGACCCGAATCATTGCCGTACTTGGCGCACTCATGGCCGGCACAGTGTTCGCTGTGACCGATGATGCAAGCGCCGTTCTCGAACGACTCAAATCGCCTGCAACAGTGTGCGTGATGGGAGATCCCTGTTCAGAAAATATTGGTCAGGCGACAACAACTGTAGCGACAAGCCGCAGTGGTGAGGACGTATACAACGGCGCCTGCGCGGCTTGTCATAATTCAGGTGCCGCCGGTGCACCGAAGCTGGCCGATGCCGCTGGTTGGGCCGGCCGTGTTGATAAGGGTATGGATACACTGGTGAAGCACGTGGTTGAAGGTTACAACGCCATGCCTGCAATGGGATTGTGTGCTGATTGTTCTGAGCAAGAAATCACGGATGCAGTCGCATTCATGGTGGATTCACTGTAGACAACCAGATCGCACGATTAAGACGGCCGATCCCACGTGGGATCGGCCGTTTTCGTTTGTGTACCCATGCGAGCCTGAAGTTTCGCAATCTGATGAGTGCGGGCTTCAGATGAGAGAGGTTGCAGAGATTCTAGAGATTCTCGCACCATCCGCGGCTCGCCGGCAGCCAGCACGGCGCGGTGGCGCTCTTCGTTCGACCCGTTGGAAAACAGTGCGAGGTCAACGCCCGCATTCAACGTGTTTTCAATACGCGCCTCGATGCTCCCTTCAATGGCTGCCATGGTAAGACAATCTGAGATGATCATCGGATCATTGAAATGTTCACGAATGGCATTGATTGAGGCGGTCGATGTCGTGACCGGCTGGTCGTCCCAAGCACTGAGCACAACGTGAGCGGTCATCATCCAACGGGTCCCTGAGATTGCACGAAAAGGAACCCAGTCTGTCTGCTCGAGCACCTCGACAGGCGTATCGATGGTTGCAAGTCCATAATGGGTGTCTTTGGTTACACGCCCCATTCCTGGAACATGCTTCAAAATGCCCATGACTCCAGTGCGGCTGAGTCCGTCTAAAAACGCTGTTGCCAAGGGGACCACTTCAGCAGGGGTTTCACCAAAGGCGCGATCGCCGATAACGGGGTCAGCGGCTGGGTCAAATAAATCGACGACGGGGCTGCAAGTGTGCGTTATGCCGAGATCCGCCAGCTGATCGCCGATGATTTGGCCAAGTAGGTTGGCAGCCTCCAGTCCATGAAACTGATGACGTCGCCACAGCTTTCCGATGGAGAGAGCCGATGGCAGAGCAGGCCAGTGTGGGGACTTCAGGCGTTGGACCCGTCCGCCTTCTTGGTCGATGAGGATCGCAGTGTCCTCGCCCAAGTGTTCTCGGACTTGGGCGGTGAGGGCTCTGACCTGATTCGGGGTATCGATGTTTCGTGAAAATAAAATCACACCATAGGGCTGCAGCTCGGGGAGCCATTGGACCTCCTGTTGTGTCAGGACTGTTCCATCAAGGCCAATCACAATCGGTCGAGTCAGTGTCATCTGTCTCCTCCAAGCATTGCATGCAAGGCATCAAGCGTATTTTGGCCCTTTTGTCGTGTCAGTTCTGGATCCTCGGCTTGGCGGCCTTGCCAGTGAATATGGGCATCCGGTAATTCGTCTAAGAATCGGCTGGGTGTCGTTTCCAACATCTCACCAAATTGTTTTCTTTTTTGAGCGTAGGTGATCGTCAAATGCTGTTGTGCTCGCGTGATCCCGACGTACATCAGTCTCCGCTCCTCCTCAATGGTGTCACTCTCAATGGCATTTCTGTGAGGAAGAAGCTCTTCCTCTACACCCATGAGAAAAACTTGGGGAAACTCGAGTCCTTTTGCGGCGTGAAGTGTCGCAAGCTGCACCCGATCGCTGTCATCCTCCTCTTCCTCTCGTTCAAGAAGATCCCGGAGAACCAATTTTCGAATGGCAGCCTCAACGGCGCTGTCATCTGCGGTCTCGTCGAACTCTTCTGCGTCGTCGGCATCGCGACCGCGATTTAAATCGTTCTGCAAAGCGTCCATCAGTTGCATGACATTGCCCCAGCGTCTCTCGGCCATCGCCTCAGATGAGCTCTGATCGGATAACCAGCCGCGGTAATTCATGGTGTCCAGTAATTCATGGATTCCCCTCAGCCCGTCGCCCGCGAGGAGGGCGCGGCGGGCACAGTCCAGCATCTCATGAAACTGGGTCAATCGTTTGTGTGCCTCGGGCTCGAGCTGCGATGCCAGTCCAATTTCAGTGATGCAGGGGTACAAAGGTTGGTGTCGCTGGTGTGCATAGTGACCCAGCACTTCCAAAGTCGTGGGGCCAATACGGCGCCTGGGCACATTGACGATCCGAAGCAAGGCATTGTCATCATCTGGATTGATGAGCAATCTGAGATATGCCATCAGGTCGCGAATTTCCGAGCGGGCAAAAAAGCTGGTCCCGCCGGTGAGCTTGTAGGGGATTTTGAAGTGCTGCAATTTGAATTCAAGAATCCGCGCCTGATGATTGCTTCGATAGAGCACTGCAAAATCGGCGAACCGCCGTTTCTGATTCAGCCGCCGTTCGAGAATCATCGACGCAATACGCTCAGCTTCATCCTCATCGGTGCGCGCCGGTAAAATATCGATGACATCGCCGAAACCTTTTTCACTCCACAGTGTCTTTTCAAAAATGTGCGGATTGTTTGCAATGAGCGTGTTGGCGGTTTCTAAAATCACACGTGTCGATCGATAATTCTGTTCAAGCTTGATGACTTTGAGCGTTGGGTAGTCTCGACTCAGTGCATTCAGGTTTTCAGGCCGTGCACCGCGCCAGGCATAAATGGATTGATCGTCATCACCGACAATGGTCAATGCGCCAGAGAGTTGGGTGAGTTGTTTGACGAGCTCATACTGAATCCCGTTCGTATCTTGATACTCGTCGACCAAAAGATAGCGGATTCGAGTTTGCCATTTGGCCAAGATCTCAGGATGGCTCTTGAATAAGAGCACTGGTTTTAAGATGAGATCATCAAAATCAACGGCATTACAGGCGCGCAAATAGCGGTCGTATTCGGTATACGTACTTGCTGCTAAAACAGCCTCAGGCGTGTCGGCATGATCGAGCGCCTGCTCGGGTGACAGCCCATCATTTTTCCATTGAGAAATGTGGTGCTGTACGGCAGCGATTGCGTCCTTATCATCAAGGTTCTCGCGCTTCATCAAATCAGAGAGCACAGACTTGGCATCGTCTTGATCAAGAATGGAAAACCCGGATTTTAAGCCAACTGCGGGCGCTTCGCGTCGTAAGAGGTTGAGACCAAAGGTATGAAAGGTTGAGACCGTTAATCCCCGCGAGTGCTCTTTCGATGTGATTTGGCTGATGCGTTCGCGCATCTCGCGGGCGGCTTTATTGGTAAATGTGACCGCGGTAATTTGACGCGCAGGGATCTCAGCGTTGGCAATGAGCCAGGCAATCTTGTGTGTGATCACACTGGTTTTACCGCTGCCTGCGCCGGCAAGGACGAGAAGCGGTGAGCCAAGATGCGTGATGGCATCTTGTTGTCTTGGGTTAAAACGGGATAGGTCCACGGGCGTCGTCCTGAATACTCACGTGAAGTGTAGCAGGTCAAATAAACCAGCCGGCAAGCCACCATGTTTTTGTATGTTGCTCTTCATATACCCAAGCCACGCGATCATCGGTTGTTCGACTGATCCAGTAGCGTCGACACGCCGGTTCAAAATCCCACCAACCGCTTTCGAGTCGTTCAGGACCCGAGAGCAGTTGATGACCAACTGCTTCTGGAGTTCCTCCAAGTGGCTTGGGTGGCGCGCAGATCCAGATGGGGCGCGGTGGCAGTGATGGGAGATCGATTGAGGGTTGCCCCGCTTTGAGTTGATTGGCTTTTTCAGGTCGTGGATCTTGCAGACGGCACGGTGTTCTGATGGCTTGAGTCCCAAGTCTTGCGGTCAGTCGATCCAAGAGTTGCGCACGATCGATGGCATCTTGTTTTTGAAATAGGTCACCTGCGCGTGGTCTCGCTTGTGTGCATTCTTTAAGGTGCAAACTGATCTCTACAATCGGAGCTTCAATGGCGTACTGCATGAAATACAGCCAAGTTGGATCACATAGCGCTTGCGCGTCGGTTTGTGGGCTGTTGAGCTGAATCGAGTGTGTTTCTGTACGCCGGCTTTCAAGACGCAATTGCCACAGTAAAAGAGCGGTAGCGGATTGTTGCTGACGCAACCAAGCGGCTGCGTCCTGTGTTAAGCGATGTATTGGAAAACGCAGCATCTCTTGGCTTTCTAGACCGCGCATGAATTCTAAGGATTGGTGGAAGGCAGCCGGCGGTTGGAACCAGTTGATTGGTTGGGTGTGGCGTCCGCGGACAGCCTCTAAGTGAAGGAACGCATCCTGCGGCAGTCGGCTCTGGCGCGCCCTGCTCGGTGCACTGAAGTATTCACCGAGTGTTCGAAATCCCATGTGACGCAGTCGTCGGACATGTGTCTGTTTGAGCCCAGATGCTGTGATTGGGCTGCTGGCAACCACGCGGTCAAAGTCAGATGCCTGTGGGCAATACCCCTGCCGCAAGAACAGCTCAGCCATTTCTGGAGTGATGCCAAATGCCAGTTGGATCGGTCGGCTGGCTTGTGTACGTAAGGTGTCTGCAATGCGTTTTAAATCACCAAATAAAGACTCACTTTTAGACACTTCGAGTACCAGTCCATGCTGTCTGATGGCGACCTGATGTGAGTATTGATAGGCCCAGAGGGCCAGTTGGTTTAGCAGCCTACGCTGTTTGTGTTGATCCAAATGGATGAGTTGTAGTTTTGGGCACAGTGTCATGGCCATCGAGGGCGTCATGCCGGGAAGGACGCCTTCGGTCAGCGCAATGCTCGAAGCTTGTAAGACGCGGTTTCCTTCATACACCGCACAGGCTGTTGTTGCATAGTCACAGCCTGAAGCCTCAAGCAGCAATTCAGGGAACCGGATGCGCGCATATATGGGTTGCATCAGTGTGTTGTTCCGATCTGTTGCGGCTGTGTTGTCTGTCGCATACGTGGAGGAGGTGCGTCAGTCCAAGGTAGGTGAGCTGGGATTTGAATCCGTTGGGTGGTTTGTCGCCCCGGTTGCTTGAGAATTTCAATTGTGGGTTGATGCTGGCGTTGTATCAGCTGAAGGCGAACTGGTGCCGGAGAAGGCTGTTCTGCGCAGCCGAGTTCGCGGACTAAAAATAATTGTGTTTCACCCTGTTGGCAGGCCAGTTGCAGACGTCTTAATTGTGTGTGGCTCCAGGATTTTGGAGACCAGGCCAGTAGACTGTGCATCACAGGTGAGCGACTCAGTTGTTCAAGCGTCCAGGCTGTGTCTTCTCCAGCATCAATGACATCGATCTGTTCAGGGTTGAGCCCGACCTGCTGAAACCCTTCGGCAGAGGGCGTAGCTGGAGGATTGATGAGTGCAATCCATCGCGTGTCATGGTGTTGTTGCCAGCTCGGCAGTATGCACTGGATCGGAAGGCTTGTGGGGCAGTCAGTCAGGAGTTCAATCAGCATATGAGCAGGCCATCCGCCACCGCTCAGTGCGGTGTCGAGTGCGCTGAAGCCGGTTGGATGCGTGGGAATATCCAAGGTGGATGCTCCCTGCCAGAGTCGACCGGCGTCAAATAGAGGACGTAAAGATACAACAGACATAACTGTATAAAAATACAGTTTTTTGCCTGAGTCAATCGGATAATCTGCATTGCATGAAACGTTATTCCCATTGGATCGCAACACTGTGCATGTGTGTGATTGCGCTGCCATCGTTTGCCAACCAAGTAACTGCACGGATTCTTTCGCCAACGACCGCTGTTGTGCCGGGCGACACGTACTGGTTTGCCTTGGCGCTTGAGATTGAGCCGGGTTGGAATACCTACTGGAAAAATCCTGGAACGACCGGGTTACCGCCGGTTTTGACCGTCAATGATCAAACGCCTGAGTTGCTCTTTCCGACACCGACTACGAAGCCTTTTGGTGGCGATGCGAATTTTTTGACCTACGGCTATGTTGACCGGGTTGTACACCCTTTTCAGTTCAGCGTGCCGGAGACGGCAACACATCGCTGGCAACTCGAGGGCGAAGCACGCTGGTTGGTGTGTAAAGAAATCTGTATTCCCGAATCTCAGGCTGTATCGCTTTCATTACCCGTGGCCTCGAATCCGCTCGACACCCAACGCACACCAGAACTGACCGAGATCAATGCGGCACGTGGACAGATCCCATCGGATTTCCCCGGTGCTGTGAATTTTCAAGGCCCGCAATCGGTTTGGATCAGTGGGCTTCAAGACGTCACGATTTTAGACGTGATGCCTGAGCAAAGTGGTGAAGTACTGGGTCTGGTAGAACGCACCAGTCCACTGGATGGCGGCGTGCAGGTTGTCTTTGATCGGCCGATCAATGCCACAGAGCTTACGGCAACGCATTGGTTGATTGGAACCACTGAAGGCGGCATCCGCGTGCCTTGGGATCCAGCACTGGTCACACCCAAGGACTCATCAAGTCAGTTGTCTCTGAGCCTTGTCTTGTTGATGGCCTTAGCAGGTGGACTCATTCTGAATTTGATGCCGTGCGTATTCCCCGTGCTGTCGATCAAAGCACTGTCAATTGCTGCCAAATCCTCAAAATCACGGCATGAAGTGCAACGCGGTGCATGGTTATACACAGCTGGGATCTTGGTCTCCATGCTGACATTGGCCGGTGTCATGGTGGCCTTGAAGGCTGGTGGTGCGCAGATTGGATGGGGCTTTCAATTGCAAACCCCCTGGTTTGTCGCCTTGCTTGTATATGTGTTCGTATTGCTTGGTCTTTGGCTGTATGGATGGATTGAGTTTGGTGGGCAATTGGCCGGTGTGGGCCAAGGTCTGACGGAGGGAACAGGCGGGCGTGCGGAGTTCTTTACAGGCGTGCTCGCTGTGATTGTTGCAACGCCATGCACGGCGCCCTTCATGGGTGTGGCCATGGGCTACACCCTGACACAGCCTTGGTGGGTGACCTTGATTGTATTTGCAGTGCTCGGTTTTGGTCTCGCGCTTCCGATGCTTGTATTTGCCATCGCGCCTGAAACAGCCAGCCGATTGCCACGCCCGGGTCAATGGATGATCCGTCTCAAACAACTGTTGGCATTTCCGATTTTTGCCACAGCCATTTGGCTACTCTGGGTCTTGGTACAACAAACCTCCGCGGACATGATTCTCCTCATGCTTGGCGGGCTTCTGTGCATGGTCTTTGGATTGTGGTTGTATCGCGGTGAGTCGAAGATGGCTCGAGGCCTGTCTGTGGTCATTGTGCTGATCTCGCTCGGCGCGCTACCGGCAGTGAGCCAAATGAGCCCGCAAACGTCAGCGGCGCAAGCGATTGAAGTGGATGCCGAAGCCTATTCCAGTAGTGCACTGCGCGCACATGTCGAGTCAGGTCAATCAGTCTTTATCAACATGACGGCCGATTGGTGTATCACCTGCAAAGTGAATGAACAGCGACTCCTCAACACTGAAAAGGTGGATGCGCTTTTTGAAGAGCACGCTGTGCTCAGAATGACCGGCGATTGGACGCGTTATGATGCAAGTATCACCGAGTACTTAAATCAATACGATCGCGTTGGGGTGCCGCTCTACGTTATGCATCATCCGGATCAAGAACCGATCGTATTGTCTGAATTTCCTGGCTTTGAGGAATTAAAAGCGGCAGTTACTGCAAGATCTTCGCTCTGACATCTTGAACCACCGCATCAGAACCCCAGGCTTTGATTCCCTGGACGCTCTCCACAGTTTCGCCGCGTGTGTTAATGAGGACGGTCGTAGGGACGCCTCTCAGTCCATAGGCACTGAGTCCAGCCATGCTCGAATCTTTCAAAAGCACGGTGTGTGCGCCAAATAATGTGGGATTTTTCGCCTTGAATTGTTCGATCGTCTCAGTGCTTTCGCCGAAATTCACGAGGTAGACCGTTGCCTCATCATCGAGTTTCTCACCCAATTCTTCGAGGTCTGGAAGCTCTTTGATACAGGGTGCGCACCAGGTCGCCCAGAAATTGACAACAGCCGGTGAATCAATGGTTGCTGGTTGGTCGGCAAGATCTGTAAATCCTTCATTTGCGGATGCAAAATGTGCACTCACCGAGAAAAAAATGAGAGGTAAGATTGTCCTACGATTGAACATTGTTTATGCTCCAAATATCGAGATGAATTTCGATCTAACGTCCGCTCATCATATGTGAAGAATTACAAAGGAGCGACACATGCTGGACCAAGTCCGCGCGACGCTATCAAATCTCAGTAAGTCTGAACGGGCTGTCGCTGAAACAATTTTATCCGATCCAGATCGCGTGGTGCATTTGAGCATTGCACGGATGGCGGTGGCCTCCGGCGTCTCTGAGCCGACCGTGAATCGGTTTTGTCGATCACTCGGCTGCAAGGGGTTTCCGGATTTTAAGCTGCGGCTCGCGCAAACCATTGCAAACCCGGCGAGCTTCCAAGTCCGTGGTTTAAACGACACAGATACCGCACCTTTACTTGCAGATAAAATGTTTGAAACTGCGATGTCTCGATTAAGCCGGGCCCGTGCGCGATTGCCCGAACAAGACCTGGCCGGGGTGATTGGTGAAATCCGAGATTGTCAGCGGCTGTTGATTTACGGATTGGGTCCGACATCAGGCTTGGCTCGGGGTGCTCAAGAGCTATTTATTGGCGCGCCGGTGACGGTCTTGGTGCATACCGATGCAGTGATCCAAGAGCTGACTGCGAATACCGCTTCAGATGGCGATTTGTTTTTGTTTTTGTGCACCAACGGTGAAACTGCACCTATGGTGCAGTCGGCGACCTTGGCAGACGAGCGGGGCGCTCGATTGATTGCGATCGCGCCCACAGGATCGCCTTTGGCACGCGCCTGTCATCGGACGATTGATCTGGTACTGGATTCTGCATCAGCGACGCTCGCGCGATTCACCAACCGGTTGGTGTGTCAGATGGTGCTTGAGGTGTTGGCTGAAGCGCTTGAGCAGGGTGTCCGCACCGGCAAGCGTCAGAAACGAGGACTTGCTGGTCCAACAGAGCAGGCCGCGCGCTAGAAACTGGTCTATCCTGTGACAGACAGGAGGACCTCGTGGCTAAAGTAAAGACGCTCTATCAGTGCCAAGATTGTGCGGCGACCGTTGCACAGTGGGCAGGTCAATGCCCGACATGTCATGCGTGGAACACGCTGGTTGAAACCGTTTCTCAACCGATTGGTTCGCAAAAAAGTGGCGGCGGATACGCAGGTGTTTTGCCGACACGCGCCACCTTGTCATCCATCCGGCCTGAAACACTCACCCGCATCCCATCGAGTTACTCGGAGTTTGATCGCGTCTTAGGGGGTGGTTTTGTTCCAGGTTCGGTGATTTTACTTGGTGGCGCACCAGGGGCAGGCAAAAGTACCCTGTTGTTACAGGTCACCGCGCAGCTTTCAAATCAGCAAGCCTGTTTGTACGTCACAGGTGAAGAATCACTTGAACAAATTGCACTTCGCGCCAATCGACTCGGCGTATCGGCAGGCCAGCTCGAATGCGTCTCAGAAACCCGGGTTGAAGCAATTGCGGCGATGGTTGAGCAGGTGAAACCTGTTCTACTGGTGGTGGATTCGGTGCAAGTGATGCAGGTTGAAGCGCTGACAGGAGCGCCGGGAAGCGTGGGTCAGGTGCGTGAGTCAGCCGCGCAACTGACCCGGTTGGCAAAACGCACTGGGACAGTGGTCTTGTTGGTGGGGCATGTCACCAAAGAGGGAGCCTTGGCTGGGCCGAAGGTGCTTGAGCACATCATCGATGCCTCGTTATTGCTTGACGGTGATACAGGCGGCCGTTTCCGAACACTCCGTGCCCACAAAAATCGCTTTGGCTCTGTCGGTGAGCTGGGGGTTTTTGCAATGACTGAAACTGGACTTCGCGAGGTGACTAATCCCTCGGCCATCTTTTTAAGCCGACCGGATTCGGTTGCACCCGGTTCAGGGGTGATCTGTACGTGGGAGGGCACACGGCCTTTGTTGGTCGAAGTGCAGGCGCTCGTTGATACGAGCCTTGGTGGTTCGCCGAAACGTGTGGCGGTTGGCCTTGATTCGCAACGGCTGGCGATGTTGCTTGCGATTTTGCATCGGCATGGGCAATTGCAACTGGGTGACCAAGATGTCTTCGTCAACGCAGTTGGTGGGGTCAAGGTCACAGAGACGGGCGCAGACCTTGGATTATTGTTAGCCTGCGTGTCGAGTTTTCGAGGGAAGTCGATCCCCAAAGAGTGGGTGGTCTTTGGTGAAGTTGGGTTGTCCGGTGAAGTTCGACCCGTTGCCTCGGGGCAAGAACGGATCCGCGAGGCTGCCAAACATGGTTTTCGGCATGCGATTGTGCCCTCAGCCAATGCACCCAAAAAACCCGTGGCTGGAATGACGGTGCATCGTGTGGATCGTTTAACACAGGTGTTGGAGATTTTTGATGAGTCGTGATTTAGACGCGTTAAGACGAGACTATCAGAAAGGTCAGTTACTTGAGGCCGATGCCGGTGATGACCCCGTAGCCCTTTTTGATCGATGGCTTGACGATGCAAGACAGGCCGGTCAACTCGAGCCCAACGCGATGACATTGGCGACCGTCGATGCGGACGGACATCCTCATGCACGCATCGTGTTGTTGAAGGGGCTTGAAAATCGCGAGTTTAGTTTTTTTACCAATTACACAAGTCATAAAGGCCAAGAACTTGAGGCAATGCCGCGAGCCGCATTGTGTTTTTGGTGGGATACGTTAGAGCGGCAAGTGCGTGTTGAAGGCCCTGTTCGTCGATTGGATGACGCCGACAACGACAGGTATTTTCAGTCACGCCCACGTGGTTCAAGGCTTGGTGCATGGGCCAGTGCTCAATCGCAGGAGATCGATTCGCCAGAGATCTTGACCGCTCAAATGCAGCAACTTGAAGCAGTGTACCCAGATCACGTGCCACGCCCGCCTCATTGGGGGGGCTATTGTGTCTGTGCTGAACGCATTGAGTTCTGGCAGGGGCGTTCATCGCGACTCCACGACCGATTGGATTACCGCTGGACGGGATCTGCTTGGAATCGAAGTCGTCGTTCCCCATGATGAAAAGAATTGTGCGTTGCACGATATGAACGACAAAGGGGTTCTATGCGTTTTGTAATTGGCTTGGTTGCATTGCTCGGCAGCCTGTCTGTGTTGGCATCTGACGTGTCTGTAACCACAGAGCGTCTGGATCGCTTGGCGAGTCCGATTGAGTCGCTCTATCCAGCCAACAGTGAGCCGCTGGAAACGAGTTTGATCTCCGCGGGTATTGCCGCAGAAATTCTCGAGATGACGGTACGTCCCGGCGACTCGGTCAGCGTTGGAGATCCTTTGGTCCGACTGGATTGCCGTGACGCAGAGATTCTTCAAACACAAGCCGAGGACGCGAAGTCAGAGGCAGAGACTCGGCTGGAGTTCCAAAAACGCCAAGCGGCCCGAGTCGCAAAGCTTGCCGAGACCAATATCGCCAGTGAGGAGCTCAAAGATACGCGAGCCACTGACGTACGCCTTGCTGAAATCACAGTGCGTCGTGCCCAGACTGCGCTCGATGATGCCAACCTTCAGGTCGAACGGTGTTCGATTACAGCACCCTTTGACGCTGTCATCGTTGATCAACTGGCATCCCGTGGAACCCGCGCCGCTGTCGGCTCACCGATCCTTGAATTGGTCTCACAGGCTGCCGAGATTCGTGCACGTATGCCGCTTGATTTTCGGGTGACGGCTGATCAACGCTTTGAGTTTGAGTCTGCTCTGGGTGTAGCTCAAGTCGATGTGGTCGCCTACAGTCGAGCGGTGGATACGCAGACTGGGACGCGCTTGATTCGATTTCGACCTGAAAATGGCGCGATTGAGCCCGGTGTGCCCGGCCAGATCCGCGTGCGGTCAAATGCTGTCACATTACCCGCAGACTTTTTGGTTGAGCGCCAAGGGGAATATGGGCTGATGGTCGCCGAAGGCGCAACCGCCTCCTTTGTTCCGAGGCCTGAGGCGGTTCTTGGACAACCAGTGGAGGTGACCGATCTCGCCGGCTCGCTCGAGCTGATTGTCGATGGACGCTTCCGAGCGCGTGCCGGTGATGCAATTTCGGTGACACCATGACAGGGTTAGCCCGACTCCTGATCGGCAATAAAGTATTGACCAATCTGACCTTTGTGCTGATCTTGGTGATGGGCGCCCTGGCCTATTGGTCATTACCCAGGCAGCAAGATCCCACCATCAACTTCAACTGGATCGTCATCACCACCGCGTGGCCCGGTGCCTCGGCGATCGATATTGAGAGTCGCGTCACCGATCCGATTGAAGAGGCTATTCAGCGGGTTGATGATCTTGATTTCGTCTCGAGTTATTCCCGTGAAGGCCTGTCCTCGATTTTGGTGCGTTTTGAAGACGTCCCAGATGCAACATTTCAGCGACGCTTGGCCGACCTTCGACGTGAAGTGAATACAGCCGAGGGTGAGTTTCCTGATGAAACCGCTGATCCGATTTTTATCGAGATCACCTCATCCAATGCCTTCCCAGCTGCCACCATGGTTCTGGTGGGCTCCGGCGACGACGACAGCCTTAGAGAGCAGGCTGTTCTCATTGAGAAAGATTTGGAACGCCGTGAGCGTATTGATCGCATCGATACACAGGGATTGTCTGATCCTGAAATTCGGATCGAGTTTGATCCCGCCGCGCTCGCATCGCGTGGGCTTGCACCGGCTGACCTGGCGAACACCATTCAAACCTATTTTCAAGATTTAGCCGCCGGTGAACTGAATGTCGGGGATACGAGCTGGCTTGTTCGGTTGAAAGGCAAGTCAACCGATGCGTTTGATTTAAACCAGTTTCCGATCTTAACGCGCGATGGCAGCGTGCGTGTTGGCGACGTCGCACGTATCACCCGCACGCGCGCCGAACGCTCAGAATTGGTTCGCTATGACGGCCAGCCGGCCGTGATGTTGGCTGTGATGAAAGCCGAGGGGGCCAATACTCTCGAGCTGGTCGATGAAATGAAAGCGTACATCGAGACGCGGAATGCACTGGAGTCAGTCACCGGGACGCGTCTGGTCCTGATTGATGATCAAACAATTCCGACCCGGAAAGCTCTGAGTATCATGCAGAACAATGCATTGATTGGCTTGTGTTTGGTCCTGCTGGTTGCTTGGCTATTTTTGGGGTTCAAGATTGCAGCACTGACCGCGATTGGAATTCCTTTCATTCTAGCCGGTACATTTTGGGTGTTGTCGGGCCTTGATCAGACCCTCAATGTCACGGTGCTGCTTGGTGTTGTCATTGCACTTGGGATGTTGGTCGATGACGCCGTGGTCGTTGTAGAGGCGATTTATTATCGGATCGAACGCGGTCAACGTGGCCTGCCCGCGATCTTAGACGCGCTGTCAGAGACTGCAGCACCGGTGACTGCTGCGGTACTCACGACAGTTGCGGCCTTTATGCCCTTGATGCTGCTACCTGGAATTTTGGGCAAATTCATGATGGTGATTCCGCTTGTTGTGTCTGTTGCGCTCTTGATCAGCCTTGTTGAGGCCTTTTGGATGTTGCCAGGTCATGTCCTTGGGACGGGGATGACCCTCAATCAAGATGGCCGGATGCAACAGTTTCGGACGCGCTTTAACCGAGGGATCCGGCACATCTACACGCATGCTTTGATTCGTGCACTCAGGCGGCCGATCCTGACGCTTTCAATTGCCGTGGGCGCGTTTCTTGGCGCCCTTGGTTTGCTGGCCAGTGGACAGATACGCGCTGATTTTTTTGCCGCTGATCCGATTCGAGTGTTTTATGTCAATTTAGACGCGGAGCCTGGCACACGCCTTGAACGGACTTTGGAGATGGCGGTGCAGGCCGAACAGGTGGTACGTGCTCATCTTGAACCAGATGAGGCGCGCGGCGTGGTCGCCTACGCGGGACAGCAATTTACTGAAACCGAGCCCTTGCGAGGCAGTCATCTCGGGCAGGTTCTGGTGGGGCTGAACCCAGACGGTCGAGAGGTGTCGGATATCGTCGATGGGATGCGGGATGCAGTTGGGGCATTGGCTGGCCCGACGCGTGTGACCTTCTTACAGTTGGCTGGCGGGCCGCCGGCGGCCAAACCAATTTCGATCAAGGTTCGCGGGTCTGATTTTTCAGAGCTGCGGCAAGCCGCGGATCGAATCAAGGCAATTTTACGTGATACACCGGGCGTGACAGATATTACAGATGATGCCCAAGATGGGCGGCTGGCACTGGACATGCGATTGAAGGGTGATCAGGTGGCGCGGACTGGCATGTCTCCAATCACAATTGCGCGCAACGTGCGGATGTTGGTGGATGGTGAGATCGTTGCCTCGGTTCAGGATGGCGGTGAAACAGTCGATGTTCGCGTGTTGGCATTGGAATCGGCATTTGCATCACCCACTCAATTGTTAGCGACGCAAATGCCAACACCTGCAGGTGAGCTCATTACCCTGGGCGAATTGATGACGGTCGAGCGCACCCCTGCACTTGGAACGATTCGGCATTACAACTTCAGGCGAACCATCACGGTCGAAGCCGATATCGACAGTGCAGTGACGGATACCGTCACCGCCAACACCAGTGTGATGGACGCATGGAGCGGACTTCAAAATCAATATCCGAACGTCAATCTCGATTTTTCTGGAGAGCTCGATGACATCCAAGAAAGCTTGGATTCAATCGGTATCTTATTCATGTTCGGCTTGGGTGTGATGTATTTGATTCTTGGCACGCAGTTTAAAAGCTATGGGCAACCCATCTTAATCTTGGTCACCGTACCCTTGGCATTTACAGGCGTGGTACTCGGCCTTTTTGTGACAGGCAACCCGTTGTCGCTGTACACGCTCTACGGGGTGGTCGCCTTGGCTGGTATTGCCGTGAATTCGGCGATTGTCTTAATCAGTGCAGCCAACGATCGATTGCGGCAAGGGATGAGCTTAAAGCATGCCACGCTCTATGCCGGTCGGCGTCGCGTTGTTCCTATTGTCATCACGGTGATGACAACCATCGCCGGTTTGTTCTCGTTGGCAGCCGGTCTTGGTGGGTCCTCCCTGATTTGGGGTCCGGTAGCAACAGCTATTGTCTGGGGGCTCGGCTTCAGCTCGATATTGACACTCTTTGTGGTGCCAATCTTGTATTACCTCACTGGCAAGCGGAGAGCACGTCGACTCAAGCCGGCGACTTGAAAAATGTGACACCAATCCTTACTTTCTTGAATGAGGCGCCATGTTGGGCCTCTAAATAAACGGCTCTGTCTTCGGAAGAGCACCACAATTTGATCGCTTAAGGAGGATCACATGACAGTAGACCTTTCACCTTTATATCGCACAGCCATTGGCTTTGATCGTTTGGCTGCCATGCTCGAGAGCGCGAATCGCGTTGAGAGTCAGGGATACCCACCCTACAACATTGAAGTGATTGGCGAAGACGCCTACCAAATCACGATGGCGGTTGCTGGGTTCACAGACGACGAACTGTCTATCGAGTCGAAGCAGAATGAGTTGACTGTGTCTGGACAAAAAGCAGATGCGGATGACGACACAGAACGTAAATTCTTGCATCGTGGCATTGCGACGCGAGATTTCGAGCGCCGGTTCCAGTTGGCCGATCACGTGTACGTCAAGGGTGCTCGCATGGAGCATGGATTGCTGCATATCGAGCTGTATCGTGAATTGCCAGAGGCGTTGAAGCCACGTTCAATTGCGATTGAAACAGGGAACCTGATCGAAAATCAGTCCTAATCGTGAAAGGCCCGGCATCGGCCGGGCTTTTTTCAACACACAAGCACGCCTCGCTTGTCATCAAATTGTCTTCAATTTATTGTGCAATGCAATAAAGATCCACGGAAGGCGATCCCATGACCCCAATCACCCGGTTAACGAATACCACCTATGACGAACTGACTCTCGGTCTTTCGGCGTCGATTGAAAAGCGGCTGACGATGGACGACATTCGGTTGTTTGCTGTCATGACCGGGGATGTCAATCCAGTCAGTCTCGATGCGAAATTTGCGAGCTCCAGCCGTTTTCATGACATCGTCGCCCACGGCATGTGGGGCGGTGCACTGATCTCTGCTGTCCTCGGAACTGAGTTGCCAGGCGCTGGGACGGTGTATCACCAGCAAATGTTGAATTTTATCGCGCCGGTGCGCATTGGTGATGTCTTGAAAGTGACGGTCACGGTGCGTGAGAAGCGAGCCGATGCACAGGTTGTATTTGAGTGTGATGTTGTCAATCAAGCGGGCGAGCAAGTCCTGTCCGGTGAAGCGATCGTGATCGCACCGACGGAAAAAATTGAGTCTGAAGTGGTTGAGCTGCCGGATGTCTTGTTAAACGAGCGACGACATCTCACGCACTTGTTTTCAAGATGTCAGGCGTATCGTCCACTGAGGGTCGCTGTCGTGCATCCGTGCGATGAAGTGTCCTTGACTGGGGCCTTGGAGGCCCGCGCCCAGGGGCTGATTGAGCCGATTTTGATTGGTCCAGAAGCAAAAATTCGAGCGGTCGCAGACGCGTTGGATTTGAGCTTACAAGGTGTTGAGATTCAATCGGTGGCGCATTCGCATGCAGCCTGTGAGCGCGCGGTGACACTCTGCCAGACTGATGCGGTTGAGTCTGTTATGAAAGGCAGTTTGCATACCGATGAGCTGATGGGCGCGCTGTTAGCCAAACAGGCAGGCCTTCGAACGGACCGCCGTGTCAGCCACGTGTTTGTTTTTGATGTACCGACCTATCCTCGGCCGCTGCTCATCACAGATGCCGCCATCAATATCACTCCAGATCTGACCGCCAAGCGTGACATCATCCAAAATGCCATCGAGCTTGCGCATGCGTTACAGATTGAAATGCCCAAGGTGGCCATCCTATCTGCTGTCGAGACTGTCACTCCTGCGATTCCCTCGACATTGGATGCAGCGGCATTGTGTACGATGGCGCTTCGCGGCCAGATCACCGGTGGCATCCTCGATGGGCCGCTGGCCTTTGATAATGCAGTCAGTGAAGCTGCCGCGAAGATCAAAGGTATTCAATCTGAGGTGGCTGGCCAAGCCGATATTTTGGTCACCCCTGATTTGGAGTCGGGCAACATGCTTGCGAAACAACTTGAGTATCTGGGACACGGCGAGGGTTCAGGCATTGTTCTCGGTCTTCGGCTGCCCATCATTCTCACCAGTCGAGCCGATGATGCGACGTCACGCCTGGCGTCATGCGCACTGGCGGTGCTTCTCAGCGCACATCAGCGAGGGCTGTAATCATGTTATTCGTGATCAATGCAGGCTCTTCCAGCGTCAAATTTTCTGTGTATGAATTGTCTGATGCATTGACTCTCCTCGAGGAGGGTCAGGCGTCTGTGCGCGATGGCCACGTACATATCGAGGCGCAGACTGCGTCTGGAGAGACACTGTCTTATGACCCCGACACGCTCGCACTTGAGCAGGATCGGGTCATGCTGTTGTTATCCGCTGTCCTTGAACTGTTGGAGCGTCAGTTTTCAGGTTCCCCAGAGGCGGTGGTGCATCGGGTGGTTCACGGCGGGGAGACCTTTCAGAGTCCTGTGCGCGTGGATGCTGAAGCGCGCGATGCCTTAGAGGCGCTCGTCGATCTGGCGCCACTGCATCAGCCCGTGAATCTTGCGGGCATTGATGCCTTTTCTGAACGCTATCCCGATGTTCCGCAGATCGCATGTTTTGATACCGCATTCCATGCAGGCCAGTCGAGCCTGGAAACGCAGTATGCGTTGCCCCGAGATGTGACAGATGCTGGTGTGCGCAAATACGGATTCCATGGCCTCTCCTATCAGTCGATTTGTCAGCAGTTACCGGCTTACAGTGTGCAGCCACCTTACCGTGCGGTGATTTGTCACCTGGGTAATGGAGCTTCAATTTGCGCGGTTGAGAATGGTCGATCTGTGGCCTCAACCATGGGGTTTACAGCGGTTGAAGGCTTGCCGATGGGCACCCGGTCTGGCCGACTTGACCCAGGGGTGTTGCTGCATTTGCAGTCCCATTTCGGATATCAACTCGATGAACTTGAGCACATGCTGTATCAGGAGTCTGGCTTGAAAGGGTTGTCTGGTATTTCCAGTGATGTGCGAACACTTGAAGCCTCGGACTCGCCTGATGCGGCCTTTGCAATCGATTATTTGACCTATCGCATCAATGCAGAAATCGGTGCATTAACGGCAATTTTAGGTGGGATTGATCTGTTGGTGTTCACCGGCGGGATTGGTGAACACTCAAGTCGTGTCCGACTGGAGGTGTGTGAGCGGTTGTCGCGTTGGCTGCCGCTTGCGATGGATGAGCAGGCCAATGCAGAGCAGGCTGTGATGCTCAGTGACGCCGCATCGGAGATTTTAATCTTGCGTTTAGAAAGTAATGAAAATCAATACATGGCCGCGCAGGCTCGAGCGCTTCTCGAGCCACAGATCTCCCCGTGATTGAGATAGTGTTGTAGAATGCTCGCACAGGAGGTGTGTATGAAAGTATTGAAAGAGTTGACGTCGGGTGACACGGGTTTTGCCTTGATGTTAGTGGCGATGACGCTGACGATTCTCGCACTCGCTTTTTAAACGCTGCATGCGTGCAGCCACCTTTTCGATCGTGTGTTTGGTGGGCGTCTTCGCTGCACTGAGCTTGAATCATTTCTACCCGTCTAAGATGGCCTATGGGTTGGTTGCACTGACATCGGGTGCAACCCTGTCGCTTTACTGGTTTAAAGGCCTCTGGCGCGGCATCCATGCGGACTGGCTGGGTGGCTTGGTGGTTGTTTTGGTGGCGTTGTTTACGATTGTCTTGCCCTTGATTCAGTATCTCTTACAAGCACCGTCTTTATATATCTCGGCCATGGTTTTTGGCGGGCTCATTGTGGGCGTTTTGAGGCATCGTTTGCCTGCACGTTCTGATGGCCTCGATGTGAATCTGTGACCGACTCTTATCGTTTGCTCATGGCCGCCTTTGAAGCGGCCGTCGATGCCGCTCGCGCACCCTGTTTGATCCCCTATTTGAATGCGCTTCCTGAGGTTCAGGGGCGGCGTCGGTTTTTGTTGGTTGGTAAGGCGGCGGCCAGTCAGGCGGAGGTCCTCGAATCGGTCATCGAACAGCCAGAGGGACTCTGTATCCTGCCCAAAGGGCATACGGCGAGGACGTCGTTGAGAGTGATCGAAGCGACACACCCGACCCCAGATGCGGGGAGCATCGAGGCAGCCACAGCCGCCATGGCACTCGCTGACCAGACCGAAGAAGGTGATCAGTTGGTGTGTCTGATTTCAGGTGGTGGTTCCAGTTTGATGTCGGCACCACTGCCAGGCATGGATCCCGCGCTCAAACTCGAAGTACATCGCGCGCTGTTAGCATCCGGTGCCAGCATTTCCGAGCTCAATACCGTGCGGAAACAATTGTCGCTGGTCAAAGGAGGTCGTTTGGCACAGGCATGCCGCGGCACTTTGATCAATTTGTTGGTGTCCGATGTCCCCAGGGATGAGGTTGAGATGATTGCATCCGGGCCGACCGTGCCTGCACACACCACACAAGCAGACGCTTTACATGTTTTAGAGCGCTACGATATTGGCCTTATCAAAGAGCTTGAGCCTTGGCTGACCGATCCCGCATTTGCCACTCCCAAGCCATCGGATGCATGTTTCGAACGCGTGACAACGCACGTGGTTGCCGCCCCATCTCGATCACTGGAGGCGGCAGCCAACGTATTGGCCGCCGAAGGCGTCGATTGTTGGATCCTTGGTGACTCGATTGAAGGGCCTTCAGAGATCGTTGCACGGGTCATGGCAGAAACAGCCCTCTGGCAGAAACGCAAAGGTGCACTGGCTCGGCCCTTATGTTTGTTATCCGGGGGTGAGACGACCGTCCGCGTCACCGGTGACGGAGTGGGCGGCCCGAATGCGCACTTTGCACTGACCTTATTGGATGCATTGCAGGCCACGCCTGGCATTGCGGCGATGGTGTGTGACACCGATGGCGTCGATGGCGCAGCCGAAATCGCCGGAGCCTATGTGGATGAACACACGCTTGAGTCCGCCCGGCAACGTGGACTCAACCCGATCGATGCTTTGGCGCGACAAGATGCGCATACATTTTTCAGTGCCCTGGATCAGGCTGTTGTCCCCGGTCCGACTGGGACCAACGTCAACGATTTTCGAGCGATTTTGATCACTCCTTAAACCAGCTTCAATAAGCCAATCACGAGAGACAAGGTGGCAATCCCACTGACTGTCGAGATCAAGATGCTGGTGGTGGCTGTAGGCGGTGACACATCATACCGGCTCGCAAATAAATACATATTGACGCCTGTTGGCATGGCCGCGAGCAGTACAGCCACCGATAACCAGAGTGGTTCAAGGCCAAGCGTGTAGCCAACACCGAATACCAGGAGTGGTTGCAGCAGGTTTTTAAGCACGCTGACCAAGATCGCCGGCGCAATCGATCCTGAGAGTCGGTATCCCGCCAACGAACTGCCCAACACAAAAAGAGCGGCCGGTGTGACACTGGTGGATACGAGATCAAACATGTCTTCGGCCAGTGGATGTAAACCAAGCCCCGTGAGTTTCCAAAGAAATCCTGCTGCTAGCCCCACAATCAACGGATTAGCCAATAGGCCACGGATAACTTGTTGCGGTAACTCAGACAGGCTTGCATTTCGACCACGTGCGATTTCGATCGCCACCGTGACGGCGGTGAATACCGTGATCCCGTGCACTGAAATAATCAGAAATAACGGGAACAAGGCCTCATTTCCAAGTGCTCTCGGTATGAGTGGAATGCCGAGTAATACAGTGTTTGAGAAACAGGCTCCAAGTCCGATCACCATCGACTCCACCAGTGATCGGTTGAGTGCCCACCATGCAATGGCAAGGCCGACGATAAAAATAACAACCAATGGCAAGTAATAGCTGATAAAGAGCGCGCTGGTTGAGGCTTTGGGTGGCTCGAGTTGGACGACTGCGGAGAACAGGAGCATGGGGACTGCAAAGTCGAATACATACTTTGCCAGTCCATCACGATGCGTCGACTGAAAGTGCCCAAGCCGCGTGGCAAAGTAGCCAATCAGACCCAATGCCAAGATCGGTGCGAGGACTTGGAAAATATCAGCCATCTGGGTGTTGCCAGAGATAGGTCGAGACTGGTGAGACGTCCGAAATCAGTCCACGTCTCTGCATGAATTCTGCAAACTCGATCCAGGCATCTGAGTCGCTTGCCCGGACATCTCGGGTGAGTTTTGGCAAGGTGTCTCTCCAAGCGCGGGCGTTGAGTGGGGTATCAAGGTCTTGGGGGTTATAGGCAACAAAATCACGCCAACCAGCCTCTGGATCTTCGAGGATCTCCGCCGTCACTGTATTGAGTATGTCCAGCACATCCTGCATGGCTGGATGTGCGGCCTTATCAGGATGCGCCACAAGCACCAGTTCTTCATAGGTTGGAACGCCGTGGCGTTCTGGAAAAAACGCCCGCCCGGGGCGTTGATCAAGATCCATTTGATTGAGCTCAAAATTTCGAAACGCGCCGATGACCGCATCGACTTGCCCTGTATAGAGCGAGGGTGACAACGCAAAATTTACATTCACCAAGGAGACGTCTTCCAGTGTGAGACCGTGATGCTCAAGCATGGCCCCTAAAATTGCATCCTCAAATCCACCGACTGAGTATCCGACAGTTTTGCCTTTTAAATCGGAAATGGATTGGATGGGTCCGTCTGCAAGCACCACCAGTGAGTTCAGTGGTGTATCCACCAGTGAGCCCATGCGGACCAATGGCAATTCGTTATTTAAATCCACCATCAAAGAGGGTTGGTAGCTGACTGCGAGATCAGCCTGTTTAGCGGCTGCCAGTTTTGGTGGCATCGAGGGATCACCCGGTTCGATGAGTTGGACGTTGAGTCCCTTCTCTTTAAATAGACCGCGCTGCTGAGCGACGATCAAGGCCGCATGATCTGGGTTTACAAACCAATCGAGCAGGATAACAAACTCCCGTGCGACGGCTTGAGTGGGTATCCACACAGATCCGCATAACAGGAGAGTCATGAAGCATTTCGCCCAGCGGCGATCGATACAATATGAAGTCATAGCGTGGGTCCTCTGTTCGACACGATGCGGCAGCGGACCAATCGTTTGAAATAGATTGATTCAAGGCTCCCTACGCCGGTGCTAACCGGATCAGGTTCAAAGGGTACTTCTCAGCGATTGCGCCCCTGCCACGTGGGCGTAGCATACCCGATCCGGTCGCATGCGTCAGAGGTTTGGGCAAACATCGCGCGTGGTTGGGCCTTGCCTCAGGTTTGGATTGGCGCGCAACCGATCGCCGCGCAGCTCGATATAGGCCTGAAAGCTTGGGTCTTCGAGATACACAGACTCTGAGGCAAATTCAAGCAGTGCCTCGGTGTGAAAATTACGCAATTGTGAGTCGGCTCGTATGATTTCTTGTCCGTTCGCATCAAACAAGACCAGTGTCGGTGCATACGCGATGTTCAGTGACTTGGCGAAGTCTCGCGCCGTCATCGATCGGCCATCGGGCGTTTTGACGGGCTCACTGGACCACATGTCGATCTGGGTGGTTTGAAAGGGCGCAAAGCGTGTTTGGACAGACTCAAGACTCAGTACACATCGATGGAAGTTGTCACAGTCTGGACAAGCGGTTTGCTCAAATAAAACGGCTCGGGGCTGTCCTTGGCTCGGGGCATTTGGATCAACGAAAAAGGGCTGTTGGTTAAGCTTCCCCGTGGGGTCTGGTCGTTGTTGGCTGGCCAAGTAATCAAAAATGCTCATGGATGTGTAATGCCGTTGGCTGACATATTCCAAGGCAGTCGTCATGTCATAGGGTGATACATAGCCGTTGAGTCGCAGTATGACCTCACCCTCGGCATCAAAGAACATGAGCGTCGGCGTGAACTGAACGTCCAGGGCGGCTGCGATGGCTTTCTCGGTGGTCTCCTCGCCATCAAATCCATAGACTTCGCGCGCACCCCAGATATCCAGGGACACCACGTCGAAGTGGCGTTCAAAGGTGTCCCGAATTGAGGTCTGTGTCAGATTCTGCTCCACCATTGCCTTGCAGTAAGGACAAAATTCTTGGCTGAAGAACACCACCAGTTGTTTGCCCTCTTCCTGGGCTTCAAGGTTGTCTTCAGACAAATCAAGGAATGACACTTTAAACCAGTCGGGTAAGACAAATGATGGAAAGCTGGTTTGCGTCTGTTGCGGCTCGGGTGTGTTGGCCTGGACTGTCGGTGTGAACGACAGGATGAGAATGGTCAGAACCTTGGCAATTTGAGTCTGCATACGAACCTCCGGCGCGCACAGTTTTATTGAACTATGCGACAGCCGGAGGCGATGTCAAGTTAATGTGTTTGGGAGGCTTTGAGCTCCAAACGACGGCGGTGCAATACCGGTTCAGTGTATCCATTGGGTTGTTCGACCCCTTTGAGCACTAAATCAAGCGCTGCCTGGAAGGCCACTGACTGATCGAAGTTTGGTGCCATGGGCTGATACGCCGGATCTCCCGCGTTTTGATCGTCCACAACCGATGCCATCCGCTGCATGGTCTCCAGAACCTGTGCCTCATTGGTGATGCCGTGCACTAGCCAATTGGCTATGTGTTGTGAGCTGATCCGAAGTGTGGCGCGATCTTCCATGAGCCCCACATTATTAATGTCTGGAACTTTGGAGCACCCAACGCCTTGATCCACCCAGCGAACAACATAGCCGAGGATGCCTTGGGCATTGTTGTCGAGTTCAGCCTGAATCTCCTCAGCTGTCCAGTGTGGATCTGAGGCGACCGGGATGGTCAGGATGTCATCGACCTGGTTTCTGCGTTGGCCTTTCAGCGCATCTTGGCGCTGAAACACATCCACCTGGTGATAGTGCATGGCGTGGAGTGTTGCGGCGGTCGGTGAGGGGACCCAGGCGGTATTCGCACCTGCGTTGGGATGCCCAATTTTTTGTTCGAGCATGGCGGCCATGAGATCTGGCATCGCCCACATGCCCTTGCCGATTTGCGCGCGGCCCTGTAGCCCGCACTCGAGACCGATATCGACGTTCCAGTTCTCATAGGCGGTAATCCAGGTTGATTGTTTCATATCACCTTTGCGGATCATGGGGCCTGCGTACATGGAGGTATGCATTTCATCCCCAGTGCGATCTAAGAATCCGGTGTTGATGAAGACCACACGCTCAGAGGCCGCATTGATGCATGCTTTCAGGTTCACCGTGGTGCGACGTTCCTCATCCATAATGCCCATTTTCAGTGTGAAACGATCGAGGCCGAGCAGGTCCTCAACCTGAGCAAACAGACGATTTGAGAAGGCCACTTCTTCAGGACCGTGCATCTTGGGTTTGACGATGTAGACGCTGCCTGCACGTGAGTTTTTGTTTTCGGCTCGTTTGAGATCATGCATTGCAATCATGGACGTGAAAATCGCGTCCATGATGCCTTCAGGCACTTCGTGGCCGTCTTGATCGAGGATCGCTGGATTGGTCATCAAGTGACCGACGTTTCGAACGAACATCAGCGCGCGACCGGGCACCGTCACTTGGTCTCCATCGAGTCCTTGGTAATGCCGATCTGGATTCAGTGTCCGAGTGAAGGATCGAGATCCTTTGCTGACGGTTTCTGACAAGTCGCCCCGCATGAGACCGAGCCAGTTTCGATACACCAGCACTTTATCTTCCGCATCAACGGCGGCGACAGAATCTTCACAATCCATAATGGTTGTCAGTGCCGACTCCATCAAAACATCTTTCACGCCGGCTGCGTCGGAACTGCCAATCTCAGAATCCCGATCAATTTGGATCTCAAAGTGCAGACCATTGTGAATGAACAAAATCGCCGTCGGTGCATTGGCCTCACCAAGGAAACCAACACACTGCGCGGGATCTTTCAGGGTGGTTGTTTGGCCGTTGTATTCACACACCAGGTTTCCTGACTCGATGCGATAGGCAACAACGTCGGCGTGGCTGCCAGTCACCAAGGGCGCAGCCTCATCTAAAAACGCTTTAGCGCGCGCGATGACGCGACCACCACGAACTGGATTGTAGCTGGTACCCGCTTCAGCACCACCTTCACTTGAGATTGCGTCGGTGCCATAGAGTGCGTTGTACAAGCTGCCCCATCGCGCATTGGCAGCATTCAGTGCATAGCGTGCATTCATGACAGGAACAACAAGTTGTGGCCCGGCAGTCGTCGCCACCTCTGGATCAACGTGCGCTGTGTCGACTTGCACGTTTTGAGGCTCCGGCAGTAAATAGCCGATGTCTTCTAAAAATGCCTTATAAGCTTGCGCATCATGGGGTTGGCCTGCATGCGCTTTGTGATACGTATCGATCTTTTCTTGCAGTGCGTCTCGCTTGGCAAGGAGATCACGATTGATGGGTGCGAGATCATGAATGAGCGTATCCACACCAGACCAAAATGCATTGGGGTCGAGTCCGGTGCCAGGGAGTGCGTGTTCGTTGATGAATTGATACAGCTCAGTAGCCACCTGTAGGCCGCCGCATTGCGTCCGGTCAGTCATGCAAATCTTCTCCAAAATACATCTATGAATGTGGTTATCTTAGCATTTGAGCGCGGCCCGTTCAAAAAATGAAAACTCATTCCATTTTATGATTTGCCAGTCTGAATGGTTAATGAGCCCTGATCGGCCTGTTCCACCTCACTGTCCCACGACAGTTTTATTTCGAGGCGGTGCCGGCTGTCGTCTTCTGAAGCCACAATTTTGAGATTGATCAAACCATTGGGCTTGAGTGTGATCTCGCCGCCGTCATCTGCGAAGGTCAGCTCACCCGAGGCCAGTCCCTTCGTAATCGCCTTGAGGTACCGTTGGATGCTTTTTCGGTCTTCCAGGCTGTCGTGTCGAAACCGATTTTTATGCTCAAGCATGTGCGTCCTTAATTTGCAGGTGTGAAGACTTTCTGGCGCGGGTAGTCACGACTCACTCCGATGACGCGACCGCTTGGACAAATCTGGGTAAAACCGAGCCCAATGCCCTCAAGTCCCTCTTTACGCCGTGAATTCCGATCGAGCGTGATATCACCTTCGATGTGCAACAACCCCTGTTTGACGATGATTCGCTGTCCCTCGGTGCGATTCAAGTGCCCGTGCACAACAGCGAAGATTCCAAGCCGATGTATTCGGCGGACGCCCTTTGGCGTGAGTGGGAGATCGACCGGACGGTATTTCGTACGCATCACATTGGCGACGGTGCCGTAATAAAATTCAAAGAGGTCTTTTTTCAGCTGTGATTTATACAGTCGATTCAGCGCTCGGACTCCTTTGCGTTTCAAAATGTGTGTCACAGAGTCATCAAGCCCTGCATGGAGAAACAAAAATGAGCCCTGTTTCGCGGCCAGTGTCATCTCCTTAAAAAACCAGCCATAGTCACCCTTGGGCTTCAAAAAGAGTTTTTGCAGCACTTTGGCTGTCACATATACGTCCTGCAGAGTCATGCCGTACTCGAGGCACTCGGCCTCGAATGTTTTGATTTTTTTTCCCATGCGTTCGAGTTCGCGGGCAATCGCCTCAGGAGGCATGCGCCCCTCAACCGCCTGAGGGAATCGATAAAACCAATCATCGCGTGGATACAGCGCGCGTCGACACGCATCAAGCGAAGGGCAGTTTTTTGGACGTGGGTTGGGTGCGACGTATCGTGTGAAAACCTCTGCGATTAAGGGCACCACCTTTTTGCCCATGCGGACAAACAAATGCTCAGTCAGAACGCTTCTTTGGCCCTCAAGCGCACGCAAGCCCATCAGTAAGCGCATGTCATGATTGCCAGCAATGAGCGTGACTTTGGCACCGGCTCGATAGAGGGCCCGAATACTCTCGAGGAGTCGTAGATTGCTTGGCCCCTTGTCGAGGCAATCTCCTCCGATGACAAAATGAGCACGTTGTCCGAGGCGCGTTAACTTGATCTTGTCATGCTGTTTCGGCGGTTTGATCCCACCGGTGGCCAGTAGACTTGCAAGGAAGGCCTCTGCATCGGCGTGCGGGTCGGACAAAAAAAAGATCGGTTTTTTAGGCCACTTCCATCCTGATTTCTGTGTGGTCTGTTTGAGATGCTCTTTCACCATCCGGTGCGAAGCCTTATGGGACCCGGAATGATGTGAGTGCAACTGCCAGCGCTCTTGGCCCACAGGCAGTGTTTGCACTGCAGGTGACAGTGTTTGAAGGGCAATCTCAGTCACAGGGCGAATCCATCAATTCCATCTCCGATGCCCGTACTTTCCATGCTCCGGCAACAACTGTCCAGACACCCGAGGGTGCGCACTGCAAGCACACGGGTTTCGCGTGAAACATACTCAAGCGTTGAATCTCATCAAATTCCAGAACACCCAACTGATAGGCCGCATGGCGAAAGGCGGCTCCATGACCAATGACCGGAACCAGTGTATTGGCGGCAAACATTCGGTTGAGAGACTTCAATCGTCCAGCCACGCGACGGCCTGCATCCATCAATGACTCAGCCCCAGGTAATGGCAGTCGAAACGTACTATTGGACTTCCAGTCTGAAGGCCAGGCAGACACGCGTGGATCAGCCTCCAAAACCGACTGAATCTGGGTGATCGATAAATTATTGGCTGACCCTAGGTTGCGTTCAGAGAGGTCCTCAAAGGCCTTTAAGTTGGCGGGTACGGGCCAGTGTTGCGACACAATCTGTCCGGTTTGATGCGCCCTTAACAGAGTCGAGGTGATGATCTGATCGGCAGGCGTCCATTGATAGGCATCCATCAGCTCTTGCAGTTCGCCAGCCAGTGCTCTGGCTTGGCTCTCGCCTGCTGAGGTCAGTGGCCAGGGCTGCTGGGCACTTGGTGTATCGGACGCCTGGTGGTATTCACCGTGGCGAATCAATGCCAAGACTGCACCGCTCATGATGCGCCCTTCAGATGCTGTATCGCGAACGCGGATGCCTGTTCAAAATCCACACGACCTGTCACTTCAAAGATGGGTGTTGACCCTAAGGTCCTGAGATATTCATCTGGATCGACAGACGTATCTGCGGCGCGTGGCCTACCCTCGGGTGAGATATACAGTGGCCCTGATGATTTCATCAATGCGTCAAGAAGGCCTTGATGTGTTTTGAGGTTGACGGCTTCAATGTGCGTGGGTTCAACACTGTCGCGATCCCAATTGAGAATCATCACCCCACTCAGTGCTCCGTTCAGCTGAATCCTGTGTTTGCCATAGGCAGCGTCGATATCCACATCATATTTTTCTTCCAACTCCCACAGTGCCTCGGTTGGCATGGCGGCCAGCTCAGCCTGCCGATCGGCTGGCAGCAGGGAGCGGAGGGCCGGATTATGCAGAAGCGTTCCTGGATTGACGCGTGGGAGTTTGGGGACTCCGGCGGCAATGACCTGTTCTCCCTGTTGTTTGATGAGTAATCGATCATTGGTGAGGAAGTCCATATCAGGGTCGTGAAGGCACTGAAGCATCAAGGTGGATTTCCCTCCACCAGACAACGCTGCAAATGCCATCGTACGTCCCTGATAATGACAGCCCGCTGCATGACAGATCAGAAAATCACGATGCTCAAGCGCGTTCATATAACAGATATTGACGAAGTTGATGACCTGATTGGGGTTGGCCAGACAGGGCCCAATTGCCATCTTCCGGTCGTTTGTTTGATACAAAATCAGTCCGGTTTTGACTTTGCGAACAATCCGCCCCTGTTCGAGGTCAATATAAGCCTCTTTCCGTCCTGTTTTGCCAGGCTCTCGGGGCCAGTCTTGCCAGTTCAAATCGTCCAGGACAGGCGCGCAATCGACGGCTTCGATGGTCACATGCGGAGGATGGTCCTCGAAACTGACAAGCGATTGAAAATAGCTGCGGAGCGTTTCGATGAGTGCATCGGAATTACTGGTCACCCGACAACGAAAGCCATCGAGGCATAAGGTCAGTTTCGCGGGCTGTGCGACCGCCTCAACGCCTGCTTGTTCAAGCACATGATTCATGCGAGCTGCTCGAGTGCATAGTTGACATACGCGCGCGCTGCATCAACGCCTGCGCCCTCAAGTGCGCCCTTAAAACCGCCGAAAGCTGACACTTCAAAGCAAATGGCGCCTGCGTCGGTTTCTGCAACATCGACTGTTGTGAAATCCATGTTAAACAGACTCTGGGCTTTTGAGGCCATGGCAATGATGTCCTCTGAGGGTGTTGCCAGTTCATATTTTCCACCGGAGTGAATGGTTGTATTCCAAGCATCGGTTTGTGCGACCCGCGCATACGCACCGAGGTATTGTCCACCAAGAAACACAAGACCCAGGTCGCGGCCTGAGAGCGTCAACTTTTTTTGCAAATAGATCACAGGGTGAGTGCTTTGGAAGTTCGCAAGTTGGGCACGAATGGTCTCGCGCGACGCCTCGGCTGACACCAATGTCATGCCACGGGCTTTGGTTGAAAATAAGGGTTTGAGTACGGCCTCACCAAATCGCTCAACTGCGTCTGTGGCCGCATCAAGATCTTCGGTGACGACCGTATCGGGCATGGGAATGTGGTGGTTTCGAAGTGTCACTGTGCAACTGAGTCGATCGATCAATCGGAGCATGGAATTGGCCGGACTGAACACCCGAACACCCAGTGCTTCAGCCACACGGAGCAGTTCCAGTCGATCGAGGGTGGCTGGGCTGTAGTCTTCGCTGATCTTTTTGACCAACAGTCCGTCATGTGCTGTGAGATCAACATCGCCGGCGATCAGGCGGTTGTTCACACCATCAAACACCACCTGCGTCATATCGATGACTTGCCGATAACCGGTGGCCTCTTCAACGCGATCCGCCAAGACTTCGGTTGACCATTTGCCTGGGATCCCGATGACCCCGATGCGCGGTTTATTCATTGAGTAAATCCTTCAGTGGTAATCGGAATCGTGCCTCCTGGCCTGCGGGCACGTATTGAATCCGCTCTAATATAAACCGGGCGCGTAAAAGCATCCGGCGGGACAGGGTGGGGTCGAGAATAAACCGGGTGGAGGTGATCAGCGACCGTGCCAAGCCGAGAGCGAGTCGAAATTCAAAGGTTGTGTCCTTTTCTCGACGTGCGAAGCGTTTCGCGAAATTGGCCATGTCGATCGCGAGCCTGAGGATACGCGCACGCTCAGGGCCCTCAAGGATCTGCAGCCGATAACAAGACACCATCATCACTGAGATATCTTGCACGTAGTCCATATATCGCGAGCGGTGCAGGTCAATGAAATTAATCCGGTTTTCCTGTGCGTCAAATAAAATATTATCAAGATTGAAGTCGCCATGGATGTAGACGGAAAAAGGCGAAGCGACTTCGCGCTGTTTTGCCTGCGAGATCAGTGTACGTAATCCAGGAGCGACTGCTCCGCAGACCACTCTGTCAGGCCACTCAAAGTCAGGGTGCAGGGTCAAGATGTCAGGTAAGCGTTTTTCCAATTGCGCCATGTAGTGGGCATGTGCGGGTTGCGCCTCTCGCGTCTCGCGCCAAACACTGCGGAGTGTCTGAGTCAGACGTTTGAGTGCTCGTTCAAGCAACGCCTCAGATTCGTGGAGAAGAATGTGTTCGAACGTTAGCCCATTTAAGTGTTCAATCAATAATGCAGCCGAGTCACCGCGCTTTTTATAGGACAACACTTTCGGCGCCAAGCCTGGATAGATCTCATGCCAGGCCTCAAATCCTTCCCGCTCCTCCTTGAGCTTTTTCTTTTCACCGTCTTTGAATATGGCGGAGACTTCGTTGGATCCCGCCGTTTTGATGGCGGAAATTCCACTGCCGGATCGTGTTTCGGCAATGGTCTGAATTTCAATCTCTTGTCCGTCTGTTTCAAGGTCATGACTGACGGCTTCGAGAGAATAAAAGCGCTCAAAATTGATGGCCTGGCCGAGCGTTGCAGACAACAAAGATTCGCTGATTCGATACAGCGCTCGGCCGATTTGCGCACATGCATGTCCGGTGAGTAAGACTGCCGCGAAATCACGTGCGACACTGCGTCGGACTTGACGGATGCAGTCAGCTTCGACTTTCTGATGGCGTTTTTCGATTTTTTCTGACACCCGACTGAGGGCAATTGCAGCGCGCGTTTCCTTGGTTTCGAGGCTTTCTTTGATCTGTTGCAAACCCAGTGTGATCAGTTTGAAAATCGACTTAAACGGCCTTTCATCCAGATGTTTCCGCTCCTCGATTGATTCCACATGCTCAACGACAGTACGTGCCAGTTCATTGATGCGGTCGAGATCCTGAGCCACTGATTCAAAGGCTTGTAAGCGAATGCGTTTGGTGGTCGAGCCCTTGGCTTTTTGGCTCGTCCAACAGCTGTTTTGAATCCGTACTTTGAGATTGTAACTGTAGCCTGCGCGGTCAAGGATCCGCCGACCTGCAGAGGCATCTTGATCAACGAGGTAGCGCTTAAGGGATCCGATTTGAGACTCGGTTTCACCAAGTAGGAACGTCAGATTTTCTTGGACCGATTTAGGTAAGCGATACATCGGCCTGTCCCATTGGATGGTCATCAGTGTCTTGTATTGTTTGGGTCGTGGTGGCGCCGTGCATCAGGGTCCTTTGTATGCAGTCAGTCATGTGTCTTCCGTGGCCAGGCGCAGTGTGCCAAAAAAACAGGCACAATTGTGCGGTCATTTGGGTATGTTGCGCACTCAATGCATTATTGAGAGGAATTGTTCGATGGATCGTCAATTGATCGCCCGATTACAACGGGCGCCTGAGCTCGGTCCCGAGATGGTGATTTTTTCCGGTGGCACTGCGTTTAATGATACGGCTCGCCGATTAAAACACCTCACACACCACACCACGCATTTGCTGACGCCCTTTGACTCCGGCGGGTCATCTGCTTCGCTGCGTAAGGCCTTTAACATGCCAGCTGTTGGTGATCTGCGATCACGCCTCATGGCGCTGGCTGATGAGACCTTGAGCGGCCATCAGGCGGTCGTGAAACTGTTTCAGGCACGGATTCCAAAGACCATTGATGCGCCTGTATTAGAGATCTTGATGCGAGGCTTGACCGGTGGTTCAGACCGACTCTTGACGCAGATTGAAGAGCCAATTGCCAGCATGGTGATGCGATTATTGCATCGGTTTTTTGAATCGGCGCCGGCTGACTTTGATTACCGAGGCGCGAGCCTTGGCAATTTGGTGCTTACTGGTGCCTATCTCGATCATCATTGTCGAATGGATCCGACTGCCTCATTGTTCTCGCGTTTGGTCAAGGCACGCGGCACAGCACGTCTCTCAGTGGAAACCAATCTTCATTTGGGTGCCGTACTCGAGAACGGTGAGACTGTCATTGGACAACACCACATGACTGGCAAGGAGGCCGCCCCGCTGGTCTCTCCAATTCGTGAAATCTTCATCAATCGAGGATTGGAGCGCGTGTCGAAAACCCGCGTGGTGGCGAGACAAAAAGTGCGGCAAGCAATCCGCAACAGTGAGCTGGTGGTGTTTGCCCAGGGCAGCTTTTACACCAGTTTAGCGGCGAATCTGTTACCTGCGGGTGTTGGGAGCACGATTGCAGAATCGTCTTCACCAAAGGTCTGGATCCCCAACCTTGGCGAAGACCCAGAGCAGTTGGGGATGACCGTGGAGGCTGCACTGCGAACGCTTGTTGCGACAATTCAGCGCGACCAACCGCATGCTGACCCACGCGACTGCGTGACACATGTCTTATTTGATCGGTCGAGTACGTATCGTGGGGGAATCCCCGAAGTATTGCTCGCTCATTGGGGGATTCAACCCGTTGCAGCCGCTCTTGTAGGGACTGAGTCCACTCGGTACTGTCCAGATCGGTTGAGTGCAATGCTCTGTTTGCTTGCGCTCGAGATGCGCTAGTTGGTTCGAGTGCGAAACCCAAGATTTGTCAAACCTCACTAAGCTGATCTTAGTGAGGCTTTTCGTTTTTGGTGGAGACGGCGGGATTTGAACCCGCGTCCGTCAGTCCGCTACCAAACGCTCTACATGCTTAGTCGCGTTTTTTGATTTAAGTCAGGGTTTCCCAACGCACAGGGATTCCCGTTCCGAGTTCAGTTTAAAATTTAGCTTCTCAACCCTGAACACAGCGTTGAAGCGAGTCTCTGTTTTGAACCCTGTTAGCAAGGACCAGAGACGATCCCCACTCAGGGCCTAGCTTATGCTGCTAGTGCGTAGTTTTCGTCGTTGGCAGTTATAGCTAACGAGCCCACAGTTGGGTTTACGAACACTGTAGAACTGCTCGGCATGCACATTTGGCTTTGTAACCGGCGTCGAATCCATATCGTCCCCGAACCGCATATTATCCGCCGAGATCACGGGGTGTTCAAGTGTTTTGTACTGCAAGCCAGCCACTGGACAGCAAAAGAATGATGCCTAATCCACGGTTGAGGTGGAGGAGTCGCTCTGTATGCAAGAATCGTCGTGCACCGAGGGCAAACAATGCGACGAGCGTATAGACCAGGGCATCAATCACACCCGCCAAGACACCCATCGACACCTGGGTCGGTCTACTGTGATTCGGGTCGATAAAGGGTCCAAAGACAGCTAGAAAAAAGACCAAAACCTTGGGGTTGAAAATGGCCACAAGAAATCCGGCAAAGAAGCCAGCCCCTGTCGTCAGTTGGTCTGGCAGTGGTGGTACGCCAGCGCGAGCCAGTCGATACCCGAAATAGGCAAGTAAGCCAATACCAAGCCAGGTTAAGAGATATGCCAGTTCAGGGGCCGCCAGTAGAATTGCTGACAGTCCAAAGACTGTGGTGAGTGCGAAGACAGTAATGCCAAGGCCGTGTCCGACAGCACCTGCCAAGCCGGCACGAAGCCCATGGTTCGCTGACATCGTCACGATAATCAGCCAAGACAGACCGGGAGAAGCTGCGCCCGCGAGGCACAGCAGTGCAAGTTTAAGCCAATCTGCTTCGGTCATTAGCGAACGCGATGACGGACAGCGCGTTGCTTTTCAATCTGCCACTCACGATCTCGGATGGTGTCCCGTTTATCATGCTGCTTTTTGCCACGAGCCAGGCCAATGTTCAATTTGACGCGTGGCCCTTTCCAATACATTTCGAGCGGTACGCAGGCATGACCCTTTTGGCTCAATGCGCCATGGATCACAGCCAATTCCCGTTTATGTAGGAGCAGCTTTCGTGACCGTGTGGGGTCTGCAATGACATGCGTTGACGCCGAGTCGAGCGGTGTAATTTGTGCGTTCAGCAGGTAGGCCTCACCTTTTCGGATCACCACATAGGTATCGGTCAGATTGGCTTTTCCAGCCCGAATGGATTTAACCTCCCATCCGAGCAAAGACAGACCTGCTTCGAAGGTTTCGTCGATGTGATAGTCAAATCGCGCGCGCTTATTGGCTGCAATCTGGTTGGATGAGGTCTTCGGTTTTTTGGCCATGGCGGGCGACTTTACGTATATTTCCCGATTCGTCAAATGACGTGTGAGGATTGAATGCCCAAGATTACGCGTACAGCACTGGTTTCGCACCCACCAGAACAGATGTTCGATTTAGTCAATGACTTCTCTTCGTATCCAGATTTCCTGCCCTGGTGCTCTGGCGCTCGGGTGCTCTCTGCCTCGGATACTGAGATCGTCGGCGAGCTGACCATTCAAAAGGGTGCCATTCGTCAGACATTTTCAACGCGGAATACACTGACGCGACCCACACGGATCGATTTGTCGCTCGTTGACGGTCCATTTCGAGCACTCGGTGGCCATTGGCAGTTTGAAGCGGTTGGAACGGATGCCTGCCGGGTCAGCTTAGAACTCGAGTTCGAATTTGCGGGACGGCTGATCGCCATGGCAATTGGTGCGGTGTTCTCGCAGATTGCAGGCAGTCTTGTCGATGCATTTTGCGATCGAGCGGATCAGTTATACGGGGCAAATCATGCAGGTTGAGGTGGTGTACGCATTACCGGAACGGCAAGCGGTCGTTCAACTTGAGGTCCCGGAGGGCACCACAGTCTATCAAGCCGCAGTCGCGTCCAAACTTGCCGATCAATTTCCAGATATCGATTTAGAAACGATCCCGATGGGGGTATTCGGAGTCCGTGTTAAAACGGCCACCACCACGATCCTTCATCCGGGGGATCGGGTCGAGTTGTATCGATCTTTGATAGCGGATCCGAAGGAGAACCGCCGGTCTCGCGCTGAATCTCAGCGACCCGATCATCGGTGAAATTGACGATGAGAAATGTGTTTTCACGGATCTCGCCGTCAAAATCAACGCGCTCAAGGTAGATCCAGCGATTTGGGTTGAAGGTGTTGACAGTGATGGGAGAACCCAACAGGAATCGAACCTGATCGCGTGTCATCCCGACTTCAACGCGTTCGACTCGTTCTGGAATCAGCTGATTTCCTTGCTCAATTGGGTTTTTATGCACGCCCGGAAAGCTGCATCCCACGAGGAGCGAGACAGCAGCGACAATAGAAATCGAAATCAAACGCATTGAGATCTTCCAATGAGGTCTAAAGGTCCGAATAATAGAGATCTCCATGCAATGAGTCTACGCAGATGCAGTTTGAAACCGATGAATTGAAAAAAGCCGGCCTGAAAGCGACCTTGCCACGCATCCATGTGTTGCAGTTATTGCTGTCCAACGAAGGCGAACATATGTCGGCTGAAGTGGTCTATCGTAAGCTTCATGAACAGGGTGTGGACGTCAATCTCGCCACGATCTATCGCGTGCTAACTCAATTTGAGGAAGCCGGTCTGGTCGAGCGTCACCAATTTGATGCGACCACGAGCGTGTTTGAGTTGAAGCCTGATGATCATCACGACCATATGGTGTGCGTGAAGTGTCACACAGTGATTGAGTATGTCAGTCCAGACATTGAGGCGTTGCAAGAGCAGATCGCCACACAACACGGCTGTGAAATGGTCGATCACACGCATGTGATTTACGTGGTGTGCCCGAACTGCCAGTAATCACACAAGTGGCTTTCGAGTGGGTGAGGCCTCAGTGCGGCTCTGTGACCCGCAATTCGCGTGCTGCCGTCAACGTGGTTTCGGTGATGGTATGCCCACCCAGCATCCGTGCAATCTCTTTGATACGCTGATCTTCGGTCAGGAAGGTGGCTTGGCTTTCAGTGACGTCTGCATCTGAGCGTTTCTCCACATGCAGATGCGCATGCGCGTGACCCGCAACCTGCGGTTGGTGAGTGACCACCAAGACTTGGGCATTCGATGCGAGGTTACTCAGCAGCTGACCGACTCGCGCCGCTGTCTGTCCGCCGATGCCAACATCCACCTCGTCGAACACCAGAGTCGGTGTTGCCATCTGTTGTGCCGTGATGACCTGGATCGCGAGGCTGACACGGGATAGCTCTCCGCCGGATGCAATCTTCGAAAGTGAGCCACCCGCCTGTCCGGGATTTGGCTGAAACTGAAAGCGCACAGTTTCCGCGCCACCCAGCGTGAGCTCAGCCTGTGTGACGAGTTCGATCTCGAGCATGGCATGTGGCATGCCAAGGTCTGGAAGTAACGCCGAGATCTGAGCAGACAGCGTCTGTGCCGCCTCTGCTCTAAGTTCTGTGAGATGACTTGCAGCCTGTTCAAGTGCAGATCGATGTGTTGCGACCTGCGCCTCGAGTTCGGGAATGCGTTCATTGGCGTTGGCGATGCCATCGAGACGTGACTGAAGTGCGCGGTGATGTGCGACCAGATCCTCGGGTTCGATCTTGTGTTTTCGTGCCAGCGTGAACACCTGAGCCAGTCGTTCTTCGACAAAGTGAAGTCGCTCTGGGTCCAGGTCGAATTGATCGCGTGCCGATTGGACTTCGTGACGCGCCTCAGTCAACGCGATCGTCGCCTCTGTCATCAACTCCGATGCATTGCGAAGGCTTTGGTGCTCGCTGGACAGTCGCTCTAGATCAGATGCGATCCGCTCCGCGTGGCTGATTAATCCGTCGGTTTCATCGCCGTTGAGATGTGCAAGTGCTGTGTTGACCGTGCGCACAAACGCCTCCCCGGAGGACAGTTGACGTTGCTCCGCATCCAACGCTGTGAATTCGGTTTCGCCCAGGTTGAGTTGATCAAGCTCCTCGACCTGAAAGCTCAAGAGTTCGCGTTCCGCATCCGCTTTTGCAGTGTCTTCCCGCAATTGATTCAATTCATCAAGGGCGGCGCGCCACGCTGTAAATTGCTGCTGATACCGTTGGAACCCTTCGCCTTGATCGGCAAATGCATCGACCAACGCCAATTGATGTTTGGTTTGCAGTAGTTTTTGGTTGGCATGTTGGGTGTGCATGAACACCAATTGATCCGACAACTCTTTAAGTTGGTTATTTGTCAGCGGCGTTCCGTTGACGAACGCTTTCGAACGGCCTTCTGCGGTAATTGTGCGTCGGAGGATCACGGTGTCTTCATCGTCGAGTTCGTTTTCGGCGAGCCACTGTTTCGCATCGGGAAGTGCGCTGATGTCAAAGGTCGCTGTGATTTGCGCGCGCTCTGTGCCTGAACGCACCAATCCGGTATCCGCTCGCGCTCCGAGCGCCAATTCTAAGGCGTCCAGAATCAGTGATTTACCGGCGCCGGTATCCCCCGTGACAGCGACAAGTCCATCTTGAAACTCGAGGTCAACGGAGGTGAGCGTGGCTAGATTTTTTACATTCAGTTCAGTGAGCATCTGTATACGTGTTGAAAGTGAAGATTCTGGCCTTATACATGCGAGTCTGTTGACAGTGTAGCGCAGTCGCGGACAAAACAAGGAGGAGAACATGGCAGACGAACAATCGCCCGTTGATGACGAGCCGATCGAGGACGCCAACAGTCAGAATGACGCTGACGATTCGGTGAGCGAAACCGAGGCGGAGACATCCGAGGTGACCGATGAGTCGCCAGTTGACACAGCCGAGTCAGATGCATCAGAGGACAGCGCCAGTTTAGAGACTCAAATTGAAGAGCTGAAAGAGTCAGTGTTGCGTGCGCATGCTGATTTGCAAAATGTGAGACGTCGCGCCGAACGTGATGTTGAAAGTGCGCATAAGTACGCAATCGAGAAATTCGCGAAAGATTTATTGCCTGTTTTGGATTCGATGGACCGGGCACTTGAACTGGCTGAGACCACCGAGGGCTTTGACCCAGCCATGCTGGAAGGGACGCAAATGACCCACAAACTGCTGTTGGATACAGCGGCGAAGCATGGTGTTCAGCCGATCGAGCCAACAGGAGAGCCGTTCGATCCGCAGGCGCATCAAGCCATGAGCATGGTCGAATCCGCAGAGCATGAACCAAATACAGTGATGGCAGTGATGCAGAAGGGATACACGCTCGAAGGACGTGTACTGCGAGCGGCGATGGTCGTGGTGACGAAAGCGCCGGCAGACACTTGAACACACTCACTTGACCGCAATTAACAAACGAGTAAGCCGGTTAAACCGGACATGGATGAATAGAGAGGACAAACCATGGGTAAGATCATAGGAATCGATCTTGGGACAACCAATTCTTGCGTGGCTGTGCTTGAGGGTGACAAGCCACGGGTGATCGAAAACGCTGAGGGCGATCGAACCACGCCATCGATCATTGCATACACCGACGATGAGACGTTGGTTGGGCAGCCAGCCAAACGGCAATCAGTGACCAATCCTGATAACACTGTGTATGCGGTGAAGCGGTTGATCGGCCGTAAATTCAAAGACGATGTTGTGCAAAAAGACATCAAGATGGTGCCGTACAAAATCGTCGGGGCTGACAACGGCGATGCGTGGGTTGAGATTAAGGGTGAGAAACTCGCACCACCGCAAGTGTCGGCTGAAGTGCTTAAGAAGATGAAGAAAACAGCCGAGGATTATCTCGGTGAAGCGGTCACTGAGGCAGTGATCACAGTTCCTGCGTACTTCAATGACAGCCAGCGCCAAGCCACAAAGGACGCCGGAAAAATCGCGGGGCTCGAGGTGAAGCGCATCATCAACGAGCCAACAGCGGCGGCTTTGGCGTACGGCATGGATCAAGCGCGCGGCGATTCGGTTGTTGCTGTGTACGACCTCGGCGGCGGTACCTTCGATATTTCCATCATCGAAATCGCTGAAGTTGACGGTGAGCATCAATTCGAAGTGTTGTCGACCAACGGCGATACCTTCCTTGGTGGGGAAGATTTCGACATGCGCGTGATCGATTATTTGGCGGAAACCTTCCACAAAGAGCAAGGCATGGACTTGAAGGGTGATCCCTTGGCGATGCAGCGTCTGAAGGAAGCCGCTGAAAAGGCAAAAATTGAGTTGTCTTCAAGTCAGCAGACCGATGTGAATTTGCCGTACATCACTGCAGATGCATCCGGGCCGAAGCACATGAATGTGAAACTGACGCGCTCAAAGCTTGAGTCGCTGGTTGAGGATCTTGTCGAGCGGACGCTCGGGCCGGTGAAGCAGGCTCTCGAAGACGCAGGGCACGACGCGTCAGAAGTCAACGATGTGATTTTGGTCGGTGGTCAAACGCGGATGCCCTTGGTCCAGGACAAGGTAAAGGGTTTCTTCAACAAGGAGCCGCGCCGCGACGTGAATCCAGATGAAGCGGTTGCCATTGGTGCATCGATTCAGGGTGCGGTGTTGGCTGGTGATGTGAAAGATGTATTGTTGTTAGACGTTACACCGTTGTCATTGGGCATCGAGACGATGGGCGGGGTCATGACTGCGCTGATCGAAAAGAACACCACCATCCCAACCAAGAAGACACAGGTGTTCTCAACCGCCGAAGACAATCAAACAGCGGTCACCATTCATGTGTTGCAGGGTGAGCGTAAGCAAGCGACTCAAAACAAGTCGTTGGGTCGCTTTGATTTGGCTGACATTCCACCTGCGCCGCGAGGCATGCCTCAGATTGAAGTGGCGTTTGATATTGATGCCAACGGCATCCTGAACGTGTCTGCAAAAGACAAGGCGACTGGCAAAGAGCAGTCCATTGTGATCAAGGCGTCGTCTGGACTCTCAGATGATGAGATCGAACAAATGGTGAAGGATGCAGAAGCCAATGCGGACGCAGATCGTGAGTTTGAGGAATTGATCGCCGCGCGCAATGCGGCTGATGGAATGATTCACGCGACCCGGAAATCCATGACCGAGGCAGGTGATAAGCTGACCGAGGATGAAAAGGCACCGGTTGAGGCTGCAATTGCTGAGCTTGAAGAGGCGCTCAAAGCCGATGACAAAGAGCAAATTCAAGCGAAGACAACGGCTTTAACAGAAGCGTCGGCAAAAATTGCTGAGAAGCTCTATGCGGCTGCGGATCAGGGTGGCGAGGACGTCGCCTCGGGTGCGGGTCAAGACAACGCGAAGGCCGATGAAGATGTGGTCGATGCCGAGTTTGAAGAAGTGAAGGATGACGAAAAGAAGTGAGGAGACATCCTCATTTCCCATGGAAGGAGCGCTGAGTGGCTAAACAGGATTACTACGAGACTCTCGGAGTATCGCAAGATGTGTCTGAGGGTGAGCTGAAAAAAGCCTATCGGCGGCATGCGATGAAGTATCACCCGGACCGTAATCCGGGCGATGCCGAGGCAGAGGCAAAGTTCAAAGAACTGTCTGAAGCCTACGAGGTCTTGTCTGACCCCGAGAAGCGCGCAGCCTATGATCGATATGGGCACGATGCCTTTGAAGGGGGCATGGGGGGCGGTGGCTTCCATGCCGATGGCGCAAGTTTTTCTGACATCTTTGGCGACGTCTTTGGAGACATTTTTGGCGGCGGTGGCCCGGGCGGAGGCGGTCGGTCCTCTGTGCATCGTGGCAGCGATCTCCGCTATACCCTCGATCTGACGCTTGAAGAGGCTGTATTTGGTGCCGAGAAGACCATTCGTGTCCCAAGGTTAACCGAATGCGACACCTGTGGGGGCTCGGGTGCCAAGCCTGGCTCATCACCGAAAACCTGTCAGACCTGTAACGGGCAAGGTCAGGTGCGGATGCAGCAAGGGTTTTTTGCCATTCAACAAACCTGTCCGCGGTGCCATGGTCAGGGCAAAGTGATCACCGATCCGTGCACTGACTGTCGAGGCCAAGGGCGGAAAGAAGAAACCAAAACCTTGTCGGTTAAAATCCCTGCAGGCGTTGATACCGGCGATCGGATTCGGCTGTCTGGTGAAGGTGAAGCCGGCGTCAATGGTGGCCCAGCCGGTGATCTATACGTACAGGCCAATGTCAAAGAACACCGCATTTTTAAGCGGGATGGTAAAGACCTGTATTGTGAAGTTCCGATTTCATTTACGGATGCCGCACTTGGCGGTGAGCTTGAGGTGCCAACGCTTGATGGGCGCGTCAAAGTGAAGGTGCCTGAAGGCACTCAGACAGGAAAGTTATTCCGCGTTCGTTCGAAGGGTGTGAAGCCAGTGCGTGGCGGAGTGCAAGGTGATTTATTGTGCCGAGTGGTCGTGGAGACGCCAGTCAACCTGACTGGAAAGCAGCGCGAGCTCATGCAAGAGCTGCATCAGACGTTGAACCACAAAACACACGCTCCCAAGCGAGAAGGGTGGTTTGACAGCGTCAAGTCATTCTTTGATGAAATGAAATTCTGATGGCACAGGTGGCGATAACCGGCGCAGGTGGCCGGATGGGGCGTGCACTGATTGAGGCGACTCTGGATACAGAAGGTGCGCACTTGATTGGGGCGACTGTTCGTGAGGGATCCTCATTAGCCGGCGTGGATGCCGCAGAACTTGTGGGGCGTCCTCGCAGCGGAGCGCCGGTAGTGACTGATCTCGAGGCGCTCGATGGTGCCAATGTGTTAATCGACTTTACAACGATTGAGTCGACACTTGCGAATCTCGCACACTGCGTAGAGCACGGTATGCCCTGTGTGATCGGCACAACCGGGTTTTCTGCCGATGAGGAGGGGGCGATCGAGGAGGCTGCGCGCCATATACCCATTGTCTATGCGCCGAATTTCAGTGTGGGTGTCAACGTGGTTCTGGATTTACTGGATCGGACGGCACGTGTTCTCGGTGATACTGTCGATGTTGAGGTGCTCGAGACGCATCATCGTCATAAGGTCGATGCGCCCAGTGGCACGGCACTTGCCATGGGTCGGACAGTTGCACATGCTCTCGACCGGACGCTGGATGATGTGGCGGTGTTTGGTCGCCAAGGCCAGACCGGTGCGCGTCCCCGGGATCAAATCGGCTTTGCAACCATGCGTGCCGGTGATGTGGTCGGTGAACACACCGTGCTGTTCGCCTCTGAGGGTGAGCGGGTTGAAATAACCCATAAGGCGTCGAGTCGACGGACCTTTGCTGATGGCGCAGTGAGAGCCGCGATTTGGGTGTCCGAGAAGACGCCCGGTTTGTACAGCATGCGAGATGTGCTGGGTTTGAACTGATCAACCCGGAATGATCCATGGACTTTTGCAGTCCATCTCCCTACAATGCGCCCTCAATCGCTCGGCGCCTGTCGAGTCTGTTAAGACAGAGGACCTCCGGTTGACTTCTCCTGCTATGTTAATTTTGGCCGACGGCACCGAGTTCGCCGGCCGCTCGATTGGTGCCGACGGCTTTTCGGTCGGCGAAGTGGTTTTTAATACTGCACTCACTGGGTATCAAGAAATCCTGACGGATCCCTCATATGCGCGTCAGTTGGTCACCCTGACGTATCCCCATATTGGCAATGTTGGTGTGAACGCTGAGGATCAAGAATCAGACCGCATCCATGCCGGTGGGCTGATCATTCGCGATTTACCCTTCGCGCATAGCAATTACCGGGCGGAACAATCGCTTGATACCTACCTGAAGACTGAGGGAGTGGTTGGGATTGCTGAAATTGACACACGAAAACTCACCCGGATTTTGAGAGAGAACGGGGCGCAGGCCGGTGTCATCGTTGCTGGCGATGCCTCTTTTGAGGATGCACGCGCGGCGCTTCAAGCGTTCCCAGGGCTGTCTGGTATGGATCTGGCCAAAGAGGTGACAGTACCGAGCGCATACGCCTGGTCGGAAGGTGAGTGGTCACTTGATACTGGATTTGTGACGCCTCCTGAAGCACGTTTTCATGTGGTTGCCTATGACTTTGGCGTCAAACGCAATATTCTGCGGATGCTCGCGTCGCGGGGGTGTCGATTGACGGTGGTGCCTGCACACACTCCAGCGAGTGAGGTCTTGGACCTGAACCCAGACGGTGTCTTTTTATCCAACGGGCCCGGTGATCCAGAGCCCTGCACCTATGCCATCGACGCGATTCAAGCGCTTTTGAAGACTGGAATTCCAATCTTTGGTATCTGCTTAGGGCACCAGCTCCTCGGGTTGGCCTCTGGTGCGCAGACTGTGAAGATGAAGTTTGGCCATCATGGTGCCAACCATCCGGTTCAAGATCTCGCCTCGGGTCGCGTGATGATCACCAGCCAAAATCATGGATTTGCGATTGAGGAATCGTCGTTGCCGGCCACACTGGAAATGACGCACAAGTCACTATTCGATGGCTCGTTACAGGGAATTCGGCGCACCGATGTTCCTGCATTCAGTTTTCAGGGCCATCCTGAAGCCAGTCCGGGCCCGCACGATGTGGCGCCGCTGTTTGATCAGTTTATCCAGCTCATGGAGGCCCGCTAATGCCCAAACGCACCGATCTTGAATCCATTTTAATCATTGGTGCCGGACCGATTGTGATTGGGCAGGCATGTGAATTCGATTACTCCGGAGCACAGGCCTGCAAGGCCCTTCGAGAGGAAGGGTACCGGGTGATTCTCGTGAACTCGAACCCGGCAACCATCATGACAGATCCTGCCATGGCAGATGCAACCTATATCGAGCCAATCCGATGGCAATCAGTCGCCAAGGTGATTGAGAAAGAAAAGCCAAGTGCGCTGCTGCCAACCATGGGCGGACAAACCGCACTGAATTGCGCGTTGGATCTGGATCGAGAGGGTGTACTGGCTGCCCATGGTGTGCAGCTGATTGGCGCCAACGCCGATGCCATCGATAAAGCAGAAGATCGTGATCGGTTCGACAAAGCAATGAAAGCGATTGGCTTGAATACGCCGAGAAGCCACATCGCGCACAGTCTCGAAGAGGCACGTGCTGCAGCTGATGATCTTGGATTCCCCTGCATTATTCGACCATCCTTCACCATGGGAGGCTCTGGCGGCGGTGTTGCCTATAACCGCGAAGAGTTCGAGGAGATTTGCGAGCGCGGTTTGGACTTATCGCCAACCAATGAGTTGTTGATTGATGAGTCATTACTCGGTTGGAAAGAGTTTGAGATGGAGGTGGTGCGTGACCGAAAAGACAACTGCATCATCGTATGCTCCATCGAAAACTTAGATCCGATGGGTGTGCATACAGGGGATTCCATTACCGTGGCCCCCGCACAGACTCTGACTGATAAAGAGTATCAGTTGATGCGGAATGCCTCGATCGAGGTGCTGCGCGAAATCGGTGTTGAGACCGGTGGCTCGAATGTGCAGTTTGCGGTGAATCCTGAAACCGGTCGACTGATCGTGATTGAGATGAATCCACGTGTATCGCGATCGTCTGCATTGGCCTCGAAGGCAACTGGCTTTCCGATCGCCAAGGTCGCCGCCAAACTCGCGGTGGGCTATACCTTGGATGAGCTCGCCAATGAGATCACAGGCGGTGCAACACCGGCCTCCTTTGAGCCCTCGATCGATTATGTCGTGACCAAGGTGCCGCGGTTTACGTTTGAAAAATTCCCACAAGCCGACAGTCGCTTGACGACACAGATGAAATCAGTCGGTGAAGTCATGGCAATCGGTCGGAGTTTCCAGGAGTCCTTACAAAAAGCATTGCGCGGGCTCGAGATCGGAGTCTCGGGTCTTGATCCTGCATTTGGCTGGGATAACGACGAGTCCGTTCAGGCCATGCGTCACGAGTTAGCCAATCCAGGACCCCGCAGACTCTGGTGCGTTGCCGATGCCTTCCGCTCTGGAATGAGCATGGACGATGTGTTCCAGGTGTCCAAGATCGATCCCTGGTTCCTCGCACAAATTGAAGACTTGGTTTGGGAAGAAGCACAACTGTCTGAAATCGCATTGTCTGATTTAGACCGTGATGGCTTATGGCGTTTGAAGCGAAAAGGATTTTCAGATCAGCGGCTTGCAAGCTTGCTGGATGTGTCTGAAAAAGAATTGCGCGAGCGTCGACTGAAATTTGATGTGCGTCCCGTATTCAAGCGGGTCGATACCTGTGCGGGCGAGTTTGCGACACCCACTGCCTACCTCTACTCCACCTATGAAGACGAGTGCGAGGCGGCGCCGTCATCACGTGACAAGATTATGGTGCTTGGCGGTGGCCCCAACCGGATTGGCCAAGGGATTGAGTTCGATTACTGCTGTGTGCATGCGGCTTTTGCCATGCGTGAAGATGGCTTTGAAACCATTATGGTGAACTGTAATCCGGAAACTGTGTCAACAGATTATGACACCTCTGATCGTCTGTATTTTGAGCCCTTGACCCTGGAAGATGTGCTCGCGGTCGTTGATCTTGAGCGACCCAAGGGCGTGATTGTTCAATTTGGCGGTCAAACACCACTCAAGTTAGCGCGTGCACTCGAAGCGGCCGGTGTTCCCATCATTGGCACCTCACCAGAGGCCATCGATCGCGCTGAAGATCGCGAACGATTCCAGCAGATGGTGACTCGATTGGGACTTCGTCAACCGGCCAATGCGACTGCGCGGAGTCTTGACGAGGGGCTCGCACTGGCTGAGCAAATTGGCTTCCCATTGGTCGTGCGTCCATCGTATGTACTCGGTGGACGCGCCATGGAAGTGGTCTCGACAATGTCGGAATTGAAGCGGTATCTGCAAGAGGCGGTCATCGCGAGTGATGACTCGCCTGTGTTACTCGATCATTTTCTTGATCCGGCGATTGAAATCGATGTGGATGCGGTCAGTGATGGAGAGCACGTCGTCATTGGCGCCATCATGGAGCATATCGAGCAAGCTGGGGTGCATTCAGGAGATTCTGCGTGTTCGTTGCCGCCGTATAGTTTGCCGTCCCATATCCAGGATGTGATTCGGGATCAGGTGATTCGGATGGCCCGTGAGTTGAACGTGGTCGGTCTCATGAATGTCCAAATGGCCGTCCAGGGAGAGGACGTGTTTGTGATTGAGGTCAATCCGCGGGCATCGCGGACGGTTCCTTTTGTGTCAAAGTGCATCGGTGTCTCTCTTGCCAAGATTGCAGCGCGGTGCATGGCGGGTACCTCGCTGGCAGACCAAGGCGTCACGTGCGAGCGTATCCCTCCCTTTTTCAGCGTCAAAGAGTCGGTCTTCCCGTTTGCGAAATTCCCAGGCGTGGACCCGATTTTAGGTCCTGAAATGAAGTCGACGGGTGAGGTGATGGGCACCGGCGATAGTTTTGACGAGGCCTTCGCAAAAGCACATGCAGCCGCAGGCGATCGCTTGCCAACCATCGGTCGGGCATTTATCTCCGTACGCGATGCGGATAAACCACGGATGCTGGGGGTTGCCAAGTCATTGGTTGAAATGGGCTTTAGCCTGGTTGCCACCGGTGGTACCAGTGACTATTTGACCGAGGCGGGGATTGGATGCGAGCGCGTGAATAAGGTGCTGGAAGGTCGTCCGAATATCGTCGATATGATCAAAAACGATTCGATTGCATTCATTGTCAATACGACAGAGGGTCGACAGGCGATTACGGATTCTGCGACGATTCGACGTTCGGCGTTAAATCATAAAGTGTGTTACACCACCACCTTAGCGGGCGGCGAATCAATCGTGCGTGCGCTGAAGTTCGGCGATGAGCGCGAGGTACGTCGTTTGCAGGATCTGCATCAGCGGGTCGAACTCAAATATTAGGGCCAGACTATGAATAAGATTCCAATGACACAGGCCGGTGAAAAGGCACTTCGTGATGAGCTGCAGCGCTTGAAGCAGATCGAGCGGCCGCGGATCGTGCAGGCGATTGCTGAGGCGCGCGAGCACGGCGACCTGAAAGAGAACGCGGAGTACCACGCGGCGCGTGAACAACAAGGATTTTGCGAAGGCCGGATTAAAGATATCGAGGCTAAGTTATCGCATGCCCACGTCATTGATATCACCCAGATTGAAAATACCGGTAAAGTCATTTTTGGTGTCACTGCGACTTTGATTAATGTGGATACAGATGAGTCGGTGACGTATCGCATCGTCGGTGAAGACGAGGCCGATGTGAAAAATGGAAAAATTTCGGTCACAAGTCCGATCGCACGCGCACTGATTGGTAAAGAAGAAGGTGATGAGGTCGCGGTCACAACACCCGGCGGTGTTGTGACGTTCGAAATTGACTCAGTCGAGCACGTGTAGGCTAGAGCGGTCGGATGAGATTCGAGAGGCGCGGGTTTGGTTGCTCAGCAGCGCGAAATAAAAGTGCCATGGCTCCTGTGGATTGGATGCAATGCGCGCCCGTTTCTTCACAGAGCGAATCAATTAAGAGCTTGCGGGTCTCGCGCTCAGCGCGAATTTTGACTTTAATCAGTTCATGATCGTTGAGTGCTCGATTCAATTCCTCGAGCACACCTGTGGACATGCCTTGGTCGCCGACCAAAACCACAGGTTTGAGATGATGTCCAATCGCCCGCATCTGCTTTTTGCGTTCTGGCGTTAACATAAGTGTCTCCTCTAAGGGGCGCGCGAGTGTAGAGCAAAAGATGGCACGATCCAAGTCCAGTAGCCGATGGTTGAAAGAGCACTTTGACGATCAGTACGTGCAAAAAGCGCAGGCTGAAGGTCGGCGCTCGCGCGCGAGTTTTAAACTTGAGGCGGTGCAAGCTAAGGACCAGTTGATCCAGCCAGGAGATGTCGTTGTTGATCTTGGCGCGGCGCCTGGTGGTTGGACTGAGCTGGTTGCGCAATGGACTGGCCCAACAGGCGCCGTATTTGCGCTCGATATTTTGCCCATGGATTCGATTGCCGATGTTGAGATCATTCTCGGCGACTTTACTGAGGATGCCGTATTAGACGCACTGAATGCGCGATTGAACGGTCGAGCGGTGGATGTGGTGCTCTCGGATATGGCACCGAATCTGTCGGGCAATCGTTCTGTGGACCAACCGCGTGCCATGTATTTGTGTGAACTGGCGCTTGAGTTTGCGAGAACCGCTTTGAAACCGGATGGCTGTTTTTTGATCAAGGTCTTTCAAGGTGAGGGCTTCGATGCTTTTTTGGCAGACCTCCGTGCCAATTTTTCTGTTGTTAAAACCAGAAAACCAGATGCGTCCCGAGCGCGCAGTCGTGAAACCTATCTTTTGGCAAGTGGCTTTCGCGCTGGGTGAATCATTGATTTCGGGTGTAACGCCCAAATAAATCCCTGTATATTGAGGGGTTCGGGCTCCTTGACAGGAATGGAGAAGCACATGGCCAGAAATTTAGTTCTGTGGTTGGTAATTGCAGCCGTATTGTTGACAGTATTCAACAATTTCAGCGTTGAGACGCAGTCGCAGCAAGTCAACTACTCCCAGTTTGTGGAAGAAGTGAATCGTGATCAGATCCGACGTGTGGTGATCGATGGGCAGACCATCATCGCAACCCGCTCCAATGGTGATGTGTATGAGACGGTGCGGCCCAATGTGGAAGATCCCCGTCTGATGGATGATTTGCTGCAGCATAATGTGGTGGTCGAGGGACGTAAGCCAGAGCAGCAGTCCATTTGGATGCAGTTACTCGTGGCTGCATTCCCAGTCCTCATCATTTTGGCCATTTTCATGTTCTTCATGCGCCAAATGCAGGGCGGCATGGGTGGCGGTCGCGGCGGTCCGATGTCATTTGGAAAATCAAAAGCACGCTTGATTGGTGAAGATCAAATCAAGACCACTTTTGGTGATGTGGCCGGCTGTGACGAAGCGAAAGACGATGTGGCTGAGCTTGTTGAATTCCTCAAAGATCCTGGAAAATTCCAGAGATTGGGTGGTCGGATCCCAAGAGGCGTCCTGATGGCAGGTCCTCCGGGCACCGGTAAGACATTGCTGGCGAAGGCGATTGCCGGTGAAGCAAAAGTGCCTTTCTTCACAATCTCGGGTTCAGATTTTGTTGAGATGTTCGTCGGTGTCGGTGCCTCACGTGTGCGCGACATGTTTGAGCAAGCCAAGAAACAAGCCCCTTGTATCATCTTTATCGATGAGATTGATGCGGTTGGCCGACAGCGGGGAGCGGGTCTCGGCGGTGGACACGATGAGCGTGAGCAAACACTGAACCAGCTTCTGGTTGAGATGGATGGATTTGATGTCAACGATGGTGTCATTGTGATTGCAGCGACCAACCGTCCGGATGTCCTGGACTCGGCGTTGTTGCGGCCCGGTCGTTTCGACAGACAGGTGGTTGTTGGTTTGCCAGATATTCGTGGGCGCGAACAGATTTTGAAAGTGCACATGAAGAAGGTGCCTGTGTCGCCGGAAGCGGACCCAGCCATCATTGCGCGTGGAACGCCTGGATTTTCTGGTGCCGATTTGGCGAACTTGGTGAATGAGGCTTCATTGTTTGCAGCGCGAGCAAATACGCGCGTCGTGGCGATGAGTCACTTCGAACAGGCCAAAGATAAGATCATGATGGGCGCAGAGCGGCGTTCGATGGTCATGAAAGAGTCTGAAAAACGGAACACCGCCTTCCACGAGGCAGGTCACGCGATTGTGGGTCGGCTCATGCCAGAGCACGATCCTGTGTACAAGGTCTCCATCATTCCTCGCGGACGTGCGTTGGGTGTGACTATGTTCTTACCTGAAGAAGATAAGTACAGCCATTCCAAGCGTGGTTTGATCAGTCAGATTTGCTCACTGTACGGCGGCCGGATTGCTGAGGAGCTCACGTTGGGCGCGGACGGTGTGACCACAGGCGCCTCGAATGATATTCAGCGCGCGACATCAATCGCTCGCAACATGGTGACCAAGTGGGGTCTGTCTGAAAAAATGGGCCCTCAGATGTATGACGAGGATGACAATGAGCCCTTCTTGGGGCGCTCGATGGGTCGTCCGGCACACAATCAGTCAGACGATACAGCGCGATTGATTGATCAGGAGGTCAAAGACATCTTGGATTCGTGTTACCAGACAGCGAAGAAAACGCTTGAAGACAACATGGACAAGTTACATCTGATGGCGGATGCCTTGATGGAGTATGAAACCATCGATACCAACCAGATCGATGAGATCATGGAAGGCAAGAAGCCGAGCCCTCCCGAAGGGTGGGACGACCGCGATAAGCCACAAGGTGGTCAGCCAGATGCCAATGACGACCTGAAGGAAGCGGATGTCTCTGCAAGTGATCGTGATGCGCCAAAAGGTGGCGAAGCGACCACACACTGAACGTGCGTACATCACGAACCTGGCATGATCTGGGGCTGAATGAGCCTCGGATCATGGCCGTCTTGAACATCACCCCGGATTCATTTTCAGATGGCGGGCAACTGTTTAACAGTGCCGTCAAAATGGATGCAGTCATCGATCAGGCGGCCCGGTTTGTAGAGGCTGGAGCGCATATTTTGGATGTGGGTGGAGAAAGCACACGTCCTGGTGCGGATCCAGTGCCGGAGCATCTTGAGCTCGAGCGTGTCATCCCTGTCATCGAAGCGCTGTCGACACGGTTTGACTGTGTTCTGTCTGTAGATACCTCAACGCCCTCTGTCATGCAGCAATCAGCAGAGCAGGGTGCACATTGCATCAATGATGTGAGGGCGCTCACACGTGACAACGCACTTGAGGTCGCGGCCGCAACCGGATTGCCTGTGTGCTTGATGCACATGCAAGGGACGCCGCAAACCATGCAAGTTGCACCCACCTATGATGATCCCGTGCGTACTGTTTTGGATTGGCTCATGCAACGCGTTGCGGCTTGTCTTGAAGCCGGCATCGAGGCAGATCAGGTGGCGCTTGATCCAGGATTTGGTTTTGGCAAAACGCTGGCGCATAATTTAGCGCTTTTTCAGAATTTGAACGCGTTTGTGAAAACGGGCTATCCGATCATGATCGGTGTGTCGAGAAAACGGATGATTGGAGAGCTGACAGGTCAGCCGGTGGAGCAGCGTGCGGTTGGCAGTGCTGTGGCTGCCGCCTTGGCTGTGCAAGCGGGTGTGCATGTCGTCCGAGTGCATGATGTCGAGGCGACACGGGATGCGCTGGCGGTATGGCAAGGGATTTCGCAGGGAATGCAGTAAATGAGTCGACAGTATTTCGGGACAGACGGCATTCGTGGCCGTGTTGGGGAAGGGTGTATTACCGCTGAATTCGTCTTAAAGCTCGGTTGGGCCTTTGGACAAGTGGTTCGCGCAAAACATGCAGGGCGTCCGCGTGTTGTGATTGGGAAGGACACTCGGCTCTCCGGATACATGTTTGAAACTGCACTTGAAGCAGGTTTGATCGCGGCCGGCGTTGACCCGGTCATGCTCGGTCCAATGCCAACCCCTGCGGTTGCCTATTTAACGCGTACATTTTCAGCAGCTGGCGGCATTGTGATCAGTGCCAGTCACAACACCTACGAAGACAATGGCATTAAGTTTTTTGATGAACATGGAACCAAGCTGCCAGACGCCATGGAAGTCGAGATCGAATCCTGGGTGAATCAGGGGTTTGAAACGGTCAGCGGCCCACTGCTGGGTCGAGCCTCGCGCGCCAATGATGCTGCAGGTCGGTATATTGAATTTTGCAAGCACACGCTGCGGCTTGGCACTGATTTGAGTGGGCTGAAGGTGGTTCTCGATTGTGCGCACGGAGCGGCATATCAAATTGCACCGAAAGTTTTCAGTGAGCTGGGCGCTGAGGTTCAGAGCATTGGTGTGGCGCCCGATGGTTTGAATATTAATCACGGCGTGGGCTCGACCTCACCGGGTGCCTTGGTTGAGGCTGTGGTAAGTCAGCAGGCTGATCTTGGTATCGCACTCGATGGTGATGCCGATCGGGTGGTCCTGGTCGATGAGGCCGGGACATTAGTGGATGGTGATGAGGTGCTTTTCATTATCGCTTCGGCACGGCATCAGCGGGGACGGATGCACGGAGGCGTGGTTGGAACCCTGATGACGAATTTAGGACTCGAGCACGCGTTGGCTGACATGCAGATTCCTTTTGTCCGCACTCAGGTCGGTGATCGGTACGTTATTGAGGCAATGACAGCGCGTGACTGGTCATTAGGTGGAGAGACTTCTGGACATATTATTTGCTCAGATTTGACATCGACCGGTGACGGAATTGTCGCGGCCTTGCAGGTCGTCAACGCGTTGCGCCAATCCGGCATGACACTCAGTCAGGCCCGTCTTGGTATGAAGAAGTATCCACAAGTCCTGGTCAATGTGCCGCTAGTCGATCCAGAACATCTGGCGCATCCTTCGGTTGTGGCAGCGGTCGAGCAGGTTGAGCAGGCATTGGGTGATCAGGGTCGCGTAGTGCTTCGCCCATCGGGAACAGAACCGGTTGTTCGCGTGATGGTTGAGGGGCCGGACCAGTCGGTCAGTGTGCATGCGCGACAAATCGCCGACTCGGTGGAAAACGTGGCGACAATCGCGTAACGTACGCGCCCCGTAGTGGAGAGAACCGGATGATCATCGGCAACTGGAAGATGAATACGTTGCGTGAAGAGGCGCGTACTCTCGCGGAGTCACTTGCTGAGTTGCCGGTACAACCCACCACGCGTGTTGGTGTCTGTCCACCTGTGATCTGGCAGCAGACTGTGGGTGAGGTGCTCAAAGGCTCTCCAGTCATGGTTGGATTACAGGATTGTGTTGGCGACCCATTTGGGGCGCAGACAGGATGTGTCAATGCAGCGATGGCGCGTGACGCCGGTTGTCAATTTGTGGTGCTTGGGCACTCAGAGCGACGTCAGCGATTTTCAGAGACAACGGATACATTGATACCGGCGCTACAAGCAGTGCTTGAGGCAGGTCTGTTCCCGATTTTGTGTGTTGGTGAAACGCGTGACGATCGGGACCAGGGTCGGGCCATTGAGGTCGTCGATGCGCAATTAGCGCCTGTACTGACAGCAGGGCTTGATTTAGATGGGCTGGTGGTGGCCTACGAGCCAGTCTGGGCCATTGGAACCGGGTTGTCGGCCAGTCAATCGGATATTGACACCATGCACACAACCATTCGGGCGATATTGGATCGTGACGATGCAGTGGTGCTCTATGGAGGAAGCGTGTCGCCAGAGTCCGCTCCAGATGTGTTTGCGTCGCAGGCCGTGTCAGGGGCACTGGTGGGTGGCGCCTCATTAGATATTGAAAAATTCGCAGCCATCGTGGCTGCCTGGGAACAGAGATAATGGAAACCGTTCTTTTAATCGTACACGTGATCATTGGTGCTGCCGTCATCGGACTTGTGCTTTTGCAACAAGGCAAGGGAGCCGATGCAGGGGCATCTTTTGGCGGTGGTGCTTCGCAAACCGTGTTTGGATCCGCTGGCGCCGGGGGCTTTTTGGTCAAGCTCACGGCGGGACTTGCAGCTTTGTTTTTCGCAACCAGCCTTGGTCTTGCCATGGTTGCAAAACAAAAGGCTGTAGAGGCAGGGACGGTGGGTCTCCCTGAAATTCCTGTTGAGCAGACCGGTGAGCCAGCTCCACCAGAGATTCCGACAACTGTTGACTGAATCTTGATTTTTTGCACGGGGCTCATTACTCTGCGCATCCCTTGCCGAAGTGGTGGAATTGGTAGACACGCTATCTTGAGGGGGTAGTGAGCAATGCTCGTGCCGGTTCAAGTCCGGCCTTCGGCACCATCTGATCCTGCAGTGTCCGTGTTACGGACCCAAGTCTGGAGTCGTCAATGGCGAAACCTGGTAATCAGGGACTGACTCGGGTGATCAAAGCAGCCGGATATTCCGCAAAGGGATTTCGTGCGGCTTGGAAATATGAGTCCGCATTCCGACAAGAGGTCGTTCTGGCCGTCACCTTGATGCCCTTTGCCGTGTGGCTGGGTCGAGATCCGTTTGAAATCGCAGTTTTAATTGCTTCGCTGCTTTTGGTTGTGATTGTTGAGCTCTTAAATTCAGCTGTTGAGGCGGTGGTGGATCGCGTTGGTGATGAGCCACATCAATTATCTGGACGCGCCAAAGATTTAGGGTCCGCCGCTGTCTTTGTATCACTGGCCTTGGTCATTATGTTGTGGTCGGCCGTTTTATGGGATCGCATCGGTTAATTGGTGTCGCATCTGCACAGAGCCCTTCGACCTCTGTGCGTTGAAAAACACCTGCGTGCCCACTACCTTTAAACGCACAAAGAGAATAATAAAACCGAAAGGAGGAGCGTGATGTTGACGATTCAACGTTTGGGACGACGAAGCTTTGAGGTGTTTCGTCATGGTCGGCCGGTCGGTATCGTTCGTTTTTTGAGAGACGTTCGTCTTTGGAGTTTTCGCCCCTATCCAACGCCTGATCGCGCGCATGATATGAACGAGCGTCGCGATGCAGTGCTTCGTAACTTATTGTGTCAACACGGTGAGCATTGCTCTGTGGATCGCCGGGTCCACGCGTAGCATTGATCTTGCGCCTTGATTTCTGCATAATGCGCCCTCTTTCGACGAGGGGGCTCTGGATAAAGTTGCGTTTTATCCAAAGTGGTTGAAAGGGAATACGCAGAGCGAGAACCCCATTATGGGGTTTTTTCATTTTTGGCGGATCGAAAATGACACCAAAGCAGCAACAACTGACCGATTTACTCGGACCGACTGTGACTGCGCTCGGCTTGGAACTGTGGGCGATCGAAATCATTGGCACAGGAAATCGATCGACACTTCGATTGGTGATTGATCATCAAGACCGTCCAGTCTCCGTTGAAGACTGTGAAAGCGTCAGTCGACAGGTTTCACGGGTGTTGGATGTTGAGGATCCGTTGCCCGAACGGTACACACTGGAGGTGTCGTCGCCGGGTATCGAGCGCTCACTCCACACACTGGCACACTTTGAGCGCTTTGTTGGATACCAAGCTCGGATCAAGCTCAAGATCCCCTTTGAAAGACGAAAGAATTTTACCGGTGTGATTGCCGGAGTTGAGAATCAAGCGGTGCTCTTACAGCAAGACGAAACTGAATATGAGTTTCCAGAAGAGCAGATTGAACGAGGTCAATTAATCGTGACAGATGTCACAGACGTAGGCGGAAGCAAGCATGGGTAGTAAGGAAATTCTTCAGGTTGTCGAATTGTTCTCAAATGAGAAAGGCATCCCGAAGAGCATTGTATTTGAAGCGATTGAGCAGGCGCTGGCGACTGCGACACGTAAGCGGTTTGAAGGTGAAGAGGCTGACATCCGCGTTGTGATTGATCCTGCCTCCGGCGAATACGAGACTTTCCGCCACTGGGTTGTTGTGCCTGATGACCATTTGGCAATCCTAGGTTGTGAGCTCACTACTGAAGAAGCCCGCGAGATTGACCCGGAGTTAAAGGTTGGTGATGAGCACTCTATTCAAATCGAGTCTGAAGACTTTGGCCGGATTGAGGCGCAAACAGCCAAGCAAGTGATCGTACAGAAAGTGCGGGAGGCGGAGCGTGAAAAAGTCGTCGCCGACTATGAAAACCGCTTACTGACGTTGATCAACGGATCTGTCAAGAAAGTCACTCGCGATGCAGTCATCGTCGATTTAGGTGGAGCGGCCGAGGCACTCTTACCCCGTGAGAATTTAATTGGTCGAGAGATTTTTCGGGTCAACGATCGTGTTCGTGCCATCTTGCAAGAGATTCGGACCGAGGGTCGCGGCCCTCAACTGGTTTTGTCACGGAACTCGCCTGAGTTCCTCGTTGAATTGTTTAAGATCGAAGTTCCTGAGATCGCCGAAGAGACCATCGAGATTCGGGGTGCGGCGCGTGATCCGGGCATGCGCGCAAAAATTGCTGTGAAAACCAACGACGGTCGGATTGATCCGGTCGGTGCTTGTGTGGGCATGCGGGGTGCGCGCGTGCAGGCCGTCTCCAATGAGTTGAACGGTGAGCGTGTCGATATCGTGTTGTGGGATGACAATCCAGCGCAATTGGTGATCAATGCCATGGCGCCGGCTGAGGTGTCATCGATCGTGATGGATGAAGACAACCGTTCGATGGATGTCGCTGTCGCAGATGATAATTTGGCCCAGGCCATTGGTCGCGGCGGACAAAATGTACGCTTAGCGTCTGATCTCACCGGCTGGAAACTCAATGTCATGAGTGAAGATCAGGCCGTCGAGCGCCAAGAAGCCGAGTCTGAAAAACTGGTCAACATGTTCATGGTGCGCCTCGACGCCGATGATGAATTGGCGCGGATCTTGGTTGATGAAGGATTCACTTCGATTGATGAAGTGGCCTATGTTCCTGTCGAGGAAATGCTTGCCATTGAAGGGTTTGATGAAGAGCTTGTTGAGACACTCCGAGCTCGGGCACGTGACGTGCTGTTAACGTCCGCGCTTGCCGGTGAGGAGTCGCGAGAGCCCGCCGATGATCTTCTGGCGATGGAGGGCATGAGTCCTGGGCTTGCATATAAACTGGCAGATCGTGGTGTGTGCACCATGGATGAGTTGGCAGAGTTGTCGGTGGATGAACTGACAGAGATTGAGGGCGTTGATGAAGCGTCTGCAGCGGCGCTGATTATGAAGGCTAGAGAGCCGTGGTTCGCAGACGACGCAGAGGATGCGGAAGCAGGCGAAGAAGCCAAGAGCGAGCAGGAGTAAGTTTTGTCGCAAACAACAGTCAAACAGCTGGCGTCCGTCGTTGGTATTCCAGCTGAACAACTTCTGGCACAAATGACAGACGCAGGGGTTTCAAAATCTTCTGCCGATGACGTTGTGACAGATGATGAGAAGCAGAAATTACTGGCGCACATTCGGTCGGGCCAGACACGGGTTGCTGCCGAGCCAGCAAAAGTCACATTGCGCAGGAAGTCAACGTCGACCATTAAGGCCGGCACCGGTGCCGTCAATGTTGAGGTCCGCAAGAAACGCACCTATGTGCATCGCGATCTAACCGCTGAAGCGGAAAAGCAGCGCGAACTTGAAGAGGCGAAGGCGCGCGAGGAACAGGAAGCCCTCGAGGCAGCGAAGCGTGCGGAAGAAGCCGCGGCAAAGGCAGCCGAAACGGCCGCCGAACCTGCAGCTGACAGCGCTGAAGTCGACTCGGCTCCTGAACCGGTCGTTACTACACCTGACCCTGCGTTTGTCGAACCACCTCCGCCGCCGAAAGAAGGTGATGGCAAGCGCCATAAGAAAGATCCGCATGCGAAGCGCGAGCGTAGCGGTGATGATGAGCCGAAACGGCATGGTAAACCCCTGTCGAAGCGCGACGAAAAGCGCGGTCGCGTACCGGTGGATGATGAGCGTGGCCCGAAGATGCGCGGACGGCGCAAGCCAGGCAAAGCAGCCGAGGAATTGTCTTCACACAAGTTTGAAAAGCCAGCAGCGCCCATCATTCGTGATGTGAAGATTTCTGGTCCTGTGACCGTGGCTGAGCTGGCCAATCAGATGGCGGTGAAGTCTGGAGAATTGATCAAGGTCTTGATGAAGATGGGTGTCATGGCAACCATCAACCAAGTACTCGATGAAGACACGGCCGTGCTTGTTGTCGAAGAAATGGGTCACAAGATTGAAGTCGTTGCCGATGATGCACTCGAGCAAGAGGTGCTCGGTGATTTTGAGGAAGTCAGAGGGGAGCAGTCACCCCGTGCTCCGGTTGTCACGGTGATGGGGCACGTTGATCACGGTAAGACATCGTTGCTTGATCGCATCCGAAAAGCGCGTGTCGCCGCTGGCGAAGCCGGTGGCATTACGCAGCACATTGGCGCATATCACGTCACCACCGATAACGGCATGGTGACCTTCATTGATACGCCCGGTCACGCAGCATTTACCAGCATGCGTGCCCGCGGTGCGCAGGTCACCGACGTGGTGATTCTGGTGGTTGCTGCAGATGATGGCGTCATGCCACAGACTGAAGAAGCAGTGCAGCATGCCAAGGCCGCCGGCGTGCCGATGGTGGTTGCTGTGAATAAAATCGATAAAGAAGAAGCTGACCCAGAGCGTGTGAAAAATGAGTTGGCTGGCCGAGAGGTCATTCCCGAAGAGTGGGGCGGGGATGTTCAATTTATCCCTGTAAGCGCGCACTCTGGGGAAGGGATCGATGCACTGCTTGATGCCGTCTTATTGCAAGCGGAGCTCTTGGAGTTGACGGCAGTCCACACAGGGCCTGCGCGAGGTACGGTTGTTGAGTCTCGCTTAGACCGAGGTCGTGGCCCGGTTGCGACTGTGTTGGTCCAAAACGGACTGCTGCGCGTGGGAGATGCGATTCTTGTTGGTGAGCAAGTTGGCAAGGTGCGAGCGCTGGTTGATGAAAACGGCAAGCAAACCAAAGAGGCCGGGCCTTCTATTCCGGTTGAAATCTTGGGTCTGTCTGGCACGCCGGATGCGGGCGATGAGCTGATCGTGCTTGAGAGCGAAAAGAAGGCACGTGAAGTTGCTGAGTTCAGATCGCAGCGCTCTCGAGATACCGAGCATAAGCGCCAGCAGGCGGCAAAACTTGATCAGATGTTCGCCAACATGGAAGCCGGGGATGTATCCAACCTGAACTTGGTACTGAAAACTGATGTGCGAGGTACTTTGGAGGCCTTGAGTTCGGCGCTCTTAAAGCTGGCCACTGATGAGGTTCGAGTCAATTTGATTGCCTCAGGCGTTGGCGGCATCACAGAATCAGATGCCACCCTGGCCTCGTCAGCGAATGCCATTATTTTGGGATTCAATGTGCGAGCTGACGCGGGAGCGCGTCAGGTGATTGAGCGTGATGGGCTCGAGCTCCGCTATTACAGCGTGATTTATGACATTGTCGACGATGTGAAGGCCGCAATGTCGGGTCTCTTGGCGCCTGAGTTGCGTGAAGAAATTGTTGGCGTGGCCGAGGTCCGTGATGTGTTTAACTCGCCAAAGTTTGGTCAAATTGCCGGTTGTATGGTGGTTGAAGGCACGATCTTCCGGAATAAGAAAATCCGCGTACTGCGTGATAACGTGGTGATTTATGAGGGTGAATTAGAGTCCTTGCGCCGCTTTAAAGATGATGTCAACGAAGTCCGCAATGGGATGGAATGTGGCGTTGGAGTGAAGAACTACACAGACGTCAAAGCCGGCGACAAGATCGAGGTCTTTGATGTTCGTGAGGTGGCTCGCCAGATCTGATGCCAGCTGAGTTCAGTCGTACACAACGCCTCGGGGGTCAGATCCAGCGGGATCTGGCCATGTTGATTCAGCGAGAACTGAAAGATCCCCGGGTGGGCATGATCACAATCAATGATGTGAGTCTGTCTAAGGATTTGGGCTACGCTGACATCAACGTCACGGTCTTGGTTCCTAATGACGACGAGACACGGATTATTGAGAGTCTGACCATCCTCAATGAGGCGGCAGGATTTTTGCGCTCGGAGCTCGGACGTGGATTAAAGATCCGGAAAGTCCCGCATTTGCGCTTTCATTATGACGACTCGTTGAAGCGTGGTGCAGAGATCAACGCCCTGATCCATCAAGCGTTGGCGTCCCAGCGGTCTGAATAATGGCACGCCGGAGAAAGGGAATCCCGATCAACGGTGTGTTGGTCGTTGATAAACCGGCCGGACTATCCTCTAACCGCGTTGTACAACGTGTCAAAAGCCTGACCCGCGCACAAAAAGTGGGCCACACCGGCGCATTGGATCCAATGGCCACAGGCGTGTTGCCGTTGGTGTTTGGTGAAGCCTCAAAATTTAGTCAGTTTGGTTTGGATGCGGATAAACAGTATCTCGGCCGAATTCAGTTCGGAGTCGCAACTGACACATTGGATGCTGACGGTGCAATCACCGAGACTGCGGACATCCCGGTGCTTGACGAGGTCTTGATTGAAACCGTACTGCAGGAGTTTCGTGGACCACAAATGCAATTGCCACCGCTGATCTCTGCACTGAAACAAGACGGTCAGCCATGGTACAAACTGGCGCGCCAAGGGATCTCTGTAGAACGCACTCCTCGAGAAATCATTGTTCATGAGCTGGCATTTAGAGCGCATGGTCCAGATTGGTTGGATATTTTTGTGCGCTGTTCAAAGGGTACCTACATTCGAACTTTGGCCTATGACATCGGCCGAGCCTTTGGTTCAGTTGCTCACTTGCGTCAATTGAGGCGCATCGATGCCGGTGGTCTTCAGATTGATCAAGCGCATCCACTGGAGCCCCTGCTCGAGCGCTTGGCAGACGATTCAGGCGAGCTTAAGAAGGTGTTGTGTCCTGTGGATACACTTATTACTCACTTGCCTGCGATTTCGCTGTCCGAAAGTGAATGCATGACATTGATTCATGGGCAAAAAGTCGCTGGCCACTCCAGGGTCGAATGCGATACCATGCGCGCGTATTTTGAGAGTCATCAGTTCATCGGGCTTGTTCAACAGGATGAGTCAGGACATTTACTCGCAAAACGGATGTTAACTCCGGCTGCTGCTGGCATGCGTGGCAGTTCGGAATCTGGGCCTTGTGGGTCGGGCATGCCATCGAAGGAGTAATATCAATGGCTTTGACTGTTGAGAAAAAAGCGGAAATCGTTGAGAAGTTTGGTCGTGGCGAAAACGACACAGGTTCACCAGAAGTGCAGGTCGCTTTGTTGACCGCAAATATTGAAGCGCTTCAGGGTCACTTCAAACAGAATATTCACGATCACCACAGTCGTCGGGGTCTGATTCGGATGGTGAATCAGCGTCGGAAACTGCTCGATTATCTTAAATCGAAAGATTTGAATCGGTATGCGGCACTCATCAAAGAATTGGGTCTGCGCCGTTAATCGGTTCATGACGAAAACGGCCCTTCGGGGCCGTTTTCGTGTCTTGGCCGGATGGGATCCGGCATGTTGGAAGTAGGAAAGAAATGGAAAAGCAAATTACACAATTTCAGTTCGGCGGGCAGGATGTCACGCTGGAAACCGGTGCAATTGCGCGCCAAGCCACAGGGGCTGTGGTCATTACAATGGGTGATACCCAGATTTTGGCCACCGTTGTGGGTGCTAAAAATTTAAAACCGGGGCAGAGTTTTTTCCCGCTCTCGGTGCACTACCAAGAGAAAACTTACGCTGCTGGAAAGATTCCAGGCGGTTACTTCAAGCGGGAAGGACGTCCCACTGAAAAAGAAACACTCACATCTCGATTGATTGATCGGCCGATTCGTCCGCTGTTTCCAAATGGATTTATGAATGAAGTCCAAGTGGTGTTGACAGTGATGTCTGCATCGAAGACCCATGATGCGGATATCGCAGCGATGCTCGGTGCATCGGCAGCGTTGGCGATCTCGGGTATCCCATTCAGTGGTCCTTTGGGTGCGGCACGTGTTGGCTTTACCGAAGATGGGCAGTACATCTTGAACCCATCGTATGAAGAAGTGGCCGAATCGCGTCTTGATATGGTGGTCGCAGGAACAAAAGACGCGGTCTTGATGGTTGAGTCTGAAGCGGATGAGCTGACTGAAGAGCAAATGCTCGGTGCAGTGATGTTTGCGCATCAATCATTCCAAACGGCGATTACAGCCATTGGTGATTTTGCGTCCAAATACGGCAAGCCAGCGTGGGAGTGGGATGCGCCGTCGGTCGATGAAGCATTACTCGAAGCCGTCAAAACACATTGCCAGGCACGCATCGTTGAGGCCTATCAGATCTCTGAAAAGATGGTCCGCTACAATGCCTTGGGCGAGATTCGTCAAGATGCGATCGCGTCACTTGGTGGCGAAGAGGGCGAGCATGCAGAAGCAGTCTCTGAATTGTTCAGTAAGGTTGAGAAGGATGTTGTCCGCAGTCGTGTCATTCAAGGACTGCCTCGGATCGATGGCCGAGATCAAAAAACCGTGCGTCCGATTCACTGTGAAGTCGGCGGCTTGAAGCGGGCGCATGGGTCTGCTGTATTCACGCGAGGTGAAACTCAAGCGATTGTTGTTACAACGCTTGGTGCTTTGCGTGATGCTCAGGTTGTTGACGGCCTGATGGGCGATGAAAAAGATACCTTCATGCTGCACTACAACTTCCCTCCATACTGCGTGGGTGAAGCTGGCATGATGTCGGGTCCGAAACGACGTGAAATTGGCCACGGTCGTCTCGCGCGCCGTGGTGTGTACGCCATGTTGCCGGATGAGGAAACATTCCCATATACCATCCGTGTCGTCAGCGAGATCACGGAATCCAATGGATCATCGTCGATGGCTTCAGTTTGTGGCGCCTCCCTTGCTTTGATGGATGCTGGTGTGCCACTGCGCGCGCCCGTTGCCGGCATCGCGATGGGTTTGGTTAAAGAAGACTCAGGCTACGCAGTTCTGACAGATATCTTGGGTGACGAGGATCATCTGGGTGATATGGACTTTAAAGTAGCCGGTTCTTCAGAGGGTGTCACAGCACTGCAAATGGACATCAAAATTCAGGGAATTACTGAAGAAATCATGTCAGTTGCTTTAGAGCAGGCGAAAGAAGCTCGATTGCATATTTTGGGCGAAATGAACAAAGTGATTGATTCGGCACGGGATGAAGTCGCCGATACGGCCCCACGGACCTACAACTTCCGCATTGATCCAGACAAGATCCGTGAAGTGATCGGTAAGGGCGGTGCTGTGATTCGGAATATCTGCGAGACCTCAGGGGCGACCGTGGATCTTGACGACGATGGTCTGATTCGCGTCTATGCCGAGACTAAAGAGGCGGCTCAAAAGGCCATCTCAATGATCGAGGCCATCACTGCAGAAGCTGAAATCGGTGGTGTGTATAAAGGGAAAGTTGAGCGGATTGTCGATTTCGGTGCATTCGTCAACATCTTGCCAGGCAAAGATGGCTTGGTGCACATCAGTCAGATCTCGGAAGAGCGCGTTGAAAATGTCGAAGACCATATGTCGGTCGGCGACATGGTGAAGGTGAAGGTGCTCGACGTCGACGCCAGAGGCCGCATCAAACTGACTATGAAAGATGTCTAAGTTCAACGAGTAGAGAAGGCCCAGCCTGCGAGAGCACGCTGGGCTTTTTTATGGTGTTTGAACCACCACGTTATCAATCAAGCGCGCCTGTCCTAATTTGGCGGCGACCAAAATCACGACCGTGTCGGCCTCCATTGCGGATTGTGTCAGATCGTCGGCATTACGAATCTCTAAGTAATCAAGAACGAACCCAAGCGCCGAGAGACGTGCCTTTTCTTTTCGAAGTGTTGTTGAGACACCCTGATCGCGTCGCACGGCATCCGCCAGGGTTTGCAGTGAATGGTACAGATTCGCCGCTAATGCCCGTTGGTCCTCAGTCAGGTAGGCGTTCCGACTGCTCATGGCCAGCCCTGATGGCTCGCGTGTCGTATCGACGCCCACTATCTCGACGGGCAGTAACAGGTCAGTCGCCACGGTCTGAATGACTTTCAGTTGCTGATAATCTTTATTGCCGAAAACTGCGACGTCCGGTTGAACGATGTTCAATAATTTGGTCACAACAGTCGCGACGCCTTTGAAATGTCCTGGTCGATGGTGTCCACACAGGATTGTTGATAACCCTGGAACGTCAATTTCTGTATTGACGCCATGGGGATACATTTCACGGACGGTTGGGGCGAAGATGACCTGACAGGCACTGCCAGCGAGGGCTTCTGAATCAGCTTCGAGCGTTCTTGGATAGGCGTCAAAGTCCTCGTTTGGTCCGAACTGCATGGGGTTGACAAAAATGCTGACCACAGTGTGATCTGCGCGTTCACCGGCATGTGCGACCAAGTCGAGGTGGCCTTGGTGCAGGTTGCCCATGGTGGGCACGAACGCAATACGCGAGCCCTGACTCCGCATGTCCGCCAGATGTGCGCGCAGATCTGTAACTGACGAGATGATGAGGGGGCGATCACTCTGCAAAACAATGCGCCTGTGCTGGGAAGTGCCCGTCTTTCACTGCTTGGTCATATGCACGCAGTGCCGCTTGGATCGAGGACTGGCCCTCGAGAAAGTTTTTCACAAAGCGAGCGGGCTTTCCGGGGGTGATGCCAAGCAGGTCATGCATTACAAGGACCTGCCCGGTTGGTTCAGGCCCCGCACCGATGCCGACCACAGGCACGGTGGTTGCCTTCATAATGCGAGTGGTTAGAGCATTTGGAACACACTCCAGAAGGAGCATGTCAGCGCCAGCAGCCTCGAGACTTATTGCGGCTTCAACCATCTGATCGGCCGTTCTTTGATCGCGTCCTTGGACTTTGTATCCGCCAAATTGGTTGACGAATTGGGGTGTCAGTCCCAAATGACAGCAGGTGGGGACCCCTTGATCGCGATAGCGTCGAATGAGCTCCGTCAGGTGCGTGCTGCCCTCAAGCTTGATCATCTGTGCACCCTGTTGCATCAGTGTTTGCGCGGCCTGCATGGCTGTGTCGAGGGTCGCGGCTGCCATAAAGGGCATGTCTGCGATCACGAAACTGTCGGGTTTGGCGGATGCGACACAGCGCGTGTGGTACGCCATGTCTTGGACTGTGACAGGCAGCGTGCTGGCATGGCCTTGTAGCACCATGCCAAGGGAGTCACCTACCAGCAGGCAGTCAATTCCAGCAGCGGAAGCAGCCTCGGCAAAGCAGGCATCGTAGGCGGTGACCATGCTGAATTTGGTTCCAGCATCTCGGTGTGCACGCAGATGCGACAGGCTGATGGCGGTCATGGCTTCAATCCTTTTCGTGTTCAATCCGTATCAGTTCTGAAAAATCGTAGCGGTTTGATTCGATCCGGTCACCCGTTGGCATCAACCCTTGAGGCACTAAATCCAAGAGTGGCCTTGTGACAAACGATCGGCGCATGATTTCAGGGTGTGGGATGACCAACACATCCGTTCTGATTTCATGTACGCCATAATACAGAATGTCGAGGTCGACCGTGCGCGGCCCCCAATGCTGAGTCCGAATACGACCCTGTTCGGCTTCAATTTGTTGGCACACTCTGAGTAACGCTTCAGCGGAGAGAGACGTGAACCCTCGCACTGCCGTGTTGACAAAATCGGGCTGATCCTGAGGGCCAAGTGGCTTCGAGCGATACAGATGCGCGCAGGTCAGATTCTCAAGGACGTCACTGAGCGCAGCAACGGCGGCCCGTATTTGTCCAATCGGATCATCGAGATTGGATCCAAGGCCGATAAATACTTCAGTCTTCACTGACATCCGAGCGACGGCGACGACGGGGTCTTCGTTTGGGTGAATCCTCACCCGAGTCGGCGACTGCCTTGATGAGTTCGCGCTGGGTTTGAGCATCTGCGATCTGATATTCCGTCCACCATTGCCCAAGGTCTGGAGGAATTTCACCACTGCGTTCACGCAGCAGTAAGAAGTCATAGCCTGCTCGGAATCTTGGGTGTTCGAGCGTGGAGTCTGGACGCCGTCCATGGCGTCTTTCCAGCTTGACTTGGAGTTCCCAAATTTCCCGAATAGTCGTGGAGAAGCGTTTCGGGATGGCGACGAATTGTTGGTTGAAATCCAGTGTTTCAGACGCGGCGATCATGAGTGCGTTGGCGCGCCCGTGTCCCTCTGCTTCGAGTTCTTGCCAGCGCTGATGCACCTGAGGCCAGTGAAGTGCGGCATATAGGAATGCAGGCGTGACCGACTTGCCCTCCCGAAGCCTCGTATCGGTATTGCTCAATGCCAACTGAATCAGCTGGTGGTAATGCGTATCATCGCCTGTCGAGAGGATGTCATCTGTTTGTGGGAATAAACTTCTCAACAGACCAAACCGGTAGAGGGGCTCAAAGGTGGCTTGGCCGTGTCCGGCCTGAAGCAATTTGAGTACTTCGTCAAACAGTCGCGATGGGGAGACATCGCGAAGCAGTGGCGCAAGCCGTTCAATGGGCTCTTCGGTGTCTGGTTCCATTGACAATCCGAGCTTGCCGACAAATCGGATCGCACGCAGCATGCGAACTGGATCTTCGCGATACCGAGTTTCAGGGTCGCCGATGATGCGAATCAGTTGATCTTCAAGATCATCATAGCCACCGACAAAGTCGAGCACTTCATGCCGCGCTGGGTCGTAGTACAGTGCATTCATTGTGAAGTCGCGTCGAACTGCATCGTCTTCAACCGTCCCGAATACATTGTCCCTGACAAGCATTCCAGACTCGTTGGCTTTTTGGTGATGACTGTTTTCCGAAGACCCACGGAATGTCGTCACTTCAATGATTTCTGATCCCATGCGTACATGCACGATCTGAAAGCGACGACCAATGATGCGAGATTTACGGAAGAGTTTTTGAATCTCTGCTGGTTTTGCGTCGGTGGCGACATCAAAGTCTTTAGGGTGCTTACCCAGCAATAAATCACGGATCCCGCCACCGACCAAATAAGCTTCATACCCGGCATCCTGTAAACTCTGGATGACGTTCAGACTACCTGATGATAGATCTTGATGTTCAATCCCGTGATATTCCGAAGAAATAGCGTCCCGGACGATCTCTGTCGCAGGTGGTGCGGATTTCTTCTTGAAGACCGAAAACAAACAGACACTCCTGTGTAAAGAGCGAAATGATACCAGAGCTCGGCAATAAAAAAGGGGCTTATAGCCCCTGATCGCATGTCTTGTTTATTGTTATTATCGACTGCCGTTGTGAAATTACCTTTCAGTGTGCAATCTGAACCTCAAGCTATCGTCCGTATAACCGAGACCTTCCGCTTTGCGTTGTTCTTGTTATCGGTCTCAGGAAACATCGTGTTTCCCCAAAGCACAGTTCTCACAGTGAACCGTAATCTCGCGACGTATGTTGTTATTGCTTTTGTCGCTTCCGTTCTTTTTTGTTGGTTTTATAACGAACGTGGGTGAACTATAGCATCTATCATGCCAGCCTCTATGATGGGTGCATGACTCATTGATATATCAGGTATTTAGGCTTCGCCCGGTTCTTGCGTCTCAAACTTAGGTCGCGGATAAGATTGTCACCTTAAGTGACGCAATGTTACTTTTTGTATCACTTGGCGTGTTACTTTTCAGCGTTTTCATCTTTGTGCCGGCCGATGCCAAGCCGTTGTCTTCGCTCCCACAAGCTTTTACGGCTGATGCCGAGTCGACGTGCAAGTTCGGTCTCACTCATGTGATCCTGGTGAGTCAAAACGAAGTGTTGAAAGTAGTCTTCCAGCGACATCATGGCCTGATTGTCGTGGTTGGCGTTGAATTGTTCGGCGCCTGTGAATTGGGTTTCAGCCTGGCTTACCGGCTTCAGTCCAAGATCCGTTGGTTCGATTGTCGGTCCATCGGAGAGGACCACCGCCCGTTCAATGGCATTTTGCAGCTCGCGGACGTTGCCGGGCCAGGTGTGTGTTTCTATCGCGAGTCGAGAAGCCTCCGACAAGCGGAGCTCGGTTCGTTGCATGTGACTTGAGGCGCGTTTGAGAAAGGCCTCAGCAAGTAATAAGACATCACCAGCACGCTCCCGTAGTGCCGGGCAGGCGAGTTCAATCACATTCAATCGGTAATACAAATCTTCGCGGAAGGTCCCTTTGGATACCATGTCGAGCAGGTTGCGGTGCGTTGCCGCGATCAATCGAATGTCTATGTAAGTCCGTTCTGTGCTCCCAACGCGCCGAATCTCACCCTCTTGCAGGACACGAAGGAGTCGTGCTTGAGCGGCGAGCGGGAGTTCACCGATCTCGTCCAAAAATAAAGTGGATTGATGTGCTGCTTCAATCAAGCCTTCGCGATCCTGATTGGCGCCTGTAAAGGCGCCTTTGACGTGACCGAATAGTTCAGCCTCGATGAGCGATTCAGGGATTGCGGCGCAATTAACCGAGACCATTTCGAATGCGGAGCGTTTGGATAGTTGGTGAATTGATGTCGCGACAAGTTCCTTTCCAGTTCCAGACTCGCCGCCGATCAATACTGTGGTATCAAGCGG
>CAJXNQ010000006.1 GCA_913057215.1 uncultured Gammaproteobacteria bacterium
ATCTGCGCTCCGCGCCATTCCATACCACCGTTGGCAGGACATTCAATAAAGCGGATTTCAGATACCGATGGGAATCGGCGAATGTCGTCCATTGACAACACGATTGGACGATCGACCAATCCGTGAATAATCAAACGGTGCTGATCCGGATCCACATTCGGGATGCCGCCATGATACCGCTCAAAAACAACCCCGCTCGGTGTAATGATCCCGTCAAGGTCTTGCAGAGGAGTCATCGAAATCGATGAAGCTGCGTCAGCCGTCAGCCATGGAACAGTACGTCGTTGTAAATCCTCGAATCCCGACGGTACACCATAGGGCTTTGACACCACACCTGGACCCAGAGACTTCTGCCACTCAGGCAAATTAGGCGGAAGATTGGAGGACGCATTGGCCTTCGGAATCATGCTTACCGAAGACAATCCTGCCACTGCCGCGATGCCGCCTTTTAAGAAGTTACGGCGATCCATTCCTTTCAATCCCTGCGCTTCAGCGGCCATCGCCTCCATCAGCTTTGGAATTGAGGGTTCATACAGCTTAGTCATACTACCCTTCCATTTAGATCTATGATTATTACGTTTTGGAATATTAAATGGAAAAGCCACTTGATTGAAGGACGAACCGCACTGCATGCACCCAAAGTCTAGAGATATTGGTGCCCTGCACAAACTGCGCAAGATCCCCATCCATGACGAATCCCGTTTTCAAAGCTTCACAAAGCATAGAAGGTCTAACAACTCACCTTTAGAACAACTGAATTGGTGCGGTGCACCGGGCGCGATAACCAAAGAACTAGTCTAAATAGGCAATTGGATGAATTTGTGTGAATTCACACCCATACGCCGATCACGCATCCGAGGGATGGATCTGCATGCAATAGCGGATTTCTCGAATAAGCTGGTCTTTTTCGTATTCTTCACTGACACGGTAGTTGCCCCATTCATTTTTGGTCAATGCCACCTTGGCTTCACCCTGCCCGTCAAACTGCTCGACATAAGCTACTAATTCACGCTCACAGAGCGCCTTCGCCTCGTAGATGCCTGCGCCAATCTCGCCGGCTTGCGGCGACGCCGTGCCTTGAAACACAGGATTCGAGCTCAGTACTACAATGATTGTGATCCACATGGTTTAGCCTCGATTGTTATATTCAACCGAACAGTACCCCGCTTTTGGACACGAAGCACGAAAAGACCCATTTGCACTTTTTGTTAGCTGTATATATATTCAGTTTTAAGGCTCTATGAGTCATACAAACCCGCGGTCGGCGGTGCGGACTTGTTCACTTTTTCCCACACATCCTGAATGAGTTTCCACGCCGCTCGCCCGCGACCTAACCACTTCGTAAATGACTCAGGTTGAGGCTTGCGACGACTGGCAAGCTGGCTGGGATTGGATTTCAAATGAGACATGGCATGGCGCCAGTTTCGAAGGTGGTGGAGCTAGGCGGGATCGAACCGCCGACCTCTACAATGCCATTGTAGCGCTCTCCCAGCTGAGCTATAGCCCCGAATCACGAGGTGGCGAAGATTAGTGAGAATCACGATTTTTGTCAACGGCCAGAACCGCTTGATACCCTTTCTCAAGGCGCTTGAGCGCCTTCTTGGAGACACCACCTTGCACCTCAAGCGCATGGCGGATTCGAGCGCGCGTACGATCCGGTCCAAGTAAGACGGCGAGGTCAAAGGCACTGATCGACTCGGTACTCCCACTCAATGCCAAAAAGAGCATGGGCATGACCGCCTTCAGTTTTAATTCTGACGCTGCCGCGACGCGCTCGACTGCATGGAACACGCTTTCACGATTAAAATCAGGCATCGACTCCAATGCCCAAAGAGTCCACTGCAAGACCTGCAAACGGGTCTCAAGCTCAAGACCCGTCTCTGCAAACATGGCCTCAGTCACGTGCGGCTTCGCTTGCCACAGAGGCATCAGCCAATCACTGGCTTCAGAAAAGACCTGAATCCGTGACTTCAGATGCGGTAGCACCTTCTTGAAAAAGTCCGCTGTAAACCCCCACTCCATCAGTCGCGCGAGATATTCTGAATCGGTCAGTGCGTGGGTGAGCCATTGTCCGTTTAACCAGGTGAGTTTTTCGATATCAAACACCGGCCCGCCCAATGAAACGCGATCGATTTCAAAATGTGAAAGCATGGTGTCAAGCGAAAAACGTTCAGATTCATCGGGCATGGACCAACCCATCCGCCCGAGATAATTCAATACAGCCTCAGGCAAATACCCCTGATCTCGGTAGTAAAGTATCGACGTCGGATTTTTACGCTTACTCAATTTGGATTGATCGGGATTGCGAAGCAGCGGTAAATGACAGAGTTCAGGCATCTCCCATCCGAAGTACTGATACAAGAGCTGATGCTTCGGAGCAGATGGAATCCATTCTTCCCCACGAATCACATGCGTGATACGCATCAAATGATCATCAATCACATTGGCCAGATGATACGTTGGCAGCCCATCGGTCTTCATCAACACTTGCATGTCGACTTGAGCCCACGGAATGGTAATTTCGCCACGTAACCGATCAACAAATGTGCATTGTCCCTCGTTTGGGACGTGCATCCGGATCACATGCGATTCGCCTGCGGCGAGCCGTGTTGCAACATCTGCCGCAGGGAGCTCGGCGCATCGACCGTCGTATTTTGGGGTTTGACCTGCGGCCACTTGCGCATCACGCATGGTGCTGAGTGTCTCAGGCGTACAGAAACACCGAAACGCATGTCCATCTTCGAGCAATCGCTCACAATGCGCTTGGTAGATCTGACTGCGTTCACTCTGACGATACGGCCCACAATCCCCTTCACATCCCGGACCTTCATCCCACTGTAATCCCAGCCACCGAAGCGCATCCAGAATGAGCTGCTCGGATTCCGCGGTCGATCGCACTTGATCGGTGTCTTCAATACGTAAAACAAACTGACCGCCTTGCGATTTCGCAAAGGCGTAGTTAAACAAGGCAATATAGGCGGTACCGACGTGTGGATCCCCGGTCGGTGACGGAGCGATGCGAGTGCGAATAGTCATGCGGTCCTCCAGGAGGCGCGAAGTATAGCGCCTCTGGAAATATGCACACCAGTTTAGATGGCAATCTCTTCAAGTGAACCATTGGACGCAAGGTAAGCCTCAACCCATTTCGGCTTTCGACCTCGACCTGTCCAAGTATTCTTCGGGTTACTCGGGTCTCGGTATTTCGGTGGAACTGATCCACGCTTGGCCGACGTTTTTGTTGGATTTGCGAGCGCTTTTAATTCATCAACGGATAGCCCGTATTCAGCGGCCAATTGTTTAATTTTCTCAAGCCCCTCTTTTCGAATCTCAGATTGGCGCTTTTCAATTTCTTGGTCAACTTTTGAACGTAATACCTGTAATTCACTCAAACTCAAATGTTCTAATTGAATATCCATATAATTTCCGTAACAAGATTTAATCAATGCAGGTCAAATGATATGGCAGGTTTAAAATTTTTCAATTCAAAAAATTAATTTCAGATTTGTTTCCGATTAAACAAATTCTCGGAATCACTGAAAACAGATATACTCATCACATGTCACATACCGCATTTCGCTGTTCAACAGCTCCCATGATGGAGTGGACCGATCGCCATTGGCGCCGATTTGCTCGAACCCTCACCAAATGTGCGCTGCTCTACACCGAAATGGTCACCGCAAAAGCGCTGATCCACGGCAATGTGCAACAGCTCACTGCACACTCGCCCGATGAGTATCCGTTAGCGCTGCAAATTGGCGGTGCAGAGCCTCAAGAGTTATTTCAAGCGGTGATCAAAACCCGTGATCTTGGATTCTGTGAAATCAACTTAAATTTGGGATGCCCATCGGATCGTGTTCAGTCGGGCTCTTTTGGTGCAGCACTGATGAAAGATCCCACCCGTGTTGCTGAATGTTTGGATGCCATGCACCAAGCAAGCGGAACAGCCGGTCCCGAAATCACTGCCAAAATTCGATTGGGCGTCGATGACGATGACGTTAATAAAACGCTTCCAGAGTTTTTAGAGATGTTGAATCAATCTCCAATTCAACGTGTCATTATTCACGCAAGAAAGGCCATATTGGGTGGTTTATCACCCAAACAAAATCGAGAAATACCGCCTTTGGATTATTCGATTGTTCATTCAATGAAAAAAGAGTTTCAAGCCATGCGTATTATTCTAAATGGTGGTCTTGAATCTGTTGAACATGGTTTACATGAAGCCGAGGGACTCGACGGTTTTATGCTGGGTCGCGCCGCGTATCAAAAACCTCAAACATTGCTACGGATTGATCCCTTGGTCTTTGGCCAATCTGCACCGCATCAAACCGCGCGAGACGCACTTCTGGCATATCGGCCTTATGTTGAGTCTGTATTGACCAGTGGATTTCCGCTGAAACATGTGACGCGTCACCTGGTGGGTCTGTATCATGAGGTACCGGGCGCGAGACAATTCCGGCGGATTTTAAGTGAGCGAGCGCACCAACCCGGCGCCGATTGGTCCGTGATTGCTGAGGCGCTCAACACCATTCAGGACACAGAACAGGCATGACCCACACATTAGATCATCTGCGAGCATACAGTGTGGTCGTCGCGGATACGGCCGACATTGAGGCCATTGAGACATATCAGCCGATTGATGCCACCACCAACCCTTCGTTGGTTTTAAAGCAGGCTCAAACAAAGGCTGTTCAGTCGCTGATTGGCGAAACGCGCGCCGCCCTGAAGACCGGCCACTTCCCCTCGGCTCAGGATGCTGCGCGTCATCTGTCTGTCCGGTTTGGCGCAGACATTGCCAAGCGGATCCCAGGCTTTGTTTCAACTGAAGTGGATGCCCGCCTCTCCTTTGACACTGAGGCGTCGGTCGACGAAGCGCATCGGATTCTGGAGGCCTATGACACGCTCGGAGTGAACCAGTCTCGTATCCTGATCAAATTGGCCAGCACATGGGAAGGCATTGAGGCCGCTCGGATTCTTGAAGCCCGTGGAATCGGATGCAACCTGACACTTTTATTTTCAGAGACCCAAGCAATTGCAGCTGCCCACGCACATGCAACATTGATCAGCCCCTTTGTCGGTCGTATTTATGATTGGTACGTGGCCCGCGGGGAGACACCGGCAAGTGCCGACAGCGATCCAGGTGTGTTATCCGTGCAGCGCATTCATCGACTCTATAAACATCACGGAATCCAAACCATCGTCATGGGGGCTTCATTTCGAACCGCAGAACAGGTCCTGGCACTGGCAGGCTGCGATCGGCTGACAATCAGCCCTCAGATCCTCGAAGAATTGGCACAAAGTCATGCGCCCTGTCACCCGATTGAGACACCGGCGCGGACAGATCAGCCGTTGCCAGAGATCAACCGAAACCAGTTCCTATTGGCACTGGCCGCAAATCCCATGGCCACCGAAAAACTCGCCGATGGCATCACCCGATTCATCAATGACCAACGGACGCTCGAATCGCTTTTACTGGGCTGAGTCGAGATCGTCTAAAAACGGATCATCCATGAAAAGGTCAACCGCAATCCCGTCATTGATCTCATAATCGCGGCGTTGCTGATACGCAGAGCGCATCAGCACATAGGGATCACCGGCAGCTTCAGGCTCAACGCCCAGAAAACCTGCACGGGTCTGCACACCATCCACTACAAACAATTCGGTGGCACCCACTTCGTCCTGCCATGCCACGGGATTCAATGGACGATCGGCCACCCGACCGGTCAACCCACGGACATCACTCGGACCGAGGATTGGCAACACCAAATAAGGACCTGAACCCACTCCCCAGATTGCTAAGGTTTGCGAGAAATCCTCATTCTCTCGCTCGATCCCCATGCCGCCTGCGACATCGATCAGTCCATAAATTCCGATGGTTGAGTTAAACACAAATCGCGTCAACGACCGGGCCGCCTTCCCAGGCTTACCCTGCAATAGTGCATTGACCATGGTCACAGGCTCACCAAGATTGTTGAAAAAGTTCCGAATACCTTTTTCAACCGGTGCTGGCGTGACTGCTTCGTAGCCTTCCGCCAAGGGTTTGATCACATACCGGTCGGCCCGCTCATTGAAGGCGAACATGGCGCGATTCCAGTCCTCAAACGGGTCGGTATCGGTTTCAGAATTGGCAAATGTCGGCGTGCCTAACAGGAGAGTCAGACACACTATGGATAACAATTTCATTGACGATAGTCCTTCAATGCCTGCTCGAGTCGTTTGAATGAGACCTTGTCCCGTGATTTCAATGTTTGCGCGAAACAGAGTACGCGAAACTCCTCGATTTGCCACCTCAATTCAACCAGTGCTGGGTCCTGTCGCTCCCAATCATCCGGATACGACGGCCACATACGCTGTAACGCGGTCTCAAGCTGACTGACCTCTTGAGTCCACTGTGCATCCAATAACAAGCGGCCGGACAACTTCTCAAGTCGTATCTCGATCCCTTGGATCAACCGGTCGAGTGATTCAAGGTGATGCGGCGGTGTCCGCTCCAGCGGTGCATCCATGAGCGCACTCAGGTGTGCACGCATATCGCCAATTGGCTTGAGCCACGCTGGTGGAATCTTCCCTTCAAGGCGCTGTTTGAGCTGACGCGCCCGCAAGATGGCCGCAGAAAGCGAGCGTGCAATCGCCGTCGCACGCGCCGCAAGCACCCCACGGATCTCAACCTTGAGCGCGTGAAACGAGGCCGCATTACGCACTGAAGTCATGTCTAGGGCGCTACTGGCTGAGACCACCGCGTGGTGAAAGCGCTGCTGTTGTTCTCGATTTCCACACACAACAACCACATGTTTAGCGTACTCCGCGTCGGTCGCCTCCAGATGACGGAAGACATCATGACAGGCATGAGCCAATAAGGCTGCGACCGCCTGGCGATGACACAGGATCGCCTCCTTTGGATCATAAAACGTCCGTTCCATGATTTTGCCATCGACATATTGGAGTCGTGGGTAGGCATTCAGTTGCACACCTCCGTCGTGCTGTGACTCGACTTCGTTGAGCTCGAGATCTTGAGGCCAGGATTTCAGCGCCCGGCGTTCAGGCTCTGCGATTTGAGGCACCTGGTCTTTCAATCGACTTTTCAGCGCATCTAAATCACGATCGGCATCGATCACATGACCCTCTGAGTCGACCACCTCAATACGAAGTCTCAATCGTTCATCAATCACAACGTCTTGCCACATGGCTTGCGTAATCCGCGTGCCGGTTCGTTTTGTGATCAGCCGCGCCAATCCCTCAGAGAGCGTTTCTGTCGTTTCAATTAAGGGCAAGGCATCTCGCACAAAATCAGGGATTGGCACCAACTGACGCCGAATGGACTTGGGCAATCCACGAATTAAAGCATCGGCCTTCTCAGCGCGTGCGCCCGGAATGGTCCAATCCATGACGGCTTCATCCAATTGCATCAGAGCCGACAGTGGCACTTTGACAGACACCCCGTCTTCATCGCGCCCAGGGGCAAACTGATAGTCTGCGGGCACACTCAAATGTCCAAGTGAAATCCGCTCTGGAAATAAGGACGGATCCGGTGCCACGTTTCGATCTGCCAAGACATCATCCAACGCCAAGAACAATCGATCTTCGCGCTTGGCATCTTTTTTCAGCCAAGCGGCCAGACCCCGAATACTCTGAATCGACTCAGGGATCCGTGCATCAAACCAGTCCACCAGTTCATCGGGCTCTCGCATGAGGTCAACCCGTCGTAGCTTGGCTTGCATTTGCTCAGCTTCAGCAAAAATCGCTTGATTGTGTTTCATAAAACGAAACGGACGTCGCACAGCCGCCTCGATCACGCCTTCTCGAATCAGTAGACGCCGGGCTTCTGTTGGATCGATCGACTCGAGACCGACGGGTTCGCGCTCTTTGAGGCGTAAGCCAAACAGCCGCGTGGTGCGATAGCACAGGGCACGTCCTTGTTTTTTTGACCAGTGCGGTTCGCTGTGGCTGTACTTCAACAGCTGAGGCACCGCCTCAATGACCCACTCGGGTTCAATCCGTGCCAACATCCGCGCGATGACCCGATGCGTCTCAACCAACTCCCCGGCCATGACCCATTTTGGCTGACCATCGAGTGCGGCCTTCGGGATTCGAAACCGACGTTGTCGAACGCCAAGATAGTCTGTGTCTTCACGCTGACCAATTTGATTGGCAAACCCGGTCAAAAGCGCGGTGTGGATACCGCGTCGATCCAGTTCACCCAAGCGCGCGTGAGGTACATTCGGGAAGCACAATACAATTTGTCGGTGGACTTCGCGCCATTCTCGGATTCGGTTGTACTTCAATCCCTCTCGCTCACACCACTTCCGAAACTGATTATGACTCCGCGCGTCACGCTCGCGCTCAACCGCCTGCCAAAACTGAATCCACGTGATGAACTCGCTTGAGGGATCTCGAAACTGCTCAAATAATCCAGCGTGCTCGAGTGGCGATTGGATTGATAAGGTGGCCGCAATCAAACTCACGTCCCAAAACACCTGCCGCTGCTCTGCCTCGATCAGCATGCGCCCGATACGAGGATCAATTGGCATCCGAGCAACGCGTCGACCCAGCGCTGTGAGCTGCATGTGGGCATTGACCAAGCCAACTTCACGCAATTGACTAAACCCATCGCGGATGAGTTGGCTCTCAGGCGGATCGACAAAGGGGAACTGTTCAGGATCACCAAGCTGTAGGTCGAGACACTGCAATACGACCGAAGCCAAATTAGTCCGCATGATTTCTGGATCGGTGAACGCAGGTCGCGCTTCAAAGTCCTCACGATCATAGAGCCGAATCGCAACGCCCGGCTCGATACGACCACACCGGCCGCTGCGCTGATTGGCACTGGCTTGACTGATGGGCTCAATCGGCAGGCGTTGGAGGCGACTGCGCGGTGAATAACGACTGATTCGGGCAACGCCGGAATCAATCACATAACGAATCCCAGGGACCGTCAACGAGGTTTCAGCGACATTGGTTGCCAATACAATACGTTGTAATCCGGATTGGTCCGGATTGAATATCCGGGCCTGTTCTTGACTGCCCAGCCGCGCATATAAGGGTAATACGTCGAGCCGATCAATGGCGGCATGTCGTAAGTACTGGGACACATCCCGGATCTCGCGTTCACCGGGTAGAAACACCAAAATATCACCGAGCCGGATACCGAGTTCACGATCACGCGCTCTTAAATCAAGGATTGATTGATGCACCGCTTTGGCAATCCGAGTCGCATCGACCTCATCGGCACTCACATCACGCATCGGTGCATAGCGCACCTCGACTGGGAAGGTGCGGCCGGATACGCTGACCACAGGCGCATTCTGAAAATGCGCGCTGAATTTCTCATAGTTAATCGTTGCTGAGGTCACAACGACCTTAAGATCGGGGCGTTGTGCCAACACTTTGGTCAAAATACCGAGTAGGAAATCAATATTTAGACTGCGCTCGTGCGCTTCATCAATGATGACCGTGTCGTAGCGTGAGAGCAGCGGATCATCCCGAAATTCGGCCAAGAGCAAACCATCTGTGACCAATTTGACAGCTGTCTCTTCTGACACCTGTCCCTGGAAACGCACCTGGTACCCACAGAGTCCTCCCAAAGGTTCGCCAAGTTCTTCGGCGATCCGACTTGCGACAGAACGGGCTGCGATCCGACGGGGTTGTGTGTGAACAATCTGTTGACTCACACCGCGTCCCATCGCCAGGCACAGCTTTGGCAGTTGAGTCGTTTTACCCGACCCGGTCTCACCGACGACGATGACAACCTGATGCGCACTGAGGGCTTCTCGAATCTCCTGCAATGCGTCAGTCACCGGCAAGTCTGGAAAATGAATTCCAAGCGTTTCATCGGGACGACGCGGGTGATTTATCGACAGGGTGATTTCAGGCAAAACGGTCTCACGGCTCAAACTTCCCGAACGCTAGTGGCTTCTGAGAAAAAATCAAGCAGATCCTTTCCGCAGATCGCCAAGTGTGTAAATCTTGAGCCATCATGAATGACTGCTTTCCAACAGACACCCACGCATCAATTGCAGGCGATACGATCGCTCGAGCGGCAATCTATCCGAGGAATCACTTGGCAAAGCTCAGTCAATCTGAGGTCAACACACTGATTGATCAGACTGATCAAGGCCTCTACCCGTTGATCCGAAAGTGTGTGCTTGCAGTCTTAAATTCGGGTGTCAACTCGGATGATGGCGCCGCAATGTTTGCCCGATTCGCTCAGTTTTCAATTGAATTTGAGCGGGACCCCAGAGGTTTAAAACTGATCCTCAACCATGCGCCTGCCCATGCTTTTGTCGACGGAACGCTCATTGAAACCATCCATGATCATGTGTTCGCAGTCCTCCGTGATTTGGTCTATGTCAGGCGGTTGCAAAGCCCTCAGGCACCCAATGCCGACTCACCCACCGACTTGATCTTCCAAATCCTTCGCCATGCGCAGGTCTTCGACAGGAGCAATGAGCTGTCCTGTGTCGTCTGTTGGGGTGGTCATGCTGTCCCAAAAGAAGAATACGATTACAGCCAAGCCGTGGGTCGGGAGCTCGGGCTTCGACGCTTTGACATTTGCACAGGCTGCGGGCCTGGAGCGATGAAAGGTCCGATGCGCGGCGCCTTACTGGCGCATCGTCGCCAGCATCACAATCACGGTCGGTTTTTAGGCATCACCGAGCCCGGAATCATTGCGGCGGAGCCACCCAATGGGGTTGTGAACGACATCGTGATCATGCCTGACATCGAAAAACGTCTCGAAGCCTTTGTCCGAGTCGCACATGCGATCGTAATCTTTCCAGGCGGTGCAGGCACCTTTGAAGAGCTTCTATATCTCTTAAGCATCCGCCTGCATCCAAAAAACGCGACCAGTGCACTGCCAGTCATCCTGACAGGACCCACCAGCGCCGCCCCTGTGATTGAAGCCTACCTTCAATTCATCGAGCAGACCCTTGGCCCTGAGGCATGCGACATGCTGTCAGTCATTGTTGATGCACCGTCTGACGTGGCTTCGGCCGTGCAGGCAGGCCAAGGCCGAGTCCGTGCGCAGCGTATCGAACAACACGATGCCTATGACTTCAATTGGACGCTTCACATCCCAGCGGAGTTACAAACACCTTTTGATCCGACACATGCAAACATGGCTGGACTCAATCTCTCGAAAGACCAACCGATCGGCGCATTGGCGATCCAACTCAGGTGTCTGTTTTCCGGGATTGTTGCTGGCAACGTTAAACCGGCCATACAAGCAGCCATTCACGCTGAGGGGCCTTTCTCAATCACAGGTGATCCGACGATCATTTCTGCACTTGACCGACTTTTGAATCAACTGGTCGCCGAACAGCGTATGAAAATCCAAGGAGACTATGAGCCGTGCTATCGACTCACCCTCGCCTCCTGAAGGTGCTTAGCGCCTTGGGTGCGCTCGCACGGGCGTTGCTTCGAATCACGCTGCTCATGGCTTGGCTGGTTCTTTCACTCGTCAGCCAAATTGCAGGCTTTATTTTGAGAACAGGCGATGGACGGCATCTGCGACTCCGCTTTTACCGCGGTGCGCTTCGGATTCTCGGTATTCGTATCCAGGAGTTCGGGGATTTTAGTTCCAGACGGCCTTTATTTTTAGTCGCCAACCATGTGTCCTACTTGGATATTTTTATTTTGGGAAGCCTGATCCCTGCGGTGTTTGTGTCAAAGCGCGAAGTTCGCCACTGGCCACTGGTCGGATGGATCGCAGCGATCCAAAAAACCATCTTCATCACGCGTAACCCACGACAGGCTGCGCTTGAAGTCCAGCCATTGATCGAAGCGCTCAATGACGCACACAACGTCATTGTTTTTCCTGAGGGAACTTCAACGGATGGACAACAGGTTCAGCGATTTAAAACCACACTCTTCGAGGCACCGATTCAGGCCAATGCATTCGTGCAACCCGTCGGTCTGGTCTATCGCGATCGCACCGGTGGCGAGTTGTCCAACAAAGATCGCGCGTTTTATACCTGGGGAACCGATGCTCCCTTTTTTTCACATTTTTTAAAACTGATCGTGCGTCCGGGTGTCCTTGTCGAGGTCTGGATTCGCCCAGTGATTGCGCCGGACCTACCCCGAAAACAATTGGCCAACAAGGCTGAACAGCGGGTCCGCTCACCCATCAGGCGGCGCACCACGCTCCAGCACCACGACTGATGCCGCATGGGTGCGCTCGTCGGTCAAACTGACATGTGCGTGCATTGCATATAGATCGACCGCATCACTCACCCGCTCACTCCATCGCAGCATCGGTTTACCCAAGGTATCGTGCACCAGGCTGATGTCTTGGAATCCAAAACCACGACCGAGACCTGTCCCAATCGCTTTTGAAAACGCTTCTTTGACAGCAAACCGTTTGGCTAAAAAACGCGGCTGCAACACCGGCTTCAAGACTAAAAATTCAGACCACTCCGAATCCGCTAAAATACGCTTTGCAAACCGATCGCCGTGACGCTCCAAGGCGTGTTGCATGCGTTCAATCTCGACCAGATCAATTCCGATCCCAGAAATCATCGGGTCGCACGATCCATGATGGCGCGAAACTCGTGTACCGCCGCAGGCAGCCCGACCATCAGTGCGCGAGCAATCAGAGAATGACCGATGTTCAACTCATGCATACCCTCAATGGCTGCGATCGAGGCCACGTTGAATTTAGTCAGTCCATGTCCAGCATTGACGACGAGCCCCCGGGATTGAGCATGCGCAGTTGCCTGAACCAGTCGATCGAGTTCAACCTGTTGCGCGTGTGTATCGACCGCATTGGCATATTCACCGGTGTGCAATTCAATCACTGGCGCTTCAATGTCAGCGGCCGCATCAATTTGTGCATCATCGGCATCAATAAAGAGGCTGACTTCAATGCCAGCGTCTGACAGTTTTGCGACCTGTCTAGCCAGCTCAGACTGTTGGTTCACGACATCCAGCCCACCTTCAGTGGTGACCTCACGTCGGTGTTCAGGGACAATGCAGACTGCTTTTGGCAATGCTTTCAATGCAATGCGGACCATTTCGTCGGTCGCAGCCATTTCCAGATTCAACGGTGTTCTACAATGCGCTCGCAACTCCCACAGATCATCATCTTTGATATGTCGACGGTCCTCACGAAGGTGAACCGTCAGACCATCTGCACCGGCCTCCTCAACGGCCAGCGCCATCTGTAACAGTGAGGGGTCTTGCCCTCCACGCGCATTTCGAAGCGTTGCGACGTGATCAATATTCACTCCGAGTCTGACGTACTGTGTCATCCTGTGTCCTATTTCATGAGTTCCCGTGTGATGAGCCGTTTACCACCTAAAGCCGCATCAATTAGACTCCGATGCAGCCAAGTCGCAAAGGCGACTTTACTGCCCGGTACAAATGAGGCATTTGCGATTGCAAGCCACTGATCGCCTAACAGCGCATCTGCTGCATGGGCCTCAACAGCAACCAACGACTGATTTTGGTGAAGACGATACCAAGCCTCGGGATCAATTGCCTCTCCGTACTGATCAACGGCAAGTTGTGGATAGCCACCCACTGAATTGAGCAACAGCCGCTCAAGACGCCGCAAAACAATATAGTCCCCACGCGCAAGCGCTGCCAAGATCTGCGTGTACTCATCAAATATTCCAGGCAGTTCAGCGCCTTCGGGAATCATGAGTGTCATGATCTCATTGGCGTAGAGCGCAGCAATCAATCGAGTCCCATCGAGCGGCACTCGGGCTGCGGCCTGTTCGATGTTTGAGAGCCGCGCCAAGCCTGTTGCAGGCGCCTTGAGCGTGGCGCATAACGGCTGAAACTCTGCACATCGCCCGCGACCACCGCGTGCAACACCACGATAGGTGATGTCGTCTTCACTCAATACAGTCACAAGCACGCTCGTTTCTCGATACGGCTGCTTTTTCAGCACCCACATCCGCTGCATCAGTCGAACTCAGCATATCCAAGCGACTTTAACGCGCGCTCGTCATTGGACCAACTGGCACGCACTTTGACCCACAGCTTCAGGGCGACTTTGGCATCTAACAGATCCTCCAGTCGAATCCGCGCCTCGGTCCCGATTTGTTTCAAACGCCCACCGGACTCACCGACCAAGATTGCTTTTTGCCCTTCACGTTCCACGCTGATCAACGCATGTATGCCAACGCGATCATCAGAACGTTCAAAAGTTTCAATCTCGACGGTCGTCTCATAAGGCACCTCATCTCCCAGTTGCCGCATGATTTGCTCACGGACAATCTCAGCCGCTAAAAACCGCTCAGAGCGATCGGTGATCTGTTCAGAATCGTATAAAAAAGGCCCTTCAGGAACGGCCTTTTGCAAAATTGAAATCAATGGATCGAGGTTTATATTTCGAAGCGCAGACAATGGAAATACTTCGTCAAATGAATGCGTTTGTATGACCTGCTCAATATGAGGGAGTAACTCGTTTTTGTCGGCCAACTGATCCACTTTGTTGATCACCCAGAATTTGGGGCATTCCACCTGCGCCAATTTTTGATATACACGTTCATCAAGATCCGTCCAGCGCGTCCCTTCAGTCAGCATCGCCACAGCATCCACTCCTTTCAGTGCCTGCTCAGCAGTCTGGTTCATCATACGATTCATGGCTTTCGGCTGATCGGTGTGCATTCCCGGCGTATCAACAAATGCCAACTGCACATCACCCTCTGTCCAAATACCCAGCACCCGGTGCCGGGTCGTTTGCGGCTTTCTTGAGGTGATCGAGAGCTTAAAACCCAGTATATGATTGAGGAGCGTCGATTTGCCCACATTTGGACGCCCCACAAGGGCCACAAAACCAAATCGTGTCATGTGCCCCGCGCCTGCAGTGTTGTCAATACATCGAGGGCCGCTGCTTGCTCTGCCTCTCGTCTTGAGCTCCCGCTGCCCTCACCGGCGACCTCCATTTGCTCGGAGCGACATTGCACTCGGAAAGTCTGTGCATGAGCAGGACCGGATACCTCAAGGACCTTGTACGAGGGCAATTCACAGCGAGCTTGCTGCAGCCACTCTTGCAATGCAGTCTTTGGATCTTTCTCAACCTGACTTGGATCCACAGAGGCAAGCTCTGACTCCAACCATTTCTGAATGCAGCGCTGGCATGCCACCATGCCACCGTCGAGATAAATGGCCCCAATCACTGCTTCCATGGCATCAGCCAAGATTGATTCGCGTCGCCGACCGCCACTTTTGCGCTCTCCAGACCCCAGGCGAATGGAATCCCCCAACTGCAGTCGGCGAGCCAGCTCAGCCAACGATTGCCCACGGACCAACGCTGCGCGCATGCGCGTCAGTTTTCCCTCACGTGCATCTGGATAGCTCTGATACAAAGACTCCGCGACCACAAAATTGACGATGGAGTCACCCAAAAATTCAAGACGCTCGTTGTGTGCGAGACCCACACTTCGATGCGTCAACGCGGACTCGAGATGTCCGATGTCCTGAAATTGATAGCCAAGCCTGGATTGCAAATCATCCAGTGATTGCGTCACTGGATCACCCGCACGTCAGAAAATGAAGGAAGCGAAAAAAACGAATCCCAATGCATCCACACGGCAAACGCCCGACCCACGATTAAGGAATCATCCACGAAACCCCAAACACGGCTGTCGTTCGAGTTATCACGATTGTCACCCATGACAAAAAACTGATTTTCAGGGATTTCAATCGGACCAAAATCGCGTCCGTTGGTCATCCGACGCCAAATTCGATGCTCGCGCTCACCGAGCGATTCAATCGCCTCTTGAGTCAGCGGGGGTACAGCCAGCTCGCCGGACGGTTGGACCGGCCTCAACGTCTGTTCCACACCATTCACATACAGTGTCTTATTCTGATAGGCGACCGTGTCACCCGGTAGGGCAACAACACGTTTTATGAAATTGATGCGCGGATCGGATGGATATTTAAACACCATTACATCACCGCGGGCAGGTTCACTGATTTCAACCACTGTAGTCCCCACAACTGGGAGCCTTAATCCATAGTCAAACTTATTGACCAAGATAAAGTCCCCAATTTTCAGTGTCGGCAACATTGACCCACTGGGAATCTGAAAGGGCTCGAATAAAAATGATCTCAACACCAGCACAAGCGCAAGGACTGGAAAAAATGAACGGCTGTAATCAATCAAGAGACCAGGCGCAGCATCGCCTCGACGTGCTTTGAAAAACAGGAGGTCCAAGGCGTAGATACAACCGGACACCAGGACAACAATGACCAGAATCAGTGTGAAGTCCATACTCAATCGACCTTCAGAACCGCCAAGAATGCATCTTGTGGAATTTCGACCCGACCCACCTGTTTCATGCGTTTTTTTCCTGCTTTTTGTTTTTCCAACAGCTTACGCTTCCGCGACGCGTCGCCACCATAACATTTTGCGGTGACATTTTTACGGAGTGCTTTGACGGTCGTCCGTGCAATCACATGCCGACCAATGGCTGCTTGGATCGCAACATCAAACATTTGCCGTGGAATCAATTCACGCAATTTCTCAGCGAGTTCGCGACCGCGGCTTTGCGCCAAATCTCGGTGCACGATCGCTGCCAAGGCATCGACACGCTCACTGTTGATTAAAATATCCAAGCGCACGAGCGGACAGGCTTCAAAGCGGACAAAACTGTAATCGAGCGACCCGAATCCACGCGTCGCTGATTTCAATCGATCAAAGAAATCCATGACCACTTCAGCCATTGGTAAGTCAAATTCAATTTGAACTTGGCTTCCTAAGTACTTCAAATCTTTCTGCATTCCGCGCTTTTCTACGCAAAGTGTGATCACCGCACCGACAAACTCATTGGGAACCAGGATCGTTGCGTTGACAATGGGCTCGCGCATCTCAGCAATGGACCCAACATCTGGCAAACGCGAGGGATTATCGACATAGTGGGTTTCACCATCATCGGTGATGACTTCATACACAACCGTCGGCGCGGATGTGATCAAATCAAGATCATATTCGCGTTCAAGCCGTTCCTGAATGATTTCCATGTGCAACATGCCAAGGAACCCACACCGAAATCCAAAGCCGAGAGCGTCTGAGCTTTCCGGCTCATACACGAGGCTCGCGTCATTGAGCGTGAGCTTTTCAAGCGCCTCACGGAAATCCTCAAAATCATCTGCCGATACTGGAAACAGTCCTGAATACACCTGCGGTTTCACCTGTTTAAATCCAGGTAATGAGGGTGTTTCTGGATACTTCGCATCCACCAGGGTATCGCCCACAGGTGCCCCGTGGATGTCCTTAATCCCGGCAATCATAAAACCAACCTGACCGGCTTCGAGCACACCGGTTGGCTGGCGCTTCGGGGTAAACACACCCACGTCATCAACTTGCCAATCCCGACCGGTGCTTTTGACCCGAATCTTTTGTCCTTTGCGCAAAGACCCCTTCATCACGCGAACCAGTGACACAACGCCGAGATAGTTGTCGAACCAAGAGTCGATGATCAACGCCTCAGTGGGTGCATCGCGATCGGCCGTTGGCGGTGGAATTTTGACGATCAGTTGTTCGAGCAACTCATGGATTCCCATGCCGCTCTTCGCAGAGCACGCGATGGCCTCGGATGCATCAATGCCAATGATGTTTTCGATTTCGGCCTGCACGCGCTCCGGCTCGGCTTGCGGGAGATCCATCTTATTTAAGACCGGAACCACCTCAAGACCCTGTTCGATTGCGGTATAGCAGTTGGCCACCGATTGAGCCTCAACCCCTTGGGCGGCATCCACGACGAGCAGCGCGCCCTCACAGGCATATAAGGATCGAGACACCTCATAACTGAAATCAACATGCCCCGGCGTGTCAATGAAGTTCAGTTCGTAAATCTGTCCGTCATCCGCCTGATAATTCAGCGTCACGCTCTGCGCTTTGATGGTAATCCCGCGTTCACGCTCGATATCCATCGAATCGAGGACCTGAGTCGCCATCTCGCGCTCAGACAAACCGCCGCACATCTGGATAAACCGATCCGCCAGTGTCGATTTACCATGATCAATGTGTGCAATGATCGAGAAATTCCGGATATGTGACGGTGCAGTCAAATGGCGCGCTCCTTTGCGAGTGGTGTAGTCTACCGGTCTAAACGCAAAGTGAGAAACGTTGAATTGCCTCCACGCACAACGAGTACAGGAATAGGACGATCTGTTGGCAGTTGATCCACCAAGGATCGAAGTGCATCCACTGACTCAACCACAGTGCCTCCGATTTGTGTAACCACATCGCCTGCGCGCAATCCCGCAGCCTGTCCCGGACCGTCAGAGACCTCTTTGACTAAAACGCCCCCTGAAATATTCAGCTCCCGTTGAAGGTCAGTCGGGACCTGCTCGACAAGCATCCCAAGCACGGTGTTCTCTTGGTTTGGCTGCGCTGCAGTTCCGGCGATGGTCTGCGCATCGGGTAATTCCTCAATGGTCACATCCAACTCGATCTGCTCCCCATTCCGGACAACATCCACAGGCACCGTGGTACCGGGCTGCACCAAACCGACCATCGGTGGCAATGCAGAGGACCGCTCAACCTCTTTGCCATTAAAGCCGACAATGATATCACCGGGCTGAATACCCGCTTTGCCGGCCGGACCTGAGGCAGACGCCTGAGCTACCAAGGCACCCATGGGCTTTTCTAGATTAAACGACAGCGCTAAATCCCGACTGACTTCCTGGATCAAAACACCCAGCCAGCCGCGACGAACAACACCTGTGTCTTGGAGTTGTTGGGCCACGTTCATGACCAAATTGGTCGGAATCGCAAACGACAACCCCATGAAACCGCCAGAGCGCGTGAAAATTTGCGAGTTAATCCCGACGACTTCACCGTCGAGGTTAAATAGAGGACCGCCGGAATTCCCGGGATTAATTGCGACATCGGTCTGGATAAAGGGAACGTAGCTTTCATCAGGAAGCGCACGCCCAACCGCACTCACGATGCCGGCGGTCACGCTGTAATCAAAACCGAAGGGTGAGCCGATCGCAACAACCCACTGCCCAGGCCTCACGTCTTCACTGTCAGCAATTTGAGCCACCGGTAAATTATCAGCATCAATCTTTAACAAAGCGATGTCGGACCGTGGATCCGTTCCGATCACATCGGCAATGAATTCTCGACGGTCATTGAGTCGAACAATGACGGTGTCCGCTCCCTCGACCACGTGGTTGTTCGTTAAAATATATCCATCATCTGAAATCACAAAGCCAGATCCCAGTGAACGACCTTCACGCTCTTGTGGTGGCATGGGGACACCACGTTCAAAAAACTCGCGGAAAAATGGTGGCAACTGGTCCATATCGGGCATTTGTTGGTTCGGTCGCATGGTTTGCTCTGAACGCGTTGAAATATTCACCACTGAGGGCGCCACCTCTTCAACCAAATCACGAAAGTCAGGAAGTGCAGCCTGCGCAGACAGACTGAGTCCGAGCATCAACGCAACACATATATTCACCACTGTTTTCATTGTTTAATCCTCACCTCTAAATCACCGGCTCGAAGGTGGCCCACAAACCAACCCAGACATAACCCGATGAATCCAAATCCCGCCTCAAGCCATTCAACCGGCGCCAGACTGTTACCAAGCAGTAACCCCAACACCAGACCACTGAGCGCGGCGCCATAGCGCCATACCAGCTGACGCGTGAGCGCAGACTCGTCAACGACCACTGTCACAACATCACCGGCTTTCAAAGATATGGGTGCATCGATTGGAATCTCAAAGCCTTGCACTTGAGATTGTGGAGACAACCAATCCATTCGACACCGACCACTGGTCTGGCAGCGTGAACACAGTGTGGTCGATATAGCCCGTGCACGGATATGACCACCCACACGTTCAGTGATTTCAACAGATCGCTCGCAACTCACTGGGCTCGGCTTAAGAGCCCCTTCAATCCGTCCACGTCGAGCGCCTCAATGATGGTACGCCCAGTTGCCGGTGGAATTTCACCGACCAAGGTGACACGCAGCGCACTGCCAGACAGCGGATAATCTTTCCCCAAAGCCACTGTTGGACCCAGAATGGCTTGCATATCTGGCTGAGCCCGCGCATTCAACAACTCCAAAAAGATCGAGAAACTGCCCAATCCATCGGAGTACACGAGGGTATAAATGCGCTGTCCAGCAGCTCGAGAAGGCAAGGCCGACACCAGCTGATAGCCTGACGGCAACCAGCTGGCCGGTGAAAATTGCAGAACAGACTCCGCTTTCCTGATTGGGTAGACCCGAACCTGCAAGGATGCATCGCCAGTGGCCACATCGATTTGCTGCGCACCCAATGTCAACTCTGAAAACTCAAACTGTTCAAGTACCTGATCGTCTGCATTCAGAGTTTGCGATTTGAGTAACAGCGATGATTCCTGATCAACCCAGAACCGGTAGCTGTGGCGATGGCCGTCGAGCGCCTCGACATAGACGATCTGCGCCAAACGGTCCGCGACACGCTCTTCAGATTCAAGTGAGAGCCGATAGGGTGCGTCGAGTACATGCCTGATCTCTGCATTGAGTAGACCAGGAAGCGGATATCCCTGCCGGAGGACATTGGGACCCGGTGACGCTTCGATCAGTGACTGACCTGTTTGAGCCCGCTCCATGGGCGATCCAGACAAGCGTCTGAGACGAGCCACCTCTTCCCCATCGACAACATCATGCTGGAATGCCAAGTTGGCCAGTACGTCTGCCCGCTGATACACGAGTTTCCCAGAATACGAGAGTGAACGGACGGCCGTGGCCATGGACCGCAGCGTATCGAGTGCCGGTTCAGAGGTGATTGCAAAGACAGGGTTGGACGCTGTGACCAGTACCACCCAACAAACGGTCATCCATCGAAGCGCTCTGAGACGGCTCACTCGATTGGCTCGTCACGCCCCATGATGCGAGCCAGTGGCAACACCGACGTCCCACCGACGACGGCTGTGTTTTCAGCATGTCGGATGAGATAGCTGCTTAAGCGGTCACTGACAAGCTGCTTCATATCCTGTTCAGTTAAGATCCGTGGCCCAGACCGATCGACTTGGGTCGTCTCGGCCGTCATGCCCGACACGGATACAGTCTCCTTTTGCACGGGCATTTGGAATTTAATAATTTCAAGGGGTTCTGACTGTGCCACTGCCGGTTGTGTCTCGACAGGAGCAACCACCTTCACGCCGATCACAACGGCAAAGGCAATCGAGGCCGCAATCGCGAGCTGCCCACCCAGCGCCGCAAAGCGGTTTGGCAACGGCTCTTTTGTCGGCAGAAATGTGACATGAGCATTGTCTTGAACGGCCGGTGAATCAACAATCGCCGACGTCTCAGCCGCTCCGTCGAGCTCTGCATTGATGCGCTCTAACAAGGTCCGATCGACCACGGGCTCGCCCAGCATGGTGCTGCGAATCATGTGGCAGGATTCCCAATACGACTTCAAATCAGACCGGGATTTCAGGGAATCCGCAAGACGGCGGGACTCAAACTCTGTCGCTTCCTGATCAACCAATGCTGACACGGATTTGCGCAAGGTTTCGGTCATCGAATCACCACTTGTTGTTGCTCTCTCATGAGTATCAATACCGCATTTGACAGTTTAATTACAAAAAAGTTTCAGGAAAACGAAGAGAAACTTCCTGAATCACCTGATCACGGGCCCGAAAGATCCGCGATCGCACCGTCCCAATCGGACAATTCATGGTGTGCGCAATGTCTTCATAGCTCAATCCCTCGAGCTCGCGAAGCGTCAATGCGCGCTTTAAATCATCGGGCAATCGATCAATCGCATCGAGAATCGCCGCCTGTAATTGCTGAGCATCTGCCTCGGCATCAGGTGTTCCGATGTCTTGAAACACCGCATGGCGCTCCATCTCTTGCCCACTGTCGTCAAACGACAGATCTCGCGCCTCTTTTCCGCGCGCTATCAAATGATTTTTCGCAGTATTCACAGCAATTCGATACAGCCAGGTATAAAATGCGCTCTCGCCACGAAAACTTGAGAGAGACCGGTAGGCCTTCACAAATGTATCTTGGAGTACATCCAAGGCATCAGACTGATTGGGCACCAATCTTGAGACTAACTGCAGGAGCCGCGATTGATACTTAATGACCAGCAAATCGAACGCATGACGGTCGCCAAGGCGCGCGCGATCGACGAGCAATTGCTCGTTATCGGCATCAATATTTCCAATCGGCTCGACCTGGCTGACCATCAAAATACACCTAAATCCCAACCACAACAGTGACATACGTGCGCTTAAAGGACAAGTTAAGATGATGGATTCTCCAACCCAACATGTGGTGGATGTACTGATTTTAGGTGCAGGAGCTGCTGGCCTGACGGTGGCGCTGTCTCTACCGAAGTCATTGCAGGTGGCCATACTCACCAAAGATCCAAGTGGCGGCTCGACGCGCTGGGCCCAAGGTGGTGTGGCAGCGGTCATCGATGACCAAGATTCAATCGAATCTCATGTCGAGGACACGCTGGTTGCGGGCGCAGGATTATGCCACCGCGATGTTGTCGAAGCGGTGGTCACAGATGCACGCGAGTCGATCGATTGGCTGGTTGAACAAGGTGTGGCATTTACCATGGCGGATCAGAGCTACCACCTCACTCAAGAGGGTGGGCACTCACATCGCCGAATTTTACATGCGGCTGACGCGACTGGCTGGGCAATCCAAGACGCACTCGATCGTCGAGCGGCTGATGCGAACAACATTCGGTTCTATCACAATTTCATTGCTGTCGATTTGTGTGTTGAACGCAGTCGAGGCGCACGCGGCCGACGCACCAATGGATGCTATGTACTGAACAAAGAAACCGGTGAAGTCGACACCTTTCGAGCGCGCGCAGTGGTTTTGGCAACAGGCGGTGCCAGTAAAGTCTACAAGTACACATCCAATCCAGATGGCGCCAGCGGAGATGGCATCGCCATGGCCTGGCGTGCAGGGTGTCGAGTCGCGAATCTTGAATTCAACCAATTTCATCCAACCTGTCTGTTCCATCCCGATGCCAAATCATTTTTAATCTCTGAAGCCGTCCGTGGCGAGGGTGGTCTTTTAAAACTTCCGGATGGAACGCGATTCATGCCCGGGTTTGACCCGCGGGGAGAGCTGGCCCCGCGCGACATTGTGGCCCGCGCGATCGACCATGAGATGAAGCGGATTGGCGCTGATCATCTGTATTTGGATATCACGCATCGTGATCCAGACTTTGTGAGAGCACATTTCCCGACGATCTATCAAAAGCTGCTTGAGCTCGGAATTGACATCACGCGTGACTGGATTCCGGTCGTCCCTGCCGCCCACTACACCTGCGGCGGCGTGCTTGTTGATTTAAACGGTGAAACCGATCTGCAAGGGCTGTATGCAGTTGGCGAGGTGTCTTCCACAGGACTCCACGGAGCCAATCGAATGGCCTCAAATTCGTTGCTAGAGTGCATTGTATTCGGACGTTCGGCGGCAGCCCATATGACGTCTGATCTTCCCTCAATCGATAGCATGGAGCCGCCTCCCATGTGGGATGCCTCACAAGTGACCGACAGTGATGAAGACGTCATCATTGCCCACAATTGGGCCGAGATACGCCGATTCATGTGGGACTATGTTGGCATCGTCCGCACCGACAAACGACTGCGACGTGCGCTCAATCGAGCACAACTCTTAGCACGTGAGATTCACGATTTCTATGCCAACTACCGGGTCACAGCACCCTTGATCGAATTGAGAAACTTGGTCGTGGTCGCAGAGCTGATTGTGCGCTCAGCACTCAAGCGAGAAGAGTCCAGAGGCTTACATTACACACTCGATCATCCAGATCTCTCCAAGCATCCGGCCGATACGATACTCATTCCGGGGCGTGACAGCTAAACTGCGCACGCCATTCAAGGCGTCGCCAGGTGGCCTGTCTGCGCGACGCGATCAAATGCAACCGGTGTCCCGATGGCGTATCGAGTACAGCGTACCCAAGGGGCCCGATTCGCCAGACGAATACGGAAACGTCGGCCATGTACTCCGCTCGCAAAGGATTCAGTGTCACATGCGCCGTCCAGCGGACGGCCAGCGGATAACCGAGGCGATGGGTTACAACCGCTAGCACGCGCCAGATTGGCCTGATAAATCTCCAACCGCCTCACGCACCTGCCGCACAATCTGAGCCAAAACCGGATCCTCAGGTTCCCGAAATCCCCGCAAATACTCCCAGATATCCTGGTCTTCACAGTCGAGCAATTGCCGGTACGCCGACTGATCTGAGGCCGAAAGCGTTTGGTAGTGGTCTTTCGTGAATGGCATTAACATCACATCAATTTCCAACATGCCGCGCCTTGAGTGCCACGTCAGCCGGTTGAATTCGGTCCGTTCGTCCATACTCCCTCCTCATCATTGCCAAGTGTAGCACCCGAGGAAAAAACCATGCTGTCAGAGCCCACATTTCGTGTGATCGCATTCCGCGGAGATCAAGTGATCAAGGCGCTCAACGGGCAGTCCACACAAGCGCTGACTGAAATGTCAGACGCATTTGCCCCACTGGGTGCGTTTTGTGACCCCAAAGGCCGGATGATCGGATCTGGCCGATTTATCCTGTTAGATGATCAACTGCACTTCATCACACCGGGGTCGCAAATCGAAGATTTGATGGCACACCTCAAGCCGTTTCTGACCCTCGCGCGCGCCGAAGCCATGATCAGCCCACTCGACTGCAGATTGATCCGATCGGACTCTCCACGTGATCCCGGGACCGTGACTCAAGGTGCAGACGATATCTTGGTGCATGAGCACGGACACACATGCTGGGCTTTGCGCCATCACCCAATGCAAGGAGACATAGAGGCGCACCGAAATCGTCTCAATGCGGGCCTTGGATTTGTGCAGGCCGGCTCAGCCCGGCAATTGATTCCGCAACAGGCGCACTACCAGATGCTTGGCGGCGTGAGTTTCACCAAAGGATGCTACACCGGCCAAGAGGTGATCGCGCGGCTTGAGCATCTCGGCCAAGCAAAAAAAACACTTCGCATCTACACGGGTCACCAATCATTGAGTGCGGGCGATCTGTATCACATCGACGGGCACGATTGCCTTGTCTTCGATGCGGTCACTGATACAGACATGACGACTGCATTGGTGCTTTGCCCCGAGGCTCTGGAGTCAGAAGAGTTGTTGCGTGTGCCCTTTGAAATCACCCGACAGGTCGCTGGGGAGCGTCCAGTCAAGCGGTGACTGTGCATGCGCATGACGCGCCTGGTTAATTCGCGTAAACGGCTGAGAGCCAATAAATCCACGGTGTGCGGATAACGGCGACGGATGGGGTGCTTCGATCACAGTATGTCTACTTGCGATCTGACCACGGATCATCTGCGCATCGCGTCCCCAAAGGCAAAACACCACATGACTCGCCTGATTGGAGATGCGCTGGATACACAGGTCGGTAAAGCGCTCCCACCCAAGACCACGATGACTGCCCGCCTCCCCAGGCTTGACAGTGAGCACACGGTTGACCAGCAACACGCCTTGCCGAGTCCATGCTGTCAGATCGCCGGATGCCGGCATCGGACGACCGGTATCTGTCGTATATTCCCGCAGAATATTTCTCAAACTGGGCGGTATTGGGACGTCTGACCTGACCGAAAATGAAAGGCCCATGGCTTGCCCTGTGCCGTGGTATGGGTCTTGTCCGACGATCACAACTTGCACAGCCTCCGGTGCTACACACTCAAATGCATGGAAACGCTCCGACACCGCTGGATAGGCGGTGTCTTCCCACAGTCGTGGGTCTGCTGCATCTGCAATGGCAACGAGACGATCTGTGCCAAGAAAACGGCACCAGGATTCAGGCAATCCGCGGAACATTTCAACTGGGTGCATGTTTTTCTGTGTCTTTCTGTATAATTCGGCTTCGCACAAGGATACTGAATGAACCACGATACGGATATTGCCCCCTACACTGATGACGATGTCCCTGCGGTGATCAATCACCTGCTGGATGATCCTGATTTTATCGATGCAGTTGGCAAATTTCGGTTGAAAGGCTGGTATCCCTGGCTGAAGCCCTTTGTTGTCGAGCGTATCCGCGCCGCAGTTCGAAAACGAACAGCGCACATTAATACGATCGCCACGTTTCAGTCGGCTCTTGAGCCACTTCTTGCTGAAATACTCAGTCAAACAACCGAAACATTTACGGTCTCAGGCCTTGAGCATCTGGATGCAAATGAGGCCTATCTATTTCTGAGCAACCATCGCGACATCGCGATGGATCCTGCATTTGTCAATTGGGCGCTTTACACCGGTGGATTTGAGACTGTACGGATCGCAATCGGTGATAATTTAGTGCAGAAAGCCTTTGTCGGTCACCTGATGCGTTTGAATAAAAGCTTCATAGTCAAACGCGATGTCTCAGGCCCCCGGGAGATGCTGAAAACCTACAGTGCGCTCTCAAACTACATTCGTGACTCTTTAGACACAGGGCATCCTGTATGGATTGCCCATCGTGAGGGGCGCGCCAAAGACGGGATCGATCGAACTGATCCAGCCATTCTTAAAATGTTATCAATGGCAGGTAAAACCCGCCAGGAGACGTTTCAGAAAGCGCTGCAAGCACTCCGCATCGTTCCAGTCTCCATCTCGTACGAATTCGACCCCTGCGCCCCTCTGAAGGCGCGCGAACTCGCCGTGACTGAACGTGATGGGCAGTATGTCAAAGGAGCCAATGAAGATATCCACTCCATTGCAACAGGGATCATGGGTTGGAAAGGTCGCGTGCATCTCCATTTCGGAGCCATCATTGAGGACGTCCCTGACACCCCAGCAGCACTTGCGCAGGATATCGACCACCACATCGCATTGGGACAGAGGGTTTTTGATACAGGCCGCCTTGCCGACGCCATGCTCAATCAAGTGAGCCAACCGCTTGACTTGATGCCGGATGTTGCTCAGCGCTTTACGCGGCTCATCGCAAAAACACCGCGCCAATATCAAACGAAATTACTCGAGATTTATGCGAACCCGTTCCGGCAGTTCACCCTTCATCAAGAGCGCAAGCTCTAGCCGATCTGAGGCCTGCGTCTTCTGAAAAATGTTACTTAAATGCGCTTTGACGGTGCGCTCTGTCACGTCCAACTGACGCGCGACCCGCTTATTCGACAACCCATCAGCAACACATCGTGCGACTTCACGTTCGCGAGGTGACAAATTCACAGGAATCCAACGCTCAGGCGACTCGTCTGTGATCAAATCACCCACCAAATGCTCAAGGACCTGTCGAGGCACCCAATATCCACCCTGTGACATCACGGCGTTGGCGCGATCCAGTGTCATTTTGTCAGTCGGTGCTTGGGAATATCCTTTGGCTCCCGCTTTGACCACAAGCGTTGCAGTCGACCGATCCAATTGTGTATCAATCACCCAGACCGGCTGATGCTCTCGCTCCAACAGGTCTGTTAAACACTGATTCAAACCGTCTCGTGTGGTGTTCAACGCGTACACCCATAATTGACAGGGCGGACGATCCACAACCGAGGCCCCCAAGCGATGCCAGATAAAGCGATGTGACATGCTCCGCACTGCCGCCAAATCGACACCCGTATCCGCACATAAACCGACTGAGATCATTGCAGTTACCTCCGATGCACCATTGTTCATTTCTGGAAAACCGCTGCGACCTCTAAGTTGGTGCATTTATGCACCAATAAACGCAAATTGCACCGCTGTGGTATGATGTGTATAAAGGATGAAAAGATGAAAACACTTCCCCCACCACTTGGATTGCTCGAATTCCTCGAACGGGTCCATTCCGATGCCAAGGTGTATGCGATTGAGGAGCCGACCGACCAACTGAGCCTGTCGCTCGGTTGCCGCGAGGACGAAATTCTGAAAACCAGTTTGATTCTGTCCACACGATACGCACCACGGCTGCATATTCATCCGTATCAAAAGCCTGCGTCTCTTGACGCTGGAGAGAAACTTGCCAACGCGACGCAAGTCTATCTATTGACAGGCTATCAGGCTGATTGGTTGCCGCCGTTTGGGCATCCACATCTGTTTTACACGACCCTCGACGCCGCGATCGATGACGCGCCCTGCGTGTACATTGCAGCCGGCCTTCCGCATGGATTGATGGCGCTCACACCCGACGAGCTCAGATCTCTCACGGATTATGCGCACTGGTCACAAGTGTTTGCCGCCTAACAGCATGATCTTAGCCAACACGGCTGCAGCCTCATACCGACTGCTCTGAGACAGCGCGAGCCAATCTCGAGGGTCATCACATGTCTATCTCATACCTCAACATTCATCGTCTCGCTTCACGTGTAATTCAACGTCCCCGCTGATCGATACCTGTAACTCCATCAGCATGGGTGCACAACACACTTGGCAATCCTGCCAGTACGACTGCTCGCCTGCGCTTGAATCAACATCAACCTCTTGCGATTCACCGCAATACGGACACGAAATTTCAAAAAAATCGAACATTTTTTCCCTTTGGTCCCTAGTGATCTTGAGACCTGCCAAGTCACTTCAAATCGGCCGAATCGTTCGCCTACAAACGAGCCAAAATCACCACATTTTCGGGCTTTCTCGACCTTAGTCAAAGGTCGTAACGCCTTGCACGCGAACAAATTCATTAGGCATCGAATATTTTGCGCCGCAATAACATTGCTAACACCCTAAAAAATAATTGATTTTCCCCTCTTGCAGCCCCTCATTTTTTGACTACACTGCGCGCAAATTCACACACCACAAAGGAGGAATACGCGATGAACGACCACATCATGCTGGGTCTTGGTTTCGTTGGTGGATTGATCTACCTCGCGGCGTATGTCTGCTTAACGCGTGGGTGGATTTCCGGAACTGGCTATGCGTTTCATAGTGTATCCGTGTTCAGTTGCATCTTGGTGGCTGTCTCAAGCGCCTACTCACAGGCGTGGCCATCGGCGGCAATGAATGTTGTCTTTGTGATGATTGGCGCGGTCTATCTGGCACGAAAGGCCATCGCAGATGCCAAACAGACTCCAGAGACGGTCACTGACGCAGCGGATTTGACCTACCAAGCACCGAAGAACGAGTTCGAGGCGGCCGCCTAATATCCTGTCTTGCATTTCTCGTCGCACCCGCTATCTTTGATCAAAAATAACGGGTGTTTCAGATGGAATTGAAGCGAATCTCAAAACGAACGTTCTGCGTCACAGACTGCGGGACAGCCCTTGGAATCATCCAAAAACTACACATCAAACGTCGATGGGAATATGCAGCCTTTGAGGGATGCGGGATTGCCAAGCGGCACATAATGTTCAATAAGTTAAGGGATTTACGCGACTTTATTGAACAAGCTCACGGTTCAGATCAAACGACCAAACATTTTTAAAGCGTTCTGCTTGCACGCCACGAAAAAATCTCTACACTCCGCGTCATCTGAGCTGACGACTAGAGGATTTATGCTCGTTTAAATGCGCGGTACCGCCTGGTGGTGTGTATCGTTTCGATGTCACATTCACCGAAGATCTAGGGGGTATCACCTGAATTGAGCACAACGCTGACTGCCGTGGCCACATCCAATTGGCCGCAACACGATCAAGTCGAAGACCGAGATCAGTCACTTGATCACTTCATCCATCGCGATGGCGAAATCTTCGCTGGAACACACTTAATCATCGACCTCTGGGAAGCCAAAGATCTCGATTGTCTTGAGCGAATGGAAGCGGCTTTAAGAGCCTGTGTTGAAGAGTGCGCTGCGACCCTGTTGCATATCCATCTACATCACTTCACACCCAATGGTGGGATCAGTGGCGTGGCTGTTCTGGCCGAGAGCCACATTTCAGTCCACACCTGGCCTGAGAAAAATTACGCAGCATTTGATGTGTTTATGTGCGGTGATGCAAAGCCACATCGCGCGGTCGAAATTCTGAGTCGATATTTCCGCCCTGATCGCCAAGAGGTACTTGAAGAGCGTCGCGGACGCGTTCTTTAATGCGCTTTCAGGAAACGCTCTACCCAGAATGGGGCCAAAATTTTGCCAACGACCGTATTCTGTTCGAGATAGAGACGGATCATCAGCATCTCGTCATCTTTGAAAATACGCGATTTGGACGGGTCATGGCGCTCGATGGCGTCATTCAGACGACCGAATCTGACGAATACATCTACCACGAGATGATGGTTCACGTGCCGCTTTTATCTCTCGCCGAGCCCAAACGGGTCTTGATTATCGGTGGTGGCGATGGTGGCATCTTACGTGAGGTGCTTAAGCATCCAAGTGTCTCGCATGTCACTCAGGTTGAAATTGATCAGGCAGTCGTGGATCTCTGTCGGGAGTACTTTCCAAAGCACTCAGCAGGCGCATTTGATGACCCCCGATTGGATCTGGTCATCGCAGATGGCGCGACCTTTATGGAACAGTGCGAGGAAACCTTTGATTGCATCATCACAGATTCCACAGACCCAATCGGCCCAGGTGAGGTGCTCTTCGAATCCAGTTTTTATCAACACTGTGCAAAGTGTTTGACTGAGACAGGGGTATTAGTCACGCAAAATGGGGTGCCCTTCATGCAAGGCGATGAGGTCACCAATACATACAGACGTTGGCGGGATCTGTTTGTAACCCGTCGGTTTTACCTGACCACCGTACCGACCTATGCAGGTGGCCCAATGGCTATGGGATATGCGCAAAAGCAGCAGACTGCAATCCCAAGCACTGATGTTCTTGACCAACGTTCTCAGAGTCTTGGACCACTTCGCTACTATACGCCTGAAGTTCATCATGGCGCGTTTGGGCTCCCTCAGTACGTACAAGAACTCATGACCGACTAACAAATGGCGTGAGGCTCGGGTGCTTCACACTCAAGGCATGGTTCATCCAGTTGCCTTTCGTTATGCTTGATATGACAACGCATGGAGATCATGGATGTTTCGGACATTGCTGACCGGTAAATTACATCGAGTCACCACAACCGCAGCCGAGGTTGATTACATCGGCTCCTGCGCGATCGACGCAGCCCTCATGGAGGCAGCTGGCATCATCCCAAACGAGCAGATTCATCTATGGAACGTGACCAATGGCGCGCGGTTGGTCACCTACGCCATCGAGGCACCGGCCAATTCAGGAATCATCTCAGTCAATGGTTCTGCTGCGCACCAAGCACGCATCGGTGACATCCTGATTTTAGCGGCCTTCGGCCAATTCAGTGAGGAAGAAGCGCACATCCATCAGCCACGCGTCATCTTTGTTGATCAGCACAATCGGCGTATTAGTCAAACAGATGCTGAACAACTAGGTATTGTGACCGAACCGGTTCCGAATCCGACGTAAGGTCCACCACACTGCAACCACCACCACAGGCGCCAAAATTGCCTTGATGTACTCTTTCAACTCAAGAGCAACGAAGGGCTCCACCATCGGTGAAATGAGACCCACACCGTAATACGCAATTGCGACTGTAGACAGACCTTCAACAGCCGACTGCAAGCGAATTTGGGTGTCTGCACTCCGATCAAGGCTTGCCAACAAGTCACGAGTTTGGCTTTGCAAATTCAATTGCAACTGGGTTCTTAAAAGCTCCGCCCGCTCGTTGACCTGTGCTGAGAGTTCAGCGCGCCTGCGCATGACGGTTTCAGCAGTCGAGACCGCAGGGGTCAGCCGCCGTTTCAAGAAATGCCGGATGCCCACAAAACCATCCAATCCTTTCGCCGACAGTTGCGTCAAACGATCAAAGACGAGCTCATGGTAGGCTTGATTGGCACCGACGCGCCAAGCTAACGACTCCCACACTTGATGCAGTTGATTCTCTTGTTCGGCCAACAAGCTCAGTGTCGAAATCATCTGCTCATGGTCTTGCACGACCGAAGCCTCTTTTGGCAAATGATTGGCAACACCTTGCAATACAGGATGCACTGCGCGAATTCGATCCATCCCCATCACAGCCAGCGTTCGGTACGTTTCAATTTCAAGCAACATTTGCAACAAGCGGCCGGCAGGCGCTGGTCCCGGATCTGCATCAAAAATCACAGTCCAAGCCGTAAAACCGGCATTGTCTGCCGTAAAGTTACTCGCAGCGATCACAGAACCGTCACGCAGCGTACTTACCGCCTCAGCATCGTCTGGCAGTGTGCCACCCACCTTGGCTGTGACGCGAGCCAGGACCAACACATCTTGTGGTGATGCATCGATCCATTTCGAATCAGCGACCTCGGTAAACTGGATCCCCTCGGGCACCACCTGCGTGATTGAGACAAACTCAGTATGCCGCTCAATACGCACCCAGTTGTCCGTGCCAGTGCGCTCCCAGTGCCCTGCAAAGTCTTCTGGAAAATCTGAGAATCGTGCTTTCAGCCAGGTTCGAACCGCGTCACGAGACTTGGGCGAGACCCGAACGCATAAATGAACTAACCGGCAGTTGGCTGGGATCTCAGGAAATGGACGTGCATGAAGCTCGCGATTCGCCTCCAGACGAATCTTATGTGGATCTTGCATGAAGTCGGCCTAAAACAATGAAATGCAGCCGGAGAGACTCAAGCACAGGCAGGTTAGAAGAACAAAACGCATGATGTATTCCCTTCATCAAATCGACACAACAGCACAACGCCGTTTATTCGTGGTTGGTCCCGAGCTCTCTCAAAATGTTCGGTTGCCGACTGCGGCTGTGCACAACGACAATACAGACACAAAGAATTCCCAGACCATTCGCGATCCAGTTTAGCGGATAAAAGCTCCCCGCTATACCCAAAAATAAAATCGGCCAATGCCACCATACCAATGGCCCCTCGGCGTATTGCTGAATGCATGCATTCAGTGCATAAATCCCAAATAGAGCAACCACTCCGATCTGCATCACCTCATCCCAGTTGCCAGAAATCAGTGGCGTGTAAGCGAACATCAAGGGGACGATATACAGCCCTTTGGCAGCTTTCCAAGCTTGAAAGCCGGTTGCCATGGGTGGAGACTTCGCGATCCCGGCTGCAGTGAAGGCCGCAAGACAAACCGGCGGAGTAACATTACTGTCCTGGCTGAGCCAAAAAATGATCAAGTGTGCAGTCAGTAAATACGTGGTTAAAAGCTCTGCATCAATGAGTACAGGCCGGATGGTCATCGCCACTTCAAACGGCATCGCAGCCATGAGCTCCAGAGCTTCTGGGCGGGTCATGCCCGTGATGACCTTATCCACATGCGGACTCTCAACCAGCATAAACATGGCAGCCTGAGTGGCGTCAGAAATCCCAAGTACCAGCTGATCAACAATCACACTGTCAGCTAAGATTCCAGCAAGTGCTGGCGCACACAGAATTGCCAAAATAATGTAGGCAGCTGTAACCGGCAAACCCATCCCTAACACCAGCGATGCCAGCGCAATCAAGCCAATCGCGATGGCCACAGATCCCTGAGACCATTGCGCGATCATGAGTGAGAATCCATTACCAATACCGCTGGTGACAATGGCATTGTTAATGATGCCTATGGCCACCATCAGCACCGCCGTTAAAATGCCACTCCGCATGCCCAGCACGGATGCATTGACGATGCGCTTGACGTTCATCACGTTGGCTTTGAGCGCATCAAGCCCAAAAAATTCACCCAACGCATATGACAACCATGAAACCCCGATTAACGCTGCGATCGCACATGATGCAGCATAACTCGGTGTTACGCCGCTCATTAACAGAAAGATCATGACAGTCAGAGGAATCACGAACATCAGGAATCCTGCCAAGATCTTGCCGCGATCTACCGTCATATCTACACCATCACCGACACGGTGCTTCACTGCTTCAATACGAACTACAAAGGCAACGGATAGGAAATAAAGAAAAGCCGGGATGATGGAAACCGTGACAATCGTTGCGTATGGAATCGCCGTGTAACTGGCCATCACAAAAGCGCCCGCCCCCATGATCGGTGGCATCAACTGCCCGCCTGTAGAGGCCGCAGCCTCGACTCCCCCGGCAAACCGTCCTCGAAACCCGTTTGATTTCATCAGTGGGATTGTGATCACCCCTGTAGATGCTGTATTTGCGACTGCAGAACCACTGATGGTTCCTGTCAGGGCTGAAGATAAGACGGCCACAAATGCCGCTCCACCTCGAATCTTACCGGCTACCACCTTGGAGACTTCAATGACAAAATCACTGGCACCGGATACGACTAAAAAGCCGCCAAAAATCATGAATAACGCGATGTTTGACGATGAAATATTAGCAAGGATCCCGAACAACCCCTCATCGTTGTAGAGCGTTCTGAATAACACGTCATCGATGGGTAAGCTCGCTGTACGGAACACTCCAGGCAGAGATTCCCCGAGAAATAAAATGTACGAGAGCGCGATCAGAATCAGAACCGGAATCACCCAACCGGAAACGCGCTTTGAGAAATCGAAAGCGGCAATAATCAACACAGCACCAGCAACCCAATCGAAGCCATTGAATTGCCATGCCTGACCAGTAACGGCCAAGGTGTCTTCGTACAATCGAGATTCAGAGGCTGCGACCCAACAGCATGCGAATGCCACGGCAAGGCCGTAGATTAAATCAATGTATTCACCAGATTTTTCTGTCCAACGCGTCGGATACAGCACGCTGGTCAAGACAGCAAAACCGGCAAAATGAAGTGCGTTTTGCCACAGTCCTGGCTCATCTAGAAATAGATTGGTGGCGATGTGCCATGCTGCGAACCCAACAACCCACACCAAAAACAACCAATGAAGTATCGATTTATTTGGAGCATCTAAGTCGACCCAATGCTCGCGCGATTCATTCATTACCGAGCCTTACGAAACTGATGAATTCGGTTGGGAAATTGTGCCGGATCCCAATCCGGCACAATACGCCATCACTCAGCGATCAAGTGAGCCGGTACATCAATTCCCACTTCACGGTAATACCGGAGCGCACCAGGATGCAAAGGAACCGGCAAGCCCGCGACTGCACTTTCAATGTTCATTGCCAGAGTCGCCTTATGAATAGCCTGCAAAAATGGAAGGTTCTCATACATGGTTTTGGTCAACAGATACACATGATCCGCATCCACCCGATCATTCACAGCCAAAAAGTTGGGCTGCGCGATCGTATTAATGTCTTTAGTTTGGCCTGGATAGGTTCCCGCAGATATGGTGTATGGCGTCCAAAGTTGACGACCACCATCCATCTGAGCGGCCTCATCCGGTGTCACATCAAGGATGGTAAATTGACCCTCGTTTGAAGCCATCAATTTTGTAATCGCGCCTGTTGGTGGCCCAGATGGAATTCCAGCGCCGGCAATCTGCCCGTTCGCCAGTGCATCCGCCGTCGGCCCATAGCCCGCATACGTCAGCTCAAAATCGCTGTCAATCGAGAGTCCTAGGCCCTCAAGCAATACTTTGTTCGAGCCTAAGGTTCCAGAGTTTTGTTTACCAAACCCCATACCCTCGCCTTTCAACGCAACCATGTCGGCCATCGTGCCTGTGTTCACTTTACTCGTTGGAATCACAAACTGCTCAACGTTCTGCCAGAGCATCGTAACCGACCGTAAATTCGTTTGCGGTTCAGAAATTGGACCAGTGCCGGTTGCTGCATAGGAACCATAGAGCCCCTGTAAAATTGCGAAATCGGCAGTTCCTGCACCCATGGCTTGAACGTTCGCACCCGATCCTGCTGAGTTGACAGCCGTCAGACTGAATTTTTCTTTTGGTAATAGTTTGACCTTGGATAAGGTCGAAATCGCAGTGCCGACTGGGTGATACGTTCCCCCGGTCGAAGCAGTATTCAAAACATAATCAGTTGAATTTGCGTAAGTGATACCGGACGTGGTGAGCACACCAGCGAAGATTGCAGCCGATATCGACAGCATTGAACGACGTTTCATCGTGGACTCCTTATTTTTCTGTTATTAAATGAGTCTATCCTTGACACTCTGTTATGCGTTGATGGATCGAATCGCCCCACCATCAACTCGAATTTGGCTTCCTGTAATATAACCCGCTTGCTCGCTGGCAAGAAAAGTCACCACAGCGCCAAATTCCCGAGGTTCTCCATAACGCCCGGCCGGAATTGTCGCGATTGAACGCGCGCGCGCATCTTCCTCAGAGACCCCCAAAGCTTTGGCTGTTGCCTGGTCTATGGCCTGCGTCCTCAAAGTTTCAACGCGTCCAGGTAACACCATATTACAGGTTACCCCGAAAGAAGCGACCTGTTCGGCAAGCGTCTTTACGTATCCACCGACGGCTGATCGCAGCGTGTTTGAAACTGCCAATTTAGGAATCGGGACGACCATCCCACTCGACCCGATCACCAAAATCCGTCCAAAGCCAGATTCTTTCATCTTAACGGCCGCTGCATCGATCACCTGAATCAGTCCAAGCACCATGGCATCGAACTCACGAGTCCAGGTCGATGCATCAATACCCGGAGCCATGCCGGGAGCCGGGCCACCAGAATTTGCAACGAGTACATCGAGCCGCGGCAATCCTTGCAATGTTTCAACTAGATTTTGCCGAGCGGTCGAATCAAACAGATCACACACAGTCACTGAAGCACTCCCCCCATCTGCCTCAATCGACTGCTTGATCTCGTGCAAAGCCCCTTCTCGACGTGCGACCAACAGCACATGTGCACCCTCGGCTGCAAGTTGTCTCGCGGATGCCTCACCAAGACCCTGAGATGCTCCCATCACGACCGCGGTTCGGCCCGTTAAACCTAAATCCATACTGTGTTCCTATTCATCGAGATAGTGATCGAGCACGTGGCGACTGAATGCAAAACTTGCGGTAAAGGCTGGGCTGATCGCATTTAAAATATGTACGCACCGTCGGTCTCTCAAAATCACGAAATCATTTACTAAATGTTGTGCCTTTGGATCAAAGATTTGTGATCGGATTCCCACTTTTGCAAGACTCGTCTGCAAATCAGTTGCTTTGACCCCATGAATCAACCGGCTGATTTCAGCACAAACACCTGCCCTCCGAAGTAATTTAGCTTCACGCCAAGCAAGTGTTCTCAGGCCGTTTGTGTTCCGCATTAACTTCCATACCAGATTCGCACTCAATGCCATCCCGTCAGACCAAGCGATGCCATCCAATCCTTGGTAGTTCTCACGGCCAATCACGGGCGTTGAGCTCGGACCGAAAAACACTTGACCTTTGGCATTATGTGCAGTGTGAACGCCTAAAAATGGTAGATTCAAGTCAGGTATGGGATAAACGAGGCGTTGCATCCGAAACGAGGGATCGCAATGCATCCAGTACTTACCTTTAAAGGGCTGGAAACTGTAGCGCATTTCAAGGCCCGCGTTGCGCGCCACCTGATCAGCAAATAGGCCGGCAGCATTGATGATATATCCAGCTGAAAAAATCCCCTGGGGTGTCTCAACGCGCCCATCTGTGCCATGCATTTGAGTCACCTGCGTGTTGTAATGGATCAAGCCGCCAAGTCCCCGCACGTCGTCAACCACTGCCTGAGCGACGGCTTTGTTATCAACAACGCTCGTGACTGGAATATACAATGCACAGTCAAACTGGGTATTTACACGCGGCTCGAGCATCTGTGCGGTCTGTCCATCGATCAATTCGATTGGTACGCCGTTAGCAGCTCCGCGTTCCAGAAGAACATCAACCGAAGGCAAGGCAGATTCAGTGGGAGGGATGAGCAATTTTCCACATCGATCAGTCCATATGCCTTTTTCCTCAACATAAGCGAGCATATCTTGACTTCCAGCGACGCATAGCCTCGCTCGCAGACTGTGTTCTTGGTAATAGATCCCTGAGTGCACAACGCCTGAGTTACGACCGGTGCCATGACTGACAGAGTTTGGTTCTTTCTCAAGCACTGAAACCGTTGAGCCTGGATGTCGAAGCAACCATTCGCGTGCGAGCGTTAAACCGACAATCCCGCCACCAACGACTAATAAGTCACACTGTTTCATCCCAACGTAATCAACCCCATCCAATCAACTAACCACAATGTGACCGGCAACGAAATCATCGACACCAGCGTCTGAATTGCCACCATCCCAGCCATCAAGTCGGCATCACCACCCAGTTGCTTTGCCAGAATATAACTTGAAGGCGCTGTTGAAACAGACATGAGCAGTAATCCAACCAACAGCCACTCGGCATCCAGATCAAATGACACACCCAAGGCCAAGAACAAAAGAGGTTTAATGACAAAAATAAGAGTCAGTACGGCCGCATTGAGACCGAGCCCGTTGCGAATCGCATGCCAGCGAATTCCGGCACCAAGACACAAGACACCCATTGGCAAGGCTGCCTGGCCGACCAGAGCGAGCCCCGAAATCGGAAACGATGCAGGCATCCCAACCATCCGTAAAAAGCCACCCAAACAGCATGCAAGGATCAAGGGATTACGGATCAATTCCCGCGAAATCGTTCGCAATGCTCGATCTGAGGTTCCGGCTGTCATGACTGACACGCAGGCCACATTGATGGCCACAATGATGACCGCCGCCGAGATCCCCATCTGTGGAAGAAGCGTCGCATCGAGCCCTGCAACGACAGCCAGCGCAATAAATGTGTTGAAACGAATCACACCCTGATACACCGATGTAAAACGCGGGTATGAGGGCCCAAACCATTGGAGCCTCCAGCCGACGAATAACACGATGGTTAAACCGGCTAAAGTTCCATACAAGCTTGGCAATAAGCCTGACCACGGCACCTGAATCTGAGGAGCCGACACAATGACAGAGATCAATAAGCTTGGCATCAGAAGCCAATAAGACAGCCATTCAAGACCACGCCACAGTGACCCATCCAACGGTGCATAGCGTTTCAATAAAAAACCCAGTCCAAGGACCCAGGCGATCGGCATCACCGCATCTGCAATCAACCCGATCATGGCACCGCTTGATCTCGACGGATGCGTGCACTGTGCATGCGATACGTAAAGAGGCCAATCAGCGCTGACAACAGAAATCCACCGCCAATAAAGTCTCGCACGCGCGGCGCCTCACCCACCATCGCCCAGACAATGATCGGTCCAATCAGGGTCTCAAGCAGCAAATATAGACCCACTTCAGGCGCTGGTAAGTACTTGGGTGCAAGCGTAATCAAGGCAAATGAAAACGGCACAATGACAAGCGCATTTAAAGCCACCCAGGCCTCGCTTCCACTGGGTACGTTAAAGCTCGGTAAATAGATAAACAGACCCAGCGCGACCAGTAAGCTTGCCACCCCATACAGCGGCCAAATGGTATCGCCTGGAAAATGGCGCGTCAGACTGATACCGATCCCTGTGAGAATCGGTACAGCACCGGCCGAGACCCACCCTTCCCATGCGGTCTCTGCTGGAATACCAGAGCCCGCAATGAGCGCACCGGTCATGCCAACTGCAATCGCTATCCAAAGCGCAGCATCGGTCCGTTCCTGAAAGATCAGCCAACTGGCGACCGCTGAAGCCAAGGGTGTAGTTGACACAAAGACCAGCATCGTCGGCGCACCAAGATGCGTGACACCGAACACAAATGCCATTGAGGACACGCCAAAAACCGCAATAATCGCCAATGACAACCAGCTGGGTGTTGTCAGTTGCCGGACAAACTCAGTGGGTGAGCGCATCAATGCGAACATCCAGATGACCAGCCCGATTCCAAGACCCCGCCAAAATGAAATCACGTAGGGATCCCCGTCAATGACACGAAGTGTGGCCGAATCAGGCGATAAAATCAGAACACCGGCCAGCATCAAGCAGGTGCCAAATACGTATGGACTGAGCGCTCTCATCATGAAAACACCACCAACGTGGCTGCGGCCGCAAGCGCGCCTGCCGTAAACCAAGATAACGTTCTCGCGTGTCGAGGTTCGTTCAACCGGGCCTGCAACCAGTGCCCGCCGGCTGCATATAGCGTGATTGCCCCAACTTCGATCAGCATAAATGTTCCACCCATCACACCAACTTGATGCACAACGTCCTCTTCGGGATCGATAAATTGCGGAAAAAACGCATAAAAAATTAACAATAGCTTCGGGTTTGTCGCAGAAATCAAGGCTTCTGCTCGCATCATGCGCCACAAGCTCATGTGATTCACGTCGCGCTCTGCGATGTCGATTTGAGCATGAAGGGCCTGCCAGGCCATCCATAGGAGATAGCCTGCGCCGACGAACTTAAGCACCTGAAACGCATCCGCGCTCGCGGCCAGCAGCATTTCGAGGCCGATGGCCAGCAGTCCAAGCATGATCACCATCACAGGCAGACGCGCAAAACCAGCCACGACAGCGCGTTTCAACCCGTGCTGCGTTCCGTGGATTAAGGCAATCAAATTGCTAGGACCTGGAAAAAAGTTCATTCCAATACACGCCGGTAGAAATATCCACCATGCGGCCGCACTCATTTCAAACAGTCCCCCTAAAAAAGAAAGGCAGTGTACATGCAACTCAGACCACTTCAGCAAATCCTTTTAATCCTGATGCTTGTGCTGTGTCACAACACGCTGCGCGCCGATACGCTCAGCCTGGCTGAGGCGGCGCAAACGACCGGGACGGTGGTCATGATCCGTCATGCACTTGCACCGGGCTTTGGGGATCCAAGTCACTTTGATATTAACCGCTGTGATACGCAGCGAAATCTAGACGATCGAGGACGTCGGCAATCCAAAGCCATTGGTCAGGCCATGCGTGGTGCAGGCTTTGAGAATCGTGGGATTCTCTCGAGCCCATGGTGTCGCTGTATGGATACCGCTGAGCTCATGGATCTGGGTGCTGTTGAAGCATTCGATGGACTGTCGTCATTTTTTCAGGATCACGCACCCCGGGGGTACACATTGAAACGTCTTCGAGATCGACTGGCTCGCGTTCAGCCAAATGATCCGCCGCTCATTATGGTGACCCATCAGGTGGTTATCAGTGCAATTACCGGACAGGGGACACGATCCGGCGGTGCTGTGTTGTATGATCCACGCACAGATCAAGCAGTTGCTTTGGAGATGCCGCCCACCCCATGACCGCTGTACTGACAACAGACACACTGATCATCGGTGCGGGAAGTGCCGGATGCGTCCTTGCTAACCGATTGTCAGGTGACCCGATGCATCAAGTCATGCTGCTTGAGGCCGGTGGCAATGATCGTTGGCATTGGATTCATATCCCTGTCGGATACCTCTACACAATGGGCAATCCGAGAACGGACTGGTGCTATCGAACAACACCTCAACCGGGCTTAAATGGACGCAGCCTTGCCTATCCGCGCGGACGCGTGCTTGGAGGATCCTCGAGCATCAACGGCATGATCTACATGCGTGGACAATCTGCAGACTACGACGCCTGGGGGCCCGGTTGGTCCTGGGAGGAGGTGCTTCCATATTTCAAACGATCTGAGCGCTATCATAGAGGCGCTGATGAGATGCACGCAGATGACGGCGAGTTGCATGTGCAAACCCAACGGTTGCAGTGGCCGATTCTTGAGCGTTTCAAGGCGGTTTGCGAGGACAGCGGCTTCATGGATCGACCCGATTTCAATCGCGGCGACAATGCGGGTGTTGGGTACTTTGAGGTCAATCAAAAGCGTGGCGTGCGGTGGTCATCAGCGAGTGCGTTTTTAAAACCCATCCGGCATCGCGCCAACTTAGCAGTACATACAGAGACATTGACTGAGCGGCTCTTGTTTAATGGCGCCACCTGTTACGGTGTGGTCTGCTCCATTCGTGGTGTTCCAACCGAAATTCACGCTGGACGGGTGATTATAGCCGCCGGCGCCATTGGGACACCGGCTCTACTTGAACGCTCAGGTATCGGCCGGCCCGACATCCTCACCGACCATGGCATTGAAGTGCTTCACGAACTTCCAGGAGTCGGAGAAAACCTGCAGGATCATCTGCAGATTCGGCTGCAATATCGACTCGACTCAGGGGATACACTGAATACGCGCGCACGCTCATGGTGGGGTCGTGCAAAGATGGGGCTCGAATACGCTCTTAACCGATCCGGGCCGCTCTCCATGGCACCAAGCCAGTTGGGGGCATTTTTTAAATCCGCTGAGCACATCGAGCGTGCCAATCTTGAATTTCATATTCAGCCAATGAGCGCAGACACACTGGGTACGAATCTACATCCCTTTCCCGGAATGACCGCAAGTGTCTGCAATTTGCGCCCAACCAGTCGTGGCTCGACGCATATTCAAGGCCCTCAAATCGGCGAGGCGCCTCGCATCGATCCAAATTATCTCAACTCAGAAGACGATCGACAGGTGGCCATCGATGCCGTGCGGCGTACTCGCGCCCTGATGGACCATCCATCACTTCAGAGTTTTGGTCCTGAAGAGTATCGCCCGGGCCGCAGCAAACAGACTGACGCAGAATTGATTCAAGCCATTGGCGATGTGGCTGCAACAATCTTCCATCCCGTCGGCACCGCCAAAATGGGGGATGCGAGCGACCCACAGGCGGTTGTCACACCTCAGCTTTCAGTCCATGGCCTTGAGCATTTATACATTGCAGACGCCTCAGTGATGCCGCAGATTACCAGTGGTAACACCCATGCCCCTACCGTGATGATCGCCGAGCGCTTGGCTGATTGGCTTCACTAACGCTCAGGTTTGAATCCTGTGGCGAAATCTTCATACCACTGCCGGCCTTTGATGTCTTGAAGTCGCTCGACCTCTCTCGCCAACTGATTGATCAAGGGTTCAAGCTCAGATTCTGTCGAACCTGCAAACTCAACCATGTTGCATAAAAAAATATGCATGTTCACAAGCATGTAGTACGCATTATTATCAACCATCATTGCACGCGGTCGATCCGGCGCTTGCGCAGACAGCGTTTGAGTAATGTTGGCAAATGTTTCTAAATCAAACACAGTCGACATTGCGGACTCCATTTATCTGACATCTATCGTGAGGATACTATGTCACACACTCCATTCCATCTGGCCTTTCCAGTCACCGATTTAGAAGCGACACGACATCTCTTCTGTGATGTTCTCGGTTGTACAACCGGTCGAGAAGCCGCGCGATGGATTGATTTCAATTTCTTTGGCCATCAAATCACCGCCCACCTTGTCGATGCGCATGGCATAGAGGATCCAACCAATCCAGTCGATGGCGAGAATGTTCCTGCGCGCCATTTTGGTGTGATTTTGCAATGGGACGAGTGGCATACACTGGCCGAGCGATTACGCTCAGCTGGCACAGTTTTTTTAATTGAACCCACGGTCCGATTTGCCGGTGAAGTCGGCGAACAAGCGACGTTGTTTTTCAAAGATCCCTCTGGCAACGCACTGGAATTTAAATCCTTCAGGGATCCCGAGCAGATTTTTGCAACCTAACCTTTGATTTGTGCACTGCGTCTGACATAGCGTTTCCTCATAATAAAAAAATGAGGCGCCTATGCAGACAGAACTCTTGGCTGCGCAAGCACTCCTGCTTGCGCTTGAAGACAGTGTGGATAATGGGGTCACCCAAGGCATCCGATTTGAATCATGGGATTTGGTGTTTTCAGATGGCGGCCCGTTGCTATCCAGTTTAATCGCGTTCGATCGGGACTGCCCTTTCTCGAATCTGGATTTACCAAGTCGTGAGCAGGTGCAGCTGGTCTACGAAACCTATCGCTCCAGATTACAGGTCATCAGTTGGATGCCACCAATGCAAGCCTACGCCCGGGCACTCCTGATCGATCAGATTTACCCAGAGGCCTGCGCCTCCATGTCTGTTCATCCGGTCTGCTTGGACGGGCTCAGCCGGTTACTCGATAGCGAATTTACGGTTTAAGCCTGCGGTGAAGCCAGTAGATTTTGAATGTCCTCAAGCATGCCATCGGCATCGCCATGACGGACGGCGATCGGGTAGCCCTGTTCGTCGCGAATAAGAAGTAGACTTGGGTAACCAGTCACTTCAAGGCGTTCAGCAAGCGCGCGTTGCTCGTCGTGAACAGCTCGGACGTCTGCACTTTCAAGCTCGCTCTTAAAGGCCTCACCCCGAAAGCCAAAGGACGTTGCCAAGTTCACCAGCACCTCAACATCCCACACGTTGGTGGCCTCGTTGTAGTAGGCATCCTGTATGCGCTCTGCAAACGCTTCACCACGACCGGCCAACCGTTCAGCGGCAATCACCGCACGACAGGCGATATAGGTTGTTCGTGGAGGTAAGGGCTTTTGTTCCCAATAGCTATAATTAAAGGGGACAGCACAGACAGACTCGATCCGCGTCCACACTTCCTTCAGATACGCAGCTGTTTCCGGCGCCATTGGCACATCAGAATCATCAGCCAGGCCACCGAGTAAAGACACCACCGGAAGTGTTTTGGGAAGCTGTTTTTTGAGTGCTTGCCAGGTCGGACGGAAGCCGTAACACCAACTGCACATGGGATCATGCACATAAATCAGTATGTGATCTGGCGCGTTGGTTGTCTCAGTCATGCGTGACCTCCGATATCACATCCATCGCATTTCGCATCGCTTCAAGCCCGGCTGGGCACCCACAGTAGGCTGCGATTTGCAAACACACATCGCGTATTTCCTCGGGAGTCACCGAATTATTTAAAGCGCCACGCACATGCCCTTTAAACTCAGTCGCGCGGTTCAGTGCGGCCAACATTCCCAAATTAATTAACGAGCGCTCTCGATCTGACAGGCGCGTTTGATTCCAAATCTCATCCCAAGCCACACGCGTGACAAAGTCTTGCATCGGCATCGTCAACGGATCGGCTGTTGATAAGGCGCGATCCACAAATGCATCCCCCATCACCTGACGTCGCTTCTTGAGTCCGCGCTCAAAGGCATCTGTTGTCATATCGAAATCCCAATACATCCATATTTCACTTCCAAAAACTCATCGATACCATGCGGCCCACCCTCTCGACCAAGCCCGGATTCTTTCACGCCACCAAAGGGCGCGACTTCAGTCGAGATGATTCCAGTATTCACACCCACAATGCCGTAATCCAAAGCCTCGTACACGCGATAGGTGCGCGATACATCCTGAGTGTAGAAATACGCAGCCAATCCAGACTGAGTTTCATTGGCCCAAGAGACCACCTCGGCTTCTGTTTCAAACCGATACACCGGCGCCACCGGGCCAAACGTCTCTTCGCGTGCCATACGCATGTCATGCGTTACACCGGTCAACACCGTTGGTGTGTAATACTGTGGCCCTGCAGGGTGTGGTGTTCCACCACACACAATCTGTGCACCCTGAGTCGTGGCGTCCTCAACATGCGCAACGACCTTCGCCATGCCATCAGCATTGATCAATGGCCCAATCTCGACCCCGCGCGCGGCACCATCACCGACCTCCAGCGCAGAGACCCGCTTGGCAAACCGAGCGACGAATTCATCATGAATCCCGCTCTGGACATAGATGCGATTTGCACAGACGCAGGTTTGTCCCGCATTTCTAAACTTACAGAGCATGGCACCATCGAGTGCCGCCTCAAGATCTGCGTCATCAAATACGATAAAAGGTGCGTTCCCACCGAGCTCGAGGGACAACTTCTTGACGGTCTCTGCAGACTGCCGATACAGCACTTTACCAACGGCTGTCGATCCCGTGAATGTGACCTTCCGAACACGCGGGTCTGCGATCAGTCGCGCACCAATTCCAGGTGCGTCAAGGCCTGTGACACAATTGAGGACACCTGGAGGCATACCCGCCTCTCCCGCCAGTGCACACAATGCCAAGGCGGTCAACGGCGTATCTTCAGATGGCTTCACCACCACGGTGCAACCAGCCGCCAGTGCTGGAGAGACTTTCCGGGTAATCATCGCCAATGGAAAGTTCCACGGTGTAATGGCCAATACGACGCCCACGGGCTGCTTAATCGCCATAATCCGCTTATCCGGCATGTGTGCCGGGATAATCTGACCATAGGTTCGCCGTGCTTCGGCAGCAAACCAATCGACGAAGCTGGCTCCGTAGTTCACCTCAGCCAAGGCCTCTGCGCGGGGCTTACCCATCTCTTGAGTAATCAAATCAGCCAGTGCATCGGCATGATCCCGAATCAGGTCATACCAACGCATCAATATGTCTGAGCGCGCTTTTGCGGTGTACTTGGACCAATCAGAAAACGCATTCTCAGCTGCATCGAGTGCAGCCATCGCGTCATCCGCCGACAAATCGGCCACCGATGCAACGACGGTTTGCGTGGCCGGATTGATCACGTCAAATGTCTTCAGATCCCCTGCATCGACCCAGTCACCTTGGATATAAGATTTTGGCATGTATTGCATTTAAGCACCCTCAAACCGAATGATTTGGCGAATTGCGTCACCCCGAGCCAGTCGCTCCATCGCCAGATTGATGTCATCCAAAGCCAGCGTGTGTGAAATCATTTTTTCCACGGGTAAACGCCCCCTTTGATGCAAAGCAATAAAGTTCGGAATATCACGTGAAGGTACACAGGATCCCACATAGGAACCCATTAACTGACGTTCCTCTGCAACTAAACGCGCAGCCTGTAATGACAGTCGGTCGCTTGGGTTGGGTAGCGCTGCCGTGACCGTACGCCCTCCACGACGCGTCACCTCCATTGCCAATTCCAACGCTGGCATCACACCGGCAAATTCAGCCGCGAGCTCAACACCACCACCTGTGGCTTCTCGGACTTTGGCAATACAGGCATCATCACGCGCATCGAAAAAGAGGTCTGCGCCCAATTCATATGCGATGTCTGCTTTTTCGGGGTTGGCATCAATGGCAATGACTTGGCGTGCCCCGCCTGCAACCGCACCGATAAGACCGGCCAAACCGACACCACCTAAGCCAATGACAGCGACACGCTCACCGGCGTGTAACTTGGCCGTGTTCAACACCGCTCCACATCCCGTGAGCACCGCACAGCCAAAGACCGCTTGGACAGTTGGGTCTAAATCCGAGTCAATGGGCACAAGACTGCGTCGGTGACAGACTGCCAAATCAGAAAAACATGAAATCCCAAGATGATGCAAAATCGGTGCACCATCGATCGAAATCCGTGTTTCGCCTGACAATAAAGTCCCCTCAGTATTGTGCTTCAAACCCGGCTCGCACAATGCAGGACGGCCCTCAGCACAACAACTGCAGTGACCGCATGATGGAACAAAAACCATTGAAACGCGCTGCCCGGGTTTCAGGTCTGAAACCTCAGACCCTGTGGTCACCACCTCGCCCACAGCCTCATGACCGAGCGCAATCGGCGTCGGACGCGGCCGATCTCCATTGATCACTGACAGATCCGAGTGGCACACACCGGCCGCTAAAATTTTGACCAATACTTCATGGCGGCCAGGTGCCTCGAGTTCCGCCTCCACCACATGCAGGGGCATCGACTGGTCATAGGGTCTTGGACGACCCATTTCCGGCAGCAATGCAATCCGAGTATTCACATCTGACTCCTCAATTGAACTGAGCGCCCCGTCCATGGGAATCATTTTTATTCATTCAACCGTGCCGACGTCCGAACCGCACGACGTCCCAAAAATACGGTAGTGACCACCAAAATAGCAAACACAACCACTGATGCCGTGAAGGACTCATCTAAAATCAGCCATCCCCAAAAGAGCGTCAAAAACACCTGCAATAGCTGAACTTGACCAATCTGCGCAATGCCACCCATCGCAAGTGCCGCATTCCAGGCAAAAAAGCCCAAAAACATCGAAAATACCCCAAGTGCTACCACGGCATACAGAGCACTCTCAGGGCGCGCCCAAATAAAACCCGGCCAACTGATCCAACTCAATACAACACCGAGCGGCAATAAACCGATCAACGACCAAGAAATGACCCACCACCCGGGGCGACGACGTGACAGGTCACCCGCAATCACGTAGCCCGACGAGGCCATCACAGCTGCCAACACCAACCACAGATCAGCCCACAGCACCTGTCCCTGGTGCTCGAAGAGTACAAAACACAGCACAAAAACAGCGCCAACAACTGACCACAGCCAAAACCGAAATGAAGGACGGTCGCCATGCAAAATCACCGAAAGCACCGCCGTGAGTAGGGGCAATACGCCCAAGACGACAGCCCCATGATAGGACGGAACATCTTCAAGACCCATGGCCATCGCCATGGGGAAGCCAAAAATCAACGCACTTCCACTGATGAATAACGGCCGCCATTCATGACGAGCCGGCCACGGGCGCCGCGTTAAAAAAACGACACACAGTGCCAAAATACCGGCAATCACCGCTCGGATCGATGTGATAAACAGTGGCGAGAAGTCTCGTAGTGCGATTTCAGTGAGCGGCAACGTGGCTGCAAAGCACAGCACACCAAACAACCCAAGCGCATACGCAATTGCATCGGTTGGCTTTATCAACTTAGGTGGTAACCTCATGCCCCTCCCGGGTCTCTATTCAGGATCTCAAATGCAGACAATTCAAGAAATCAAAGCCGAAGACGCCGCACACTCGATCGAGGCAATCAATGCCGTTGTTGCCGACGCCATGAAACGCTGGGAATTGTCCGATCGATTGTATCGCTTGAGCCTCAAAGCCTATCAGTACACACCCTCTGACTGGATAGACCATCGGTTCCATGCGTTATGTGATGATGACACACTCGTCGGCATCCTCGTGACAACCGACGCCCTGGATGATGATCTCACGCATCGCCCGAAGGGTCTTTTGATTCACGGTCTCTATGTTGTCCGACATCATCAAGGCCAGGGCGCAGGGGGTCAACTGATACATGCGGCACTGACACAGGCCAAGTCACAGGGTGCTGATGGCTGTTTCGTCAAAGCCCATGAAACGGCCGTGTCTTTTTTTCAGCACCAGGGATTTGAATTGCTGCCTGTGCATGATCCTGTCCGCGATTATCCTTATCGCTTGTTTCGGTCGGTGAATAATTCGCTTGGTTCGAGCAAGTAGCCACCGCCATCAAAATACGGCCTCACTGCGGCATTTAACCGCTCGATTTCAGACCGGATACGCACCTCATCCTGGCGTGTAAAGGATCGCTCAGCGTCTTGTAAGTAGGCATTGGCTTCGGCTTCGAGTGCCTTCAAATCGGCTTCTGAAAATCGAGCCAGCTCCGCTTCAATCTGTGCTTGGATGGCTGCATTTTGTAATTCCAAAGCAGCCATTTCTGCGGCGATATCTGCTTCCCACCATGGGCGTTCAGCGGCACTGACTGTTGCACAAAATAGCAGAACAAGCGCACCATACTTCGGCATTTTCAACCCTTATCATGGATACCTGCGATGACACAGACCATTGGTTTTATCGGACTTGGAACCATGGGACGCCCCATGGTGCAACATTTAATCAATCGGGGCCATCGCCTGAAACTTTACGCGCGCCGTCCCGAAGCCTTCCAGCAGGAGGCACGTCATTTGGTCGAACAAGGCGCGTTGGCGGTCTCAACGTTGGCGGATTTCGCAACCGACTGTGACGTCATCATCACCAATGTACTCGGCACCGCCGACGTACAATCCGTTCTGATCGACCATGCAGACGCCATCATCCACTCGGCATCGCCGGATACCTTGGTCATCGATCACTCCACCATCGACCCAATTGCAACACAAGCGATCGCGCGTCAGTTTGCACAGGCACGCGTTCAATTCGTTGACGCCCCTGTGTCAGGCGGCGTGTGGGCGGCCGAGGCTGGAGAATTGGTCTCCATGCTCGGTGGGACCACCGCGGCATGCGAACACGCCGTCTCGATCATTTCAGCCTATACCAAAGCTCAAACCCGCGTCGGTGATGCCGGTCATGGACAGATCGCAAAGCTTGCCAATCAAATTGCACAAACCGTTACCATCCAAGGTGTGGCCGAATCGCTGACATTTGCGCGAACCATGGGTGCTGATCCACAGGCTGTTTTTGAGGCCATCAAGGACGGTATGGGCGGGAGCCCCATGATGTCGCTACTGGCACCCAAAATGATTGCCGAAGACTATCAGGCCGGCATTGCAGCAAGGCTCCACGCGAAGGATGCAGCCATTGCAGACGAGGCTGCGACACACGCTGGGCAAACATTGCCATGCCTTCAACAGGTCAGTGCACTGTATGCAGAATTACTTGCAGCAGGCGACGGCGATGCCGACACCTCCAAATTGATTACTCGCTTGGCGTCGCGGTCCGTTGCATAACAAAAGCGCGCTCCTGAACAAACCCACCGGGTGCACGGTTGGTGCCGTGTGTAAATCCATCGGCTGTCAATCGATCTCGGAACTCCTGATTAAATTCAGGCGAACCACAAATCATGATTCGGTCCTCAGAGACCGACCAGGGCGCTACACCCAGATCACTCCACAGAGCACCTGAGTCAATACGCGTCGTGATACGACCCGGGGTTGGAAAAGGCTCGCGCGTCACCGTTGGATAGTAGGTGATTGGCAATCCACTCAGCAGCTCGCGGTAGGCGAGCTCGTCTGCTGTCCGTACCGTGTGAGTGACAAAGACACGCTCATATTTTTGAAAAGTCGACGGATCGCGCACAATCGATAAAAATGGAGCCAGCCCCGTTCCACTGGCAACACACCACAGATTCGGGGCCTCTGTCAGGTTATCCAAAACAAGTGTTCCGGTGGGTCGATCTCCGACTTCAATCTCATCACCGGGCTGGATGGCTTTCAACCGCTCTGTCAACGGACCACCTGGCACCTTGATCGAGAGAAATTCCAGGTGATCTGCATCCGGTGGCGAGGCGATACTATAGGCACGCAGAATGTCATCATCACCCATGCCAATCATCGTGAACTGACCCGCACGAAACGGACGAATCGCGTCACTTCGCGTGGTTTTGAATGAAAAAAGCGACGGAGAGTAATGCTCAACACTGAGCACGGTTTCAAGATTCATGGATCACCGATGATGCAATACAAACCGCCAGAGTCTACCCTGACAAGCGCTCTGCATCGAGTTCCAAAATAAAGGCTTCGGCAAGTCGGCTGCTGAAGCGACGCATAAATGCCGCCTCTGTCAACTCAATGGCTGCCTCAGACAGCGCATGATCCGTGTCCATCCGCTCAAGACGATTGCTTTCAGCCAATCGGTAAATGACACCTGCCTCTGTCACCATCCACGGATCTTGATTGACATCGTAATATCGCATCGTCATTGTGTGCTTCCTCTCATTCCCGGATGAACCATGGACACCATCGCAGTTGCCCTGACTCTGTTTTTGATCATTGACCCACTCGGCAATATTCCAATTTTTATGTCGGTGCTCTCGCCGGTCGATCCGTCTCGTCGTAAACGGATCATCGCACGGGAGTTACTCATTTCACTGTGTCTCATGTTGTTATTTTTATGGGCGGGATCTTACGCTTTAAATGCTCTGGACCTCTCGCCTGAGGCAGTCGCCATCAGCGGCGGGCTCATTTTATTAATCATTGCCGTGCGGATGATCTTTCCATCCCGCGGCGGCGTAATGGGAGATGAGGAACCCAATGACGATCCCTTGATTGTACCCCTGGCAACGCCACTGATTGCCGGACCCTCCATCCTCGCCACCCTGGTTTTATTGTCAGAAACCAATCCTGAACGGAATGTGGACTGGACCTTGGCGCTGATTGGCGCCTGGGGCATCAGCGCCATCATCTTGATGGCCTCAGATGTTCTGTTTCGAGTCATTGGAACCCGCGGCCTCAAAGCCATCGAGCGACTGATGGGCATGATCTTGATCTCAATCGCGGTGCAAATGCTCTTGGATGCGTTCATGGCACTGCCTATACGGACCTGAGTTCAGACATCAATGCGACTGGATCATCGGTGAACACCGCATCAATCAAATCGGTATCAATACCCTCAAGCTCAGCCAGTGCGTTGACGGTATACACGCAGGCCGCACGCTGATTCTGGATAATTCGCTGGAGCGCTGCATTCGATAATCCATCAACCGAAAGATGCACGCTTTCGATGCCCAACTGATCCCAGTCGAGATGTTCGATTTCAATCAGTTCATGGCAGGCAAGACCGAGCGAACTCTCTGGCATCTGAGCTCTTACGCGCTCAATTGCCGCGACCGAAAAGGAAGAAAATCGAACCTGCGCAAGCGTCAATTCGGACGCATGGAATGCATGCAAACAGGCATCCACGACGCGCCCCACCTCAGCATCATGGACCTTGATTTCACAGTGCAAGTAAAGCTCAAGACGTGCGACTTCGTTAAACCACTGAACTGCCGTCGGAATCCGCTCTGTACTTGGCGCACCGTTAAACCAAAGACGAAGGGATTCAAGCTCCGACGATGAGGTGGCGAGAATTGCACGCGGGTCACCCGTCATGCGCGTCAAATATTCATCGTGAAAAACAACGGCTACACCATCCGATGCCACAGAAATGTCGCATTCAACCTGTTTAATATTGTGAGACGCGACGTAGTGAAGCCCGGCAAGTGAATTCTCCGGTGCTTGAATGGCTGCGCCGCGATGGCCTATCAGTTGCATACCGCCTCCCAATGAAAGGATGACACTGCAATATGACAAAACGTGTAACCGATCTGAGCCTACCATCTCAGGCGCTTCGACACGCTGCACTGGATGCACTGGATCAACATGCACCCTATGCGCAGTGGCGATCGCAATTTGCGTGCTTGGACGAAATCCATCGAATCCCGGCCGACCACGAAGACAGTGCTCCAGACACACTGCATATCGGCGCCTGGAATCTCGAGCGCGGCACACATTGGCAGGATGCCTGCCAACTGATTCAAGCACTCGATTTGGATGTCCTCCTGCTCAGTGAAATGGACCTTGGCATGGCGCGTTCGCAGCAACAACATACAACCCGTCAGTTGGCCGATGCACTTGGTTTCCATGCCCTTTTTGCTGTTGAATTCATCGAACTTGAGTTGGGCAGTGAATGGGAAGTTGCAGGACTTCAAGATGCACACAATGAGGCTGGATTGCACGGCAATGCCATTCTCAGCCGATATCCCTTGCATCAGCCTTGGATGATTCGATTTACCAATACAGATGGGTACTGGTGGCATCGAGACTTCCATGAACCACGCGCAGGCGGACGCATCGCCTTGGGTGCAGACATCATGACTGAGACAGGACCGCTGACTTGCATTTCAACGCATCTTGAAAATAACACCAGCCCGGCAGCGCGCGCCGTTCAGGTCTCAGAGATCCTCGCGCGCATCGAACCATTGGACACCGCCATCGTCCTCGGGGGTGATTTCAATACATCTACGATTGATCCGACCACCGCCACCGATCCATTTCGATTGAGGACTGAATTGATTGACCAAGACCCCAATCGATTCCTTGCACCCTTTCCTCATGAGCCCCTCTTTGATCTGCTGGCTGCACATGGATTTTCACGCGGGACCGCCAATACGGCAGAAGTGACCCAACGCATGCGTGAACGCGGCTACCCAAAACCACCTCTGGGTCGGATTGACTGGATCTTCAATCGCGCTTGTATGGCATTTGATGCGCAGTGCCACCCGGCACTAAACGCGGCGCATCAAACGCTGTCAGATCATGAACTCATCACCTGTAGGATTCGTGTGGACTAGCTCTCAGACTCAGATTGCAATGCACACTGCCACACCGTCGTCACCATATCCCAATTCAGCTCAGGGTCGCCCTCGGCAAGCCGCCGGAGGGTCGCAGTCCGGAAGGTTGTCTCGCCCATCCGTCCAGAGAATTTGTCCAGATGAAAAAATCGTGAATACATGATGGCCACACGCTGCGTCGCCATTGTCAGAATCGAATCGGAATTCACGACTTTTAAAAGCGGATCCATCGTTCCCAAACGCGCATGCTCCCAGGCAACCGAGTTCTCGTCATTGACCGTGAACGTCAATTGTTCACGTTCTTGATCCGCATGCTCACAGATCCAGGTCTCTGCCGACACTGAACTGGCCAATCCCACCAACAGACATCCAACGATTAATCGCATCGCATCATTCCTTTTTTTAATGGTCAAAGACCCTGATTCAATTGAAAATTTTTCTGTGGTCGTCTTGTTTCGACCATGCAGCGCTTGCACACTAACACGCACCCGTGCAGGATACTGTGACCAAGGTGGTAACCCAAGACATGGATCGTCACTCAACCCGACTGGAGTTTAGTGATGAGTACACAAGATTCAATTCCCGGCGTTCAGTATCCACACCAGATGTCCGAAGACGAATTCCGTACATGGTGGAATTCCATTCACGCTGACGACGAGCCTGTGGTGCGCCCGCTCCCTGAGATCATTTATCTCGGCCAAGAATCCGCCACCGCATCTGAAGCTGAGTAAAGACCGCGGCGGTTGGTTTTAAACCACGAGACCGCAGTCCTTTCTTGGGACCAGACATCGTGCCAACGCCTCACACCATCTGCTCGAGAACACAGCGGCGTGCTGTGTGGTAAGGCACCAGTGGTGTCCCCCTTGGCAAATACAACGGATGGCGAGGCTCACCGGACTGCGTCAACCCAAAACACAGTGGATCATCGACCATCGCAACGACTTCGTCGCGATAGGCACACTGTAATCCCCCAGCACCCCAAGCAAGCACCACAGCGTCTGAAACAGACAGTGTGGACAACAGCACGTCACGGTTTCGCTTGGATAATCGCTGTCCCCGGCTTTGAAGTTGTTTCGGATAGGGGGTCGAAAATGGAATCAAATTCAACAACCAATATCCGCGGTACCCAGCGCTTTGCATCAGATCAATCAACCGCCGGTTGGTTGGATCGTCATGATCCGAATCCGCACGTGATGGGTTCAGGCCAATAACCGCAGCCACCGGCCCAGCGTCCGCCCAAAATCGACCGAGTTTGTAGCGCCGACTCCCATCGGATGACCACTCACTGAGCCGCTTCACTCATTCACACCTCAGCGATGAGACCCACAGCCTCAATGGCTTCCAGAGCCAATGCCTCGTCCTTGTCTGAGGTATCACCTGTCACCCCAACCGCCCCGATAATCTGCCCTGAGGTGTCTTTGATCAACACACCGCCAGGCACAGGCACCAAGGATCCTTGGCATAACGCATTCATGCTTTGAATGAAATAGGCTTGCGACTCTGCGCGCTCACCGAGTTTACGGCTACTGAGGCCCATCATCACTGCACCATGGGCCTTCCCTTTGGCGAGCTCGACACGGATTGGCGATGCACCATCTTGGCGTTGTGCACTGATCACGGCACCCCCAGCGTCGACCACCACAGCTGTCATGGGTTTGAGGTCATCCCGGCGATCGGCCGCCTCGATGATGTGATTGCACAATGCGTTTGCGGTATGGAGATTGAGCATGATCGCGGTCCTTATGATGCTTACTTGTCGATAGGTATATCTGGGTTTGGAAATGAATTCCAATGCGAGCGCGATTTTATTTTTTCATGTCTGGGGTTGACAAAATGGTTGTCCAAAAAAGCTGTGGATAACTAATTGGATAAATATTTTTTGAATTCTCTTAATTCAGGTAATCATTGGCTTTCGAGCAATTGGCTAAAATTTATACAATACTTATTAATTCAATTAAAACAATATTTTAAACAATTAATGAAGACTTATTTTCACAAAAGCACGCTGTGGTATTGATGTTGGTTACTGACACACCTCCCCTAAGACCTTGTGGAAAGGTATAAAATACGATAGCCGGACACCTGCGTGTTGCCACACAAGACAACTGACCAATGGATAACGCCCCTGAGATCGATTTGTACTGCGAGCGGATGACCAGTGCATGGTTTGATGAGCCGCTCGGGTTGATCAGCAATGTGGCATTTTTAATCGCGGCCTTTCAGCTGGCCCGACACCCAGGCAATCGCTGGCCAAACTGGGTACTGATTGCACTGTTGATTTGTATCGGTGTGGGTTCGGGGTTATTTCACGCCTTCGCGACTCGCCTGACACTGTTACTTGATGTGATCCCCATTCAGCTGTTCATTCTCGCCGCAATCTGGATTTTGCTGCGCCTTCATCTATTGAGAACCCATGTGCAAAGCGGGCTGATTTTAATTGGCTTCATGGGCGCAAGTGCCCTGATGCCAACGGGTGCACTCAACGGATCACTGGGATATGTTCCCGCTTGGGTGATGCTGGTCATTTTGGCACTGGCGCACCCAATTGGGCCAGCACGGCAATGGCTTGTGACGGCAGCAGCAGTTTTTCCAGTGTCGCTGGCCTTTCGGACTGCCGATCTTCCGGTGTGTCAGCTTTGGCCGTACGGCACCCACTTTATTTGGCATGTACTCAATGCCTATGTTTTGTACTGCGTCATTCGCGCAACACAAACCGGGGTCGCCGCGAACGATATCCCGCTTGGTGGGTCTGAGATCAGTGCGTATACTTCGGACGAAGAGAAGGAACGGACACCATGAAACCGGCTGAATTTAAAGCATGGCGCAAGATGCTCAAACTGACTCAGAAAGATGCAGCGCATAAACTTGGTTTGAAATCCCGAATCATTCAGTACTACGAGAAAGGTGAGCGCAATGGCGATCCTTTTGAGATCCCCAAGGCCATCGAACTGGCCTGTTATGCCATCACGCTCGGCGTCGACTCCTATTCCGGCCCAGATGTCGGCAAAAAACCAAAGAAGAAAAAAGGGTAGAAAGAGAGCGTCTAATCAAAGAAAAGAAGTAACATGAGCCCTCCATGATCGTAATGCGTTAAGTCGTCACCTGGGGGCTCGGAGGATTCATGCACCGTTATTCAGTCCCACTTGCTCTCACCGTTTGCATCTCATGCGTAGCGCTCCTATTGACAGCGCTTTACATGGAGTACGTGTCTGGGCTCGTTCCGTGTGCGTTATGCCTTGCACAACGCGGTGCATTTGCAGCGATCGGTGTCGCGGCATTGCTCTACGTCATCCCGATGTATCGACTCAAACTGATTACTGGCGCGCTGGTCGTTGTCAGCGCACTGTTGGGGATGTGGCTTGCAGGGCGGCAAGTGTGGCTCCAATCGTTGCCAGAAGATGAAGTACCCGCCTGTGGGCCGGATATTTACTTTGTGCTCGATCGTTTTCCACTCAGTGAAAGTTTCAAAACATTAATGCTGGGATCTGGAAGCTGTGCTGAGGTGCAATGGCAGTTTTTAGGTGTATCGATCCCCGGATGGACCCTCATCTGGTTCACGCTGATGTGTATCGCAGGGCTCTGGCTGATGCTGTTTCGAGGTGATCGCCCGTTTCGTCTGTTTAAAGAGTAACGCTACCGCATAAAGAGGACTGGGGTCACGGAGCGCTCCAGCATCCGTGTGGTTTGACTGCCAACCAGAAACTGGCGGATCCGAGAGTGTCCGTATGCACCCATCACCGTCAGATCAATCCGATGAGTCTGTTGATACTGAACGAGAGCCTCTGTCACCGACCCATTGAGCCGTTCGGCAGTCACTGACAGGCCATGGCCCTCAAGCCGCATGTGTGCTGCCTCAAAGGCCTCCACTTGATTCAAATCGCCGGTGTGCACCATCACCAAATGGATTGACAGTGATTCAAAGAGCGGACTCTCCATCATCCGTTTCAGTACACGCTCTGCCGTCTCGCTTCCATCAAAGGCAAACATCACATCGGTTGGCACCTGAAACCGTTCCGCGACCACCAGTACAGGCGTTTTCACCGAACGAATCACGCTCTCGATATGGCTGCCAAGCGCCTCTGGAAACCCTGCATGCGCCTCGCCTTGTCGGCCGATTACAACGGCACGCGTCCTGTCTGCCAAATCGTCGAGCGTCTCAACCAATCCGCCGTGACGCTGCACCATCTCGACCTGCTGCAAACCCGCATCCTTGGCGCGTGAGACGACTGCTTCCAGCATCAGTTTGCCCTGCTTGAGTTCTAAATGAGCACGCTGAGCCTCGAGCTCAATCAGCTCATTGAGAAGATCCTCGCGCGCACCCAAACCGATAGAACCCGACAGGTCTCCGGTCATGGGTAGATCCTCATGCTCAAGGGCATGCAAAAAAGTCAGGGGACGATCCAGATTTTGCGCCATCCACACGCTGGCATCACACACCGACTCTGTGGCTTTCGATCCGTCTACGCAACCGACAATCTGTTCCATAGAATCCTCCATCAATGCCCTGTCAAAATATCAGAGACGTCATCTTTATCATGCACACCAAAACGATCGACAATCGTACGACTGGCTTCATTCATCCCGACAAGCTCGACTTCAGCCCCCTCACGTCGAAATTTCATCACCACCTTATCAAGCGCTCCAACAGCGGTCAGATCCCAAAAATGAGCCTGCTCGAGGTCAATCACGATCCGCTCATTGACCTCTTTGAAATCGAAGGACTGAGTGAAGCTCTCTGAAGACGCAAAAAACACCTGTCCAACCACCTGATAGCGACGTGTGCCGGCATCAATGCGCTCAGACCTGACAAGCATGAAGCGCCCCACCTTATTTGCAAAAAATAAGGCAGCCAACAACACGCCCACAAACACGCCCAAGGCTAAGTTGTGCGTCAAGACCACGACGACCACGGTGGACACCATCACCATCGAGCTCGACGGCGGATGGTCCTTGATGTTGATGACCGAATCCCAAGCAAAGGTTCCGATCGAAACCATGATCATCACAGCCACCAATGCAGCCATTGGGATCTGCGCAATCAGCTCGTCAAGAAACACCACCATCACGATCAGGAAAACACCGGCGATCAGCGTTGAGAGTCGACCACGCCCTCCTGACTTGATGTTGATGACGGACTGTCCAATCATCGCGCAACCGGCCATACCACCAAAGCAGCCCGCGACCACATTGGAGAGCCCCTGGCCACGACACTCTTTGTTCTTATCACTCTCGGTATCGGTCAGATCATCGACAATGGTCGCGGTCATCAAAGACTCCAAAAGACCGACAACCGCCAACGATATCGAATAGGGCAACACGATCAACAGGGTGTCCAATGTCAGTGGGACGTCCGGCCACAAGAAAAATGGCAACGTATCAGGGAGTGCTCCCAAGTCCCCAACGGTGCGCACATCCAGATTCATCGCCAGACAGACAACAGTGATCAGCACAATGCACACCAAGGGGGATGGAATCGCACGACCCACCCACGGCAGATATGGAAATCCATAAATGATGACCAAGCCGGCGATCGTCAAAGCATATACAGGCCAGTGAACCCCCGTGAGCTCGGGCAATTGCGCCATAAAAATCAGGATTGCCAATGCATTGACAAAGCCTGTGACGACCGAGCGTGAGACAAAGCGCATCAGGCTTCCCAATTTCAGGTACCCCGCACCGATCTGCAGTACGCCGGTCAAGATCGTGGCAGCCAACAAATACTCAAGACCGTGCTCTTTCACCAAGGTCACCATCAACAGCGCCATGGCTCCCGTGGCCGCCGAGATCATGCCCGGTCTGCCGCCTGTGAAGGCAATCACGACAGCGATACAGAACGAGGCGTACAAACCAACTTTGGGATCCACGCCTGCAATGATGGAAAAGGCAATTGCCTCGGGAATTAAAGCCAGCGCAACAACGAGTCCAGATAAAACATCACCGCGGGCATTGGCAAGCCAGTCCCGACGAAGCGTATCGCGCATGCAAGATCCTTGAATTCATCCGTGAAATTGGGCGCAAGTCTAGCAGACTCAGCCGGTCTCGACAGGCCAGTCCTCCTGACTGCCCCATTCAGACCACGAGCCGTCATACAACTTGGGCTCTGCCAATCCAACCACGTCCATGGCCAGTGCCAACACACAGGCCGTCACTCCAGAGCCACAACTGACGACAACCTGGGTATGATCGAGGTCGAACTGATTGAATCGAGCCTCAAGCTCCGCTTTTGGAAGAAGCATCAATGTCTCTGCATCCAAGAGACTTGAGAACGGCACATTATGACTTCCTGGGATATGCCCTGAACGCATGCCCGGTCTTGGCTCCTCCACCTCACCCACAAATCGAGGTCGAGCTCTCGCGTCCAAGATCGTATGCTCTTTAGAGTCCAGCCCTTTTAAAATCTCATCGGCCGTCACAACCCAGTGTGCTCGACTTTTTGATTTAAACGGATATTTCGGTGGAAACACACGCCCACGACCACTTTCAAGCGCCCCACCAGCTGCCTGCCAAGCCGGCAAACCGCCATCCAAGACAGCAACACGATCGTGCCCAAAATACCGAAACATCCACCAGGCTCGGGCTGCTGAAAACAATCCCTGAGTGTCATATACAACGATTTGCATCTCCGCACCCACGCCCAAATCTTGCATGGCAGCATCGAACTCCTCTGGACTCGGCAACATATGCGGGAGCGGATTATCAAGCGCTTTAATTTCGTCGATGTCGAAACGTACCGCGCCCGGAATATGCCCCTCGATGAACTCAAGATCCGCGTTTCGATGTGCGTTTGGCAAATGATAAGAAGCATCCAGTACACGCAAGTCGGTATCCGACAGATGTGTTTGAAGCCATTCAGCAGACACCAACTGATTCAGCATGGGGCCTTTTCCTCGTATTGACACAATGAACACTTTAAAGTGCCGACTCACTCCCGACAACGGAATTCATCATGTCGCGAACTGATCGACACGCCGGCCCACGCGAATTTATCACGCTCTGCGCGTTCTTAATGGCGACGATTGCGCTTGCTGTTGACATGATGCTCCCGGCCCTTGATGCAATCGCATTGGATTTAAGTCTTCATGACCCTGCCCAAAAACCGGGGATTATTCTGAGTATCTTTGCAGGCTTGGTGATTGGACAACTCTTCTTTGGTCCACTGTCGGATGCCATCGGACGCTATCCCTCAATTCTCATTGGTATGGGTATTTTCCTTGTCGGCACGGTCATCTGCGCGTTGTCCGGGAATTATGCAACCTTGATCATGGGTCGTTTGATTCAAGGGTTTGGAGCCTCAGCTGCCCGCATTGTGACCCAGGCCATGATCCGAGATCGATTCAGCGGTACTGAAATGGCACGTGTCATGTCGTTCGTCATGACCATTTTCATCGTGATTCCCGTGTTCGCTCCCATGGCAGGACAGGTCATTTTATGGTTTGGCGACTGGCATCTCCTGTTTGTCAGTCTCGGCGTTTTCAGTGGCGGGATCACACTTTGGTTTGGTATGCGCCAACCAGAGACCATCCGCTACCGTCTACCCTTTTCCATACAACGACTCAAAGAGGCCGCCGTATTTGTGGTTAAAAGCCATAAATCCATGCGCTTTACCGTGGCCGCCGGCATCAGTTTTGGAGGACTGTTAAGCTATCTGGCAAGCGCACAACCCATTTTCCAAACGCTGTATCAGACTGGGGAATGGTTCCCTGTCTTATTTGGATTGAGTGCGGCCTTCATCGCATTGTCCTCGATGGTCAACGCACAGATTGTGAGGCGGTATGGGATGGAGCGCATTTGTCGAATCGCGTTTGTCACCCAAATCACGTGGACAGCAATCCATGTCACCGCATTGCTTTTTATTGGCTCAATGAATCTCCTCTTTTGGATGATTTACATCACCCCTGTTCTATTTCTGATGGGTCTCACGTTCTCGAATCTTCAAGCGGTCGCCATGGAGCCAATGGGTCATATCGCAGGTGTTGCTTCGACGGTCATCGGCTCGATGATGACCGGTCTCAGTTTGGTGGTTGGATTTGGATTTTCGTTGTTGTTTGAAAACGACATCATGACCCTGCTGGTCACTTTCATGATCACAGGTGTCCTAGCACGGATTCTGATTCACGATGCAGTGTTTGCCAAACGCGCGCCCGCATGATCGAACAGCAACAGATCCTTTGCCTCGCAATATACATTGAATGTGTCGCCGATGGATTTTGTGTGGACGCCTTCAATCCGAATCGTCAATGCATGCCCCCCGGACAACGCCCCATACACGATCGTCTCTGAACCCAACTCTTCAATGAGGTCAATCGTAAACAGCCCCAAGTCGACTTCACCGGTCTCTTGAAGATGCTCTGGTCGAATACACACCTCAACGCACTCCGACGGGAGGCCTGGGATCAGCGCTGGATCCAGCCGATTTATTGCCGGCGAACCGATAAAGCCAGCGACGAAACTCGTCTGTGGATTGCGATACACGTCAAGCGGCGTCCCGATCTGTTCTACACGCCCTTGATTCATCACCACCAATCGATCGGCCATTGTCATGGCTTCAATTTGATCATGCGTGACAAACACGCTCGTGATACCAAGACGTCGCTGCAATTGCCGAATTTCCAAGCGCATGGTGGCGCGCAGCGAAGCATCCAAATTTGAAAGTGGCTCATCGAATAAAAAAATCCGAGGCTCGCGCACCAGCGCACGTCCCATCGCAACGCGTTGACGCTGTCCACCCGACAACTGCATGGGCTTTCTGTCCAAATAGTCAGTCAATCGCAGTAATTCGGCAGCCTCCAGAACCCGCTGGCGAATCGACTCTTTCGGGACCTTACGATTCTTGAGCGCGTACGCCATGTTCCCAAAGACCGTCATGTGCGGATACAGCGCATAATTCTGAAACACCATGGCCACGTCGCGCTTGGCAGGTGGTACGCCATCCAACACATCTTGATCCAATGCAATGGAACCACTGTCTTGCACCTCAAGGCCTGCAATCATTCTAAGCAATGTTGATTTTCCGCAGCCGGATGGGCCAAGTAGTGCCAGAAATTCGCCATCACCCACCTCAATTGACACCGAGTCAACTGCGCGGCTTCCCGCTTGGAATGATTTACAAATATCACTGAGGATGAGCGTTGCCATTATTTGTCACTCTCCAAAAGTCCTTTGATGAACATTTTCTGAAAAATTAAAACGATTCCGATTGGCGGGAGGAGTGCCAAGACAGCCAATGCAAAGCCACGGTTATATTCCGGAATGCGCGATTCATCGAGATTCTGCATCACTTGCTTAATGCCATACACGATCGTCACGTAATCATCGTTCGTGGTCATCAACAACGGCCACAAGTACTGATTCCACCCCACAACAAACATGATAATGAAGAGCGCAGCCATCATGGTTTTTGACAATGGCATTAAAATATCGATAAAGAATTTGATTGGACCTGCCCCATCCAGCTTGGCCGCTTCAAGCACCTCTTCTGGCACCGATCGGAAGAATTGGCGGAAAAAGAAGGTCCCTGTCGCTGATGCGATCAGGGGCACAATGAGACCGGTGTAACTGTTCAGCAACCCAAGATCTGCGACCACTTTATAGGAGGGAATAATCCGGACCTCCAAGGGAAGTAGCAGCGTCGAGAAAATCACCCAAAATAAAAAAGTCCCAAGCGGGAAGCGAAAATACACAATGGCGTAAGCAGCCGTCATCGAGATGGCAATCTTGCCGATCGCAAATCCAACGCCGAGGATCATGCTATTCAGCAGCATACGTGCAGCTGTAATCTGTTCCGTGAACCCCTTTTTTTCGGTCAACACCGACCAGTAGGTCTCCACCAGTTGATCGCCGGGAATCACCTGTAGGCCATGCCGAATCAGATACTCAGCCGGATAGGTTGATGAAGCGAACACGACCCAAAGCGGGGTGACCAAAAACAATATCCCAAGAATCAGAATGGCATGATCTGCAAGTTGATAGCGATGCAAACGATTCATGTGTAGTGCACCCGTTTCTCGATATAACGAAATTGAACGACCGTCAGCAACAACACGATCACCATCAAAATCACCGACTGGGCCGAAGACCCGCCGAGGTCGGCTCCTTTGAAGCCATCGACGTAGACCTTGTAGACCAGAGTCTGTGCGCCACTCGGCGGCCCAAAGGGATACACCGTGTCAATCACACCGAAGGTTTCAAAAACGGCGTAGCTGATATTAATCACGAGCAAGAAAAACAGTGTCGGAGCCAGAAGCGGTAACGTAATGGACCAAAATCGCCGGAAGCCATTGGGATTATCGAGTAGAGAAGCCTCGAGCACATTGCGGGGAATGGCTTGTAGCCCTGCAACCAAAAATACAAAGTTGACACTGATCTGTTTCCAAATGGATCCTGATGCGAGGACCAGCCACGCATCCATTGCATCCAATCTCGGTTCGAACCAGGTGTCTGTCGAAAACTGATTGAGGAAATCATACAGCGGCCCGATCTGCGGCGAATACAAAAACCGTGCAATCAAACCTGCAACCGCAGGCGCAATCGCGTATGACCACGTTAGAAACGGCCGATACGTTGAAGACAACCTCAACAACCCATCCACTTTGACAGCAAATAAGAGTGCCAAGATGATGGAGAGTAATGCGACTACTGCAGAAAAAATCACAGTTGAAAAAAAGACAGCGCGGTAGTTTTCGTCTGAGATCACATCCCAATAGTTGTCAAACCACACAAACTGGTTGGATAGGCCCCAGGGGTCTTCCAAAAAAAATGACAGTCTAAAGGCCTCAAACGATGGCCATAAGAAAAAAACCCCGATGATCAGCATCTGAGGCAACACGAACACGTACGGGATCGGGCTATGCCCGAAGTGAACTCGTTTCATAAGTTAGGCGGGGAGCTTTGCTCCCCGCACTCACCGATTATTAACGGTAGGTTTGTTCGAACTTACGCAGCAGGTCGTTACCACCGGCCTCAATATTGGCAAAGGTCGTTTCGACGTTTTGTGATCCTGAAAACAGTTTGTCATAGTTTTCATACATCACTTCACGAATCTGCACGTAAAAACCCAGCTGATACCCTTTCGAATGCTCACCGACTGGCAAATTCAACTGCTGAATTCCGACCTCGGCGTCTGGGTTTTCTTTGTAGTATCCAGATGTCTTCGCAAGATCATAGGCCGCGTTCGTGATCGGCACATAGCCGGTTTCGCGGTGCCAGTAGAACTGGATCTCTGGGTTGGTCAGGAACTCGAAAAATGCCGCTACGCCTTCATATTCGGCATCATCATGTCCAGACATCGCAAACAGAGCAGCTCCACCAATAAAGGTTCCTGTTGGCTCATTTGTGATTGCTTGCCAATACGGAAGATAGGTGGTTCCAAAGTCAAATTCAGCAGACTCTTTTAAGCCACCAAATGAACCCGATGATCCAAGCCACATGGCAACCTCACCTTGAACAAACGGTGTTTGGTTATCACCCCATGCCCGGCCGTAATACTTGTAAAACCCCTTGTCTTGCCACTCAACCAGCTTTGAGTAGTGGGTCTTCATGGCATCGTTGTTGTACAAGATTTCTGCATCGAGACCACCAAAGCCGTTATTTTGGGTCGCCAATGGAAGGTTATGCCGTGAGTGGAAGTTTTCAGAGAAGATCCAAGGTGAATGCGACTGGGATAATGCAACATATCCTGCACGCTCAAGTGCTGGAGCCACGCGCGACTCGAAATCTTCCCAAGTCGCTGGTGGAAGAGTCAGACCGGCCTTTTGGAATGCTTCTTTGTTGTAATACAAAACAGGGGTCGAGCTGTTAAACGGCATACCCACCATTTTTCCGCTGTTGTCCGCGTAGAAGTTCCGGACTCCTGCAATATAGTTGCTCTTATCGAATCCAACACCGTACTGGCTCAGCAAATCTTCAACCGGAAGGACAGCACCTTTGGCATTGATAATTGTCGCTGCACCGGCGTCGAAAATCTGAATGATGTGTGGCTGTTGGTTTGCGCGGAAGGCGGCGATTCCTGAAGTCATCGTGTCCTCATACCCACCCTTATTGACAGGTGTCAGTTGGTATTCAGACTGGCTCTCGTTGAATCGCTTGGCGATTTCGTTCACTGTTTCACCAAGCTGACCACCCATGGCATGCCACCATGTAATTTCAGTCTTGGCTTGAACTGTAGACGCCGCAAGGAACGCGGCAGCTGTCAAAATTGCACGAAACATTTGTCAGTCTCCTTTTCGTTTGTGCAACGAAAATTAGACTGAAAATGTAACCAAAGAGTGTCGGATCAATGACTATTTAGTGAACATTTTATGAAGTGCTTGCAACATTCTGCGACACCGATCAATTACAATAATTATGAATCTGCATTCAAGGCATCGAGCTCGGCCTTGACCGACTCAGCGCGCTCCATCAGCTCTGAGTACCCACGAATGTCACCACTGCGCTGCGCCTGCATTGCTTGCTCTAACAGAGACTTATATTCTTTATCTAGATTCTTTTTTGGATCTTGTTTAAAAAAACCAAACATCACCGCTCTCCACATCATGCTGTACTTCAAAAGGTGGGCGTGAAAGTCCAGCTTTAAAGCGCTGCGTTAAAAAACATTTGATGAACGCACCGGGCAATACACAGTGTTCGCTGGTGGCGCACTGTATGACGGACATACGTCCGCCCGTTGGATGGAGTGATCAATCGTGTCTAGTGAATATCGACTATCCCCCGTTTATGGGGTAGAGCCCCGTTTATGCATTGGTTGAGCGACGCTCAGGGATTCCGAGAAATGAATGGCGGTGGAGAGACCACAACAAACAAAGTTTGATGACTATCGCTTACGGCTTGCCCGAAAGCCATGCGTCGAGCTGCGCTTCAGTGATACCTAAGCCAATGATTGCGCCTGCATGCAATGTGCTTAAATCCGCTAGCGTCATGGCTGTAAATTTTGCAGTCTCGTCTATGTCATTTTGCTCACAGAAATTTTCGACATATTCTTCTATCGCTTTGCCGTGCAACCGGTTCTTGACGACTAGCCCCATGACTTCTTTTCTTTGTTGTCTGTACTGAATTCGGAACACATCAATTTCCCCGAGCGATTTTTTTACTACGCCATATTGCTCGCACGATCGTAGATAGGCCCAGGCATAGAGTTCCAACATGGGTTCGACGTTGTTTTGCTCATAGATGGCAAGTAAAGCGGCGGTGTAATCATCCCGCGCAACATCAGTAAAGCTGAGCGGGCATAAATTTTCCTTGATAAAGGGGATATTGCAGCTCAGGCGTGAAGTACGTTTGTTGACATCTTCAAACGCCTGCAAGTAGGAAAGATGCACCAGAAGAAAGAAGCTTTGCTCAAACGAGTCATTGATCTTGCGAGCTTTTAGTAAAAGAAGCTCGAATAACTCTTTAAGCAGATGAGGATTGTTTAGCGGTTTGTAGGTCGATTGCCCAATATTTACTTCAATAGCCCGGATATTGCCGCAAGCCGCCGGGATTGCCAGCAAATCCTGCGATAGCAAATGGTGTAGGTTCCGGATCGTCAGGCTGTTTAGTTCAATGGTTTGCGCATTTTCCACCAGGAACAGGATGGCTTCCTTGTGGTTCATAATCATCACGGTTTCTTCGTGAACCTTCCCTTCTGCTGTTATGCCTTCCTCAACAAGCTTTTGCGTATCCAGCCGTGAGTAAGTGTTGCCTTCCAAGCGACTGGAGTTATAGGACAGGTCGATGAGTAGCCGCTGGCAAATTTCCCGTGCGTAGGTGCCTGCTGCCAATGACTTGTCGAAGCGTTTACCTTCCTTGTATAGCTGTTTTCTTACCCTTTCCGGGATATACGCTGTTGTATTTGGCTCGTAGGTGTCCAAAAAGTTACGGTTATAGGACATTTTTGGGCGGCCATGGGGCGGAGTGTCTAAAAACTTAAGGATATTCTGGCTTTCTGGACTAAAAATCTCGTGCGCACTGTCCGTTAAGTGTCCAATATTTTCTGTTTCAGACATACCGAGTGGGAGATACTTTCTGGCCTTTTTCTCGCCCACTTTGAGTATAAGACCATCGTCCGCCATTTTGACAAGACGACGCTGCAATGTCTTGTAACTATATGAAAAAAAGGCCAATTCCGAAATTTTTCCAGTGGACAATCCTTCTGGATTTTTCTCCAGAATAGCGAGAATTTTCTCTATTTCACTGTGTGCGTCTGATGCCATGATCGTCTCTTTGCATGTCCATTAAATCAAGCTACATCATTTAATGGACGCAATCAATTTATTTTTTGGACATAAACTATATTTAATGGACACAAGCTGCTGATCTATGCCGCTCGCATGTCGTACCATACCCCGCGGCCACTGCCGTGCTGGTTCAGGGTGCCGCGTTCAACCAGTGCCCTGAAGTGCTGCTTCAGCGTATTACGACCGGCACCCGTAAGCTTAATAGTCCATCCTGAACAAGTGTGATCGATGCGCATTTTCGTTTGCTTCATGCAATCAAGCCGCAACCAAATTGGTAAAACTGTCAGATTTGGCGGGTTTCCCCCCAAAAAACAGCCTCTGGATTAAGGCCCAATAAAATTTGGGCGCAGTGACCCTGAGGTGATTCAAGATCAACCTCAGGTTTTGACCACAACCGCACAGCAAGGCAAACATCGCATCACCCAATTGACCCTTCAGCGTGCAACGATCGAGTCGTCCATCGGTCTTCATGTGACCGATGATCGGCTCAATCGCACTGCGACGCTTTAACTTCTGTTTGATGGATCGCGTCACGCCACGTTTCTGCCCACTGATGTACACCTCAGTGGAGCTCACGTGATGGCCTCGGTATCCTCGATCCACATAGACAGCCTTCGGACGCACACCCGTGAGAATCTCGGTTTGCTCCAACGCCTCACGCAGACTGTGACCATCATAGGGATTCCCCGGCAAGGTCCGCATGCCGATCACCAGTCCTTCTTTGAAGGTCGTGGTGATGGTGGCCTTGACGCCAAACTCATAGGGCTTACGTGCCTTGCCCTTGCCAATACACTCCACTTCAGGTGCATGCCAGCTGTACAGCTTCTGTTTGTCCTTGGGCTGTTGTGCATGCAATCGCTTGGCTAACGCCAAGCTCGACAATAAACGCTCTGAGGGATGATCCACCTTGCGCTCAATATCTCGGATCAAACGGCCCAAGATGGTCCGCTGTGACTTCAGCATGCGACGCATCCGTTTAAACTGTTTGGCATGGGCATACCGTCCGGCTTGGATCGCCAACCGTGGCGCCACCCGATTGTAGTTTTGACGCAACACGATGCCTTCGCGTATCGCCTGCTTCACCAACTGCATACGAGCGGTCTCAAGCAATCGAGAATCAGTAGGATGCGCAATGGCCTTTTCCATCACCGTGGTATCAACAATCACCTGTTGCATAGAGCGTTGACTCACCGCACCAGAAGACTTCGCGGCTTCGATGGTTTTGGTCAACAACCACTCCATCCCTTCCTCACCAATCCGCTTTCTCCAGCGCACCAACGACGACGGATCAATCGGCAACCGGTGTTCAAAAAAGGTCATGCCACAGAAGTGCTGGTAATAGGGCGACTCCAGCCGCCGGTTCAGCACTCCGTCATCACTTAACCCATGCAGATGCTGCAAATACAAGAGACCTGCGACCAAGCGTGGTGCGGTGGCGGGTCGCCCTGTGGTGGATGGGAAAAACCCATTCCACTCGCGCTCAAAGAACTCCCAATCGAGCAACTTCTCCAGCCGAACCAACTCATGGTTCATGATCGATAATATCCATCAGCAAAGGGCGGTAAAGATCACGGTTCGGCTCAATGCGTTTTTTGTGTTTCATGGCATCTGAATTTGCAAGAAATTGAATGCCAATCATATCAAAACCGGCAAATTTTGAATAGAGAAATAAATCATTAAATCAAACAAAATCAATGGGTTGATATGTCAAAACGGGTTATTCAGAGCGGACTCTTTACCTAAACCAATATTGAGAGCCTGAATTCGGTCGCCAAATTCGTTCAATAGAATATTTCGCCGCAAAGCTTGAAATGTACTTGGGATCGGTTCGATTGCAATTACCTCAGCCCCCCCTAGCGGCGAGAATTGAATAGGAACCAATATTTGCTCCGACATCAACAAAAAGATCGCCCGATCGAAGCGAATGCACCACAAACGACATATCTTCATACTCATGCAAACCGCAATACCAATTCCCTGTTGCCCCCGTCATACCACGAGTTGCGAATAGATATGTGCCATTCACAAATGGCAGGGCAATAGCCCCTGGCATAAGACGAGAGGCGATTTGCCAGCGCAACACGCGGCCTATGGCAGCAAGACGTGCCCCACGATTTACGGGATGATTCCAAACAAACGTTAGTAG
>CAJXNQ010000007.1 GCA_913057215.1 uncultured Gammaproteobacteria bacterium
CCTGATCCGGAGGGTCCGGTCAGACTGACCGTTTCTTGGTCTGCAATATCGAGATTAAAGTTCCTAAAAACATAGTCTTGAGAGTTCGTATATCGAAATGTTAACGCATCAAACTTGATTGGCGCACGCGAAAATTTTGTGGGCTTCGGATTTCTGTTTACCTGCAAGTCTGACGGACTATCTAACGTTTCATAGATTGAATCTGCAGCGGCTAAGCCTTGTTGCAGGATCGCAGCAACTCCGGTCAGTCGCTTAATTGGACTGAAAAGCATCCCCATTGCCGTAATGTAAGCGACAAATTCTCCTGGAGACATCAAGTCCTGCGCGCTCAGGTTTGACCCGACTAAAATAACTCCACCAATTGAAATAGCAGTTAATATCTGAACAACAGGTGTCACCAGCGATTGTACTTTGACAACTCGCATTTGCTCTTTGACCAAGCTCCGGTTCAGATCATTGAACCCATCAATCTGATCTTGATGACCAGAAAATATTTTTATTTCATCAATAGAGTGCGCTGAATCTTCAATAAAACCCGTTAACTGAGCCATCCAGTTTTGAAGTCGTTGGTTTGAAGCACGCATTTTCCGGTTTGTAATTTTAATGGTATGGGCTATCACCGGAGCGATAACAAAGATAGCCAATGACATTTGCCATGAGGTGTAGAGTAAGAAAATCATTAGTCCAATTATTACGAGTGAGTCTTTCACTAAAATCATCCACGCAGTCGAGACTGCTTGGCGGACCTGTGAACAATTAAAAATGATTCTTGAAGTAAAAGATCCCGGTTCATCATCATTGATGGTTTGTTTGGGCAAATCAACTTGGGCCGCAAATAACTTGGACCTGAGATTGGCAATAGTTTTGTGGGCAACATACTGGCTCGAGACACTACCAAGAAATTCCGTCAGTCCACGAGCGATGTAAACTAAGACAATGTAAACCGGGATCCAAACGATCGATTCAGGGTTTCTTGCGATCATTGACTCATCGATCAGGGGCGCCATCAATGCGGGAAGAAGCGGTTCAAATGCGGCAGACGCTATCATCATAACCACCGCAATTAGCGCGAATTTCCAATATGGTTTGGCTTCTAAAATGAGTCGCCAATACTTTTGTACATCTGAGTCTTTTGCTTTGCCGTCATGAATATTCAAAAACGCGATACCCTGATGAAAGTGATTTCAGAAACTGTTTATTATGCCACAGTAGCTTTGTGGGAGGCGTAGTTTTAAGTGACAAGACAGCGATGGCCGGCTTTTTGGAGTTCGCATCCAGGCATTCTGGCGAAAACGTTACAGCCAATATTGAAAGGCTTGATGCTTCATCGTAGGAAACAAATTAAGTCTGCCCCGCGACATATCAGCAGAGTTCCAGTCGTTTGCATTGGTAACCTTGTCGTAGGTGGGTCTGGAAAATCGCCGCTGGTTCAGTCGGTGTGTGCCCATTTAAAAGAGGCAGGTTTTCGCCCTGGCATTGTCAGTCGTGGGTATGGTGGTCGGGTGCGAAACCTCCCGATCGAGGTGTCTGAAAATACATCGCCACAGGCTGTGGGTGATGAGCCTGTAATGCTTTTTAAGCGAACCCGTGTACCTGTTGTGGTCTGCCAAGACCGCGCGCGTGCTGTTGAACGATTACATCACCACCACGGTGTCGATGTGATTTTGTCCGACGATGGCCTTCAGAATACTCGGCTGTGGCGAGATCTGTCTGTCTGCGTATTCAATCATGCGCAGGGTATTGGTAATGGATTACAACTTCCATTTGGCCCGTTGCGAGAGCCGTTGACTGTATTGGATCAGATGGATGCAATTGTCGTACGCGGCACGGCCGATGCCGAAAAGAGCCTTCAGAAGATGGGGATTGCAACCAAAACGCCCGTGTTTGCATCGGAAAGTCACATGGCGTACGCCTACCGCTCCGACGCACCCGAGGAGCACTATGCCCTTGAGACCTTGGCGCAATACGGCGAATTCCATGCCTTTGCTGGGATTGCATCGCCTCGCCGGTTTTTTGAGGGACTCGAACAGGCAGGTCTCTCGATTATTGAGTATGCATTTCCCGATCACCACGAGTACCGAGAACACGATGTAATCGACGACGGCTTGATGATTACCACTGAGAAGGATGCTGTGAAGTTGGTACACTTGGCGAAATCGCCTTTTTGGGTTGTGGCTCTAGACAGCACCCAGCCGGCGTTCGAAGCATGGTTAACTGCGCGTTTACAACAATGGAGTCGTGTATGAGTTTGGCCCCAAGCCTCAAGGGATTACTGGTCTGTCCGCTGTGCAAAGGTGAAGTCGAGATCCGTGAGTCGGATCAGGAGATCTGGTGTCGTGCCGATGGCTTGGCATTCCCGATCCGTGATGACATCCCTGTCATGCTTGCAGATGAAGCGCGCACGCTCACAACTGATGAGCGGACAGATCGTTGAAATCCTTTGTGGCCGTGATTCCGGCCCGGTTTGGTTCAACCCGTCTGCCTGGTAAACCGCTGGAAAACATCGCGGGTCAGCCAATGATTTGGCACGTCTACCAACGGGCCCTCGAATCTGAGGCTTCACGCGTGTTGGTGGCCACCGATGATGAACGCATTGCTGAAGCGGTTCGAGCCTTTGGTGGGGAAGTGGCTCTGACCGATTCAAGGCATCCAACTGGAACCGATCGTCTCGCTGAGGTCGTCGACCAACTGGCACTTCCTCCCGAGGCATTGGTCGTCAATGTGCAAGGTGATGAACCCCTGTTGCCTGCGGCAGCGATCAATCAGGTGGCACACCTCCTGGCCGACGCTGCATCAAGTGATATTGCGACGCTGTGTGAGCCGATCAGTGATCCTCAAGACGTCACCGATCCGCATCAGGTGAAGGTAGTTGTCAGCACGTCGGGTCGTGCCTTGTATTTCTCACGCGCGCCCATTCCAAGCGGTTCGCTTCAGGCTGCTTCAACGCACTATCGCCACATCGGTCTGTACGCGTATCGTGCACAGTTTTTGCGCGATTTTACGGGTTGGGCGCCGACACCACTCGAGCAGGCCGAGCGTCTTGAACAACTGCGTGCACTTGAGCACGACCGCCATATTCAAGTCGCGGTGTCATCGCATCAGATCCCGCCTGGCGTGGATACTGAGGCGGACTTAGCGCGCGTGCGTCAAATACTCGGAGATGTGCGTGTTTGATTTGACAGGTCTCACGACCTTGAAGCTGCCATTGCATGCGCGTCAGGTTTTAAAAATCTCGAGCGTTGAAAATGCCTGCATCAGTGGGCCAGAAATCGCATCGCAACCCGCGCTTATTTTAGGCGGCGGAAGTAACTTGGTTGTTTTCGAGCCTGAATTTGAGGGCGTTGTTGTGCGACCTGAGATCAAAACCTTTGATCCGGTGATTGACGGTGATTCAGTGACGCTCGAAGTCGGTGCTGGCTACCCATGGCATGCGCTGGTGATGAAAACACTGGAGCATGGCTGGTTTGGGCTTGAGAACTTGGCATTGATTCCAGGTTGGACAGGCGCCGCTCCGGTCCAAAACATTGGGGCCTATGGTGTGGAGTTTGCCGAGCGGTGTGAGCGTGTGTTGCTGTATGACTTCGAGGCGCAAACCCTGATTCGGCTGACAACAGACGAGATGGAGTTTGGCTATCGTCATTCGATCTTAAAAGCCCAGCCGAATCGGTTTTTGGTGCTGTCTGTGACTTTGAATTTGTCACGCATTCCAGAGCCCCGCGTGGAATACGGTGCTATTCGAGAGGCACTTGAAACGCTCGGTGGATCGGCTGACTCACCCCGGGACATCGCAAAGGCGGTCATGCATATTCGCCGTGCCAAACTGCCAGACCCGGAATTGACCCCGAACGTCGGATCATTTTTCAAAAACCCAGTGGTGCGTTCTGAGGTTGCAGACCGGCTGGCACTGGATTTTCCAGATCTGCCCATGTATCCATCAGGGGACAGTCGAAAGCTTGCCGCAGGTTGGATGATTGACCACCTTGGCTTTAAAGGGCGATCCGTCGGTGGCTTTGCCGTGCATGATCAACAAGCATTGGTGCTTGTGAATCGAGACAAAGGAACGGCTCAAGATCTTAGGTATTTGATTGATGAGATTCGACAGTCTGTCAAAGAGACCTTTGGGGTCAGTTTGCAGATAGAGCCGACCCAGTTGGGTCGGCTTTAAGGCGCGTAGGACTTACTCAGTGTCTGAGCCACTGTCTTGGCTCGTTTCGGAGATCGCGCTGTCACCGGTTGCCTCAGTCTTTTTCGGTCGACCACGTCCACGTCTCCGCTTTGGTTTTTCAGCGACGGTGTCGGATGACTCTGTCTTCGAACTGGTCTCAACATCCTCCGTTAACTGGGCTTTGACATCCGATACAGAGGGAGTCTCGGCCTCAGGTGCCGCCTCAGCAGGCGGCGTCTTACGTGGGCGTCCTCGACCGCGCTTTGGTTTGACGGATTCAGTTGGTGTCTCAGCAGTTGGCGCAGTCTCAGAAGCTGGCGATTCTACTTCAGCAGCCGGTTGAGGTTCCGGATCAACTGACGCGACAGGGGCCTCAGTTTCAGATGGGGACTCAGGAACTGCTGTATTGTCTGCGCTTGCCGCTTTTGGCTTCCGTCCACGACGTGTTCGCTTCTTCGGTGCAGATTCAACATCCGTTGATCCAGTCTCTGAGTCAGAGGCCTGCACTGTGTCTTGCGTGTCAACAACTGCGTCCGATTCAGCACTTGATGCCGACGTCGGCGCGTCTGTTGGCTGCGTTTTTCTCGGGCGCCCACGACCGCGTTTCGGTTTGGGTGCCTCGGTTTCGGTCGTCTCTGGTTGAGCGTTGTTACTGTCTGGTTGTGCGGGCGTACCCTCGGTCACCGGCATTTCAACAGGTGCCTCTTCTGGCGCCTCGACTTGCATATCTGCTGTGTCACTGCCGACAGTTGTGTCAGTGTCTTGAGTCACTGAATGATCAGAACCAGAGGTTTCAACCTGCTGACCACGTCGTGATCCACGACGCCCGCGGCGCGAGCGCTTGGGTTTGGATTCTTCGTTGACCAGATTTTCATTGAGTACAGGTGCGTCATCGATTTTTGTTTCACCTGAGGTGGTGCTGTGCGTTTCAAGGCTTGCCTCCTGTTCGCTGATGGCAGCTTCACCCCGTCGCTTTCTGTTGGCACGGTTTGGTCTCGGATCAAGCATCTCTTCATGTGCCTTTAACTCCGCTTCACGGGCAGCACTGATTTGAGGGGCTTTTGGTGCCTCGGTTTCAGATGTCACTGTGCTGACAGCGTCTGTTGATGCCGTTGGACTGTCACTGCGATTTTTGTTTCGACGGCGACGGCGACGACGTCCTTGCCCGCCTTCAGCTGGCGCGCGCTCTGTTTCCGCAGGCCCCTTGTTTGGAGTCCGTTGTTCCTTTGATTCGGTATCCGAAGTCTTCCGCGACGTCTTTTGACCCGAACGCTTTGGTGCGGGTTCTGAGCGTGTGGATCGACTCGGTGCCTCGTCTCCATCACCAAATAAGAAGCCAATCACCTTTGAGATCAGTGATTTTGACGGAGGTGTCTGTCGACTGCGCTTGCGTGTGCGCTCAGGTCTCGGTTTCCGACCAACAGCTGCCTGCGGTGTGTCGTCTGAAGACGTCTGGAGCGCCTGTTCTGCGGCTGCGGGCGCGGGTGTTTTGGGCTTGATGTCAGTCACCAAAGCTTGCTCACGCTGTTCCGCCTGGCGTGCACGGACCAATTCAGGTTCAGGGGCTGGTGTATCAGCCTGAATATCAATGGATAACTCAAGTGAGGCAACCGAAGGGTCATCGTCACGAAGGCGCTGCATGTCATACAGCGGTGTTTCCATATTTGGATTGGGGATGATCAGAACGCGGACTTTTTGTCGACGCTGGATGGTTTCGAGTTGATGTCGTTTTTCATTCAACAGGAAGGTTGCCACGGGCACTGGGACCTGAACGCGGACTTCGCCGGTGCGTTCTTTAACGGCCTCATCTTCCAACAATCGAAGAATCTGCAGAGCCAATGATTGGACATCTCGGATACTGCCTTGACCATGGCACCGTGGACACACGACACCACTCGTCTCGCCAAGCGATGGCCGAAGTCTTTGGCGGCTCATTTCGAGAAGGCCAAAGCGAGAAATGCGCCCGATTTGAACGCGTGCACGGTCGGATTTCAGTGCGTCTTTGAGGCGGTTTTCAACAGCCTTTTGGTTTTTGTTCGCAGACATGTCGATAAAATCAATGACGATCAAACCGCCCATGTCGCGTAATCGAAGTTGTCTGGCAATTTCGTCGGCCGCTTCTAAATTTGTGTGCAACGCGGTCTCTTCGATATCTCCGCCTTTTGTTGCACGCGCAGAGTTGATATCAATCGAGACCAGTGCTTCAGTCGGATCGATCACGATCGCACCTCCTGATGGCAGGCGCACTTCACGCTGGAATGCGGATTCAATCTGACCTTCGATCTGGAACCGATTGAACAGCGGGGTCTCATCTTCGTAGAACTTCACTTTGGTCGCGAAGGAGGGCATGACCTGCTCGATCAGTTCTTGTGCTGTTTTGAAGACTTCGGGATTGTCGACAAGGACCTCGCCGATGTCTGAGCGCAAATGATCGCGAATCGCCCGAACAATGACGTTGGACTCTTGGTAGATTAAAAAAGGAGCAACGCCTGACAAGGCGGCCTTTTTAATGGCTTGCCATGCAGTGTCGAGATAATCGAGATCCCACTGGAGTTCTTCGACAGTCCGCCCCACACCGGCAGTTCGAATAATGATGCCAGCGCCTTGAGCGATCGTCAGATTCGAGAGTTTGTCTTTGAGCTCAGCGCGGTCTTCGCCTTCGATGCGTCGAGAAATCCCGCCGGCATCTGGGTTATTGGGCATCAATACGAGATAACGGCCAGCCAGCGAAATATAGGTCGTGAGCGCTGCGCCCTTGGTGCCGCGTTCTTCTTTCTCGACCTGAATGATGAGCTCTTGGCCTTCTTTTAAGACCTTATCAATTTTAAGTTTTTCACCGTCTTTCGGGGCGTTGTAAAAGTATTCAGGCGAGATCTCTTTCAGGGGTAGAAAGCCGTGTCGCTCGCTCCCGAAATCAATAAAGGCCGCCTCGAGCGACGGCTCGATGCGTGAAATTCGAGCGCGATAAATATTGCCCTTTTTCTGTTCACGATCGGATGATTCGATATCAAGGTCGTAGAGTTTTTGGCCATCGACCATGGCGACGCGGATTTCTTCCGCCTGCAAGGCATTGATGAGTATACGTTTCATTGTTGTGGCAACCTTCATGGTTTAATCGCCACGATCTTAGGGGGTCGGCTATACTACCCAAGGGCCCGAAATCAGATTCGGACGACAAAGCACATTGTTACTGGCTCAACCGAAATATTCGGGAGCCCGGAATCTTGTATTACTGCAGAACGTCTGCTGACACGTGATGTGTTTGTCCCAGCTTTGCTGGCCCGCCAAGACCGGGCGGGTATTACTTCTTCTCTGGAATTCCAGAGGACTCTTACTAAGCCCGGGAGTCTTGACTCAACCGGACGTGAGCCGGAGCATAACAGTGCCTGCGGTTCGCGGCAATGCAACATGGAGTGTGTGTGGAAAAAAAGGTCCAATGGGTCACGGTGGACTCGCAGCGTGATGGCCAGCGGCTGGATAATTTTTTATCCGCGCAACTGAAAGGTCTCCCAAAAGGGCGCATTTACAAAATGATTCGCACAGGAGAGGTGCGGATTAATAAAGGACGCTGCAAACCTGATATGCGGGTTAAATCTGGCGATGTCGTTCGTATTCCACCTGTGCATCTCGATCCAGAGGCACCCACAGTTGCGCATCGTGGGATTCAAATGCGCCTGTCAGACGCGCTGCTCTATGAGGATGAGGATGTTTTGGTCCTGAATAAACCAGCAGGCTTGGCTGTGCATGGTGGCTCCGGTCTGTCTACAGGCTTGATTGAGCAGTTGCGTCTCTTAAAGCCTGATGAAAAGTTTTTAGAACTGGTCCATCGCCTGGACCGCGAAACGTCTGGCTGTCTGTTGGTTGCACGACGCCCATCTGCACTGCGACGGTTGCATCAACAACTCCGCGAAAAAGATCAGGGACTTCAAAAACGCTACCTGGCCTTGGTTGCTGGAAAATGGCCTCAATACTTAAGAGAAATTGAGGCGCCACTGGAGCGAATTGAGCGTGGCGGTGAGCGATTTGTGCAGGTCTCCGAACGAGGCAAGCCCTCGCACACGCGCATTCGGGTATTGGAGTATTTAGAGGGGTGCACTTTGATCGAGGCTGAGCCAGTAACCGGGCGGACACACCAAATTCGAGTGCACACGGCCTTTCACAAGCACGCGGTCATCGGCGACAGCAAATATCAGCATGACTTGCCTCGTGAACATTGGAAACAACAGGGTTTAACGGGCTTATGTCTGCACAGCCGGTCGATTGGTTTGGTCGCCGCCACAGGGCATCCAATCACTGTAGTTGCGCCGATCCCGGAGCCTCTACGTCGATTTTTAACGGAGCATTCACTTGACCCAGATACGTATTAGGATAGATATCCATGGCAGATGATCCTTGGACAGAAACGCGCGGTGAGGCATCGCGTGAGAGCGATGCGACGCAGTCAGATCGAGGCAAGCAGACCGACGCGCTCTGGCGTGTCATGGAACGCACGCTGAATCAAGCCACCATTGAGCAACGTCGGAGCAGACGCTGGGGGATCTTTTTTAAGACCATCACACTCGGCTATCTGATCGGAATTTCAATCATGTTGTTCGGGCGTTCTGATCTACCTGTGGATGGGCTGGTAAGTACGCCGCATACTGCAGTGGTGCCGATTGAAGGTGTGATTGCGGTCGGTGAAATGGCGAATGCGTTCGAGATTCAGCAGAACCTTGAGGCTGCATTCCGAGCCCCGGGGTCCAGTGGAATTATGCTTGAGATCAATTCGCCCGGCGGCAGTCCGGTTCAAGCTGAGTATGTCTATCGCGCGCTGCTGGATTTAAAGGCGTCCTATCCAGGTAAGCCCGTACATGCGGTCATTGGTGACATTGGAGCCAGTGGTGCCTACTACATCGCAGCAGCGGCGGACACGATCCACGCCGCGCCCGCGTCGATCGTGGGCTCCATTGGTGTGGTCTCCGCCGGGTTTGGTTTTTCTGGATTGCTTGAGAAGCTCGGCGTCAATCGTCGGGTGATTACAGCTGGTGAGAATAAAGCGATGTTGGATCCGTTCTTGCCAGAGTCCGCATCCGATCGAGCGCACTTGCAAACATTATTAGACGAAACGCATCAACAGTTCATTGCCCGAGTCAAAGAGGGCCGCGGTGATCGCCTGAACCCTCGAGGTGAAAACCTATTTGATGGGCGTGTCTGGAGTGGAGAGCAAGCGCTGCGGCTCGGACTGATCGATTCCCTGGCCGGTCCACTTGAGGTTGCACGTGAATGGATCGGTGCGGAGGACCGGGTGTATTACACGTCCGATGAGCCGCTCATCGATCAATTCAGTCGTCAATTCGGGCTTGGGGTTGGCACCGCATTGTCATGGATGATTCGTCAGGGCACCCTAAATCCAGCGTCTCTCAGCCAATGAGCCGTTTGGATCAAGCCCAAGCCCTCAAGCGCCGTTGGGTCTGAGCTCTCAACGGCGCTGAACAGGCTGATGCCGAGTGACTCCACCTTAAAACTCCCCACCGTGTCGATTGGCTGATCATGTGCGACGTATCGTGCGATTTCAGCATCTGTGAGACTGCGGATTGTCACGTTTACCCGATCGATGTGTGTTTGAGTCTGAGCATTTGGCCATCGCATCGCTGTGCACGTTAGAAATTCAACGGTCTGTCCGGATAATTGTTTGAGTTGATCAATCGCATGCGTCTCTGATCCCGGTTTGTGCAGAATTTGAGTGCCGAGCGCTGCTGTTTGATCGGTTGCAAGGATCAGGTGTTCAGGGAATCGTGCCGCTAACGTATTGATTTTACTGAGAGCGAGTCGGGTCGCAAGTGCCTCTGGTGTTTCGCCATGCAAGGGTGTTTCATCAATCTCAGCCGGTTGCGAGATGAATGGAATGTGCAGTCGTTTGAGGAGTGCAATTTTATAGCGACTTTCTGTTGCCAACAGCAATGGTGGATTCATTGGGATTTTTTCAACCTGAATTCTTTGACAGTTGCCAGTCGCATCACTAAAATCCCCCGCCTATGTTTTCAGACACCCTGCCTGAGTTACTGAACGCCAATCGCTTCATTGACGCGCAGGAAGCAGCCACGGCTGTCCTTGAGCCAAAACACTACCAGAGGCTCAGTCAGGTGGCGACTTTGCTGCCTGGCGGTCAGATCACACTGACCGGGCGTCGCGATCCGTTTGGGCCGCGTGTGGTTGAGGGCCGGGTGAAGTGCTCGGTGGAGATGACATGCCAACGGTGCCTTGAGACCGTGACATATGAACTCGAGGGAATGATTGGCTGGGGGCTCGTATTTTCTGAACTGGAAATGCAGAGCCTCGATAAACAGTTTGACCCGATATTGGTTGTCGAGGGTCAACTGCGGCTCAGAGAGGCCGTCGAGGATGAGTTAATGTTGCTGTTGCCGATGATGCCGATGCATCAAGCGTGTGACAGCGGTTGGAAGCCGCAGGCGGAGGATGTCGATGCCCCAAGTGCGGAGCGAGAAAGCCCATTTTCGGTGCTTTCGCAATTAAAGAATGAACAGGGATCCTGAAGGGAGATCATCATGGCCGTTCAACAGAACAAAAAGTCTCGTGCTCGTCGTGGAATGCGTCGTGCGCATGATGCATTGTCAGGACCGACCCTGACTACAGATGCGATGACCGGTGAAGTACATCGTCGTCATCACATCAGCCCAGACGGCTTTTATCGTGGACGTCAGGTTGTGATTCCACGTCAGGAAGAAGTCGCAGAAGACGACGACTGAGTCTGATGGCTTGGATTGCCCTGTTCCCGGGTCAGGGCTCGCAGACCGTCGGCATGCTGGCGGAACTGGGAGACGCGCGTCCCGTCATTCGTGAAACCTTCGCTGAGGCGTCTGAAGCCTTGGGTTTTGATCTGTGGGCGCTCTCTCAATCTGGATCTCCGGATCAATTGTCAAAGACTGAGGTCACTCAACCACTGTTACTTACAGCGGGCGTCGCCATGATGCGCGCCTGGAGGGCGGCCGGTGGTTCCGAGCCCAGGCTCGCTGCCGGGCACAGTTTGGGGGAGTACACGGCGCTGACGGCGTTTGGTGCATTTCAGTTGGTCGATGCAGTCAAATTGGTTGAAGCTCGTGGTCAATTTATGCAACAGGCTGTTGCCGATGGTGTGGGCGCCATGGCGGCGGTCATCGGGCTCTCGGATGCATCGATCGAGACACTGTGCGCTGAGGTTGCAGCCGAGACTGACACGGTCATCGATCCAGTGAACTACAATGCTCCCGGCCAGCTTGTTATTGCAGGCCATGCGACTGGTGTTGAAGCGGTTCTCCCTCGATTGAAAGAGGCCGGCGCAAAGCGCGCACTCCGGTTACCAGTGAGTGCGCCATTTCACTGTGCCTTGATGCGACCAGCCGCAGAACAGCTCTCGGGCGTGCTGGATTCTATGGATATTCAAACGCCAACGGTTCCCGTGATTCAGAATGTGTCTCTGAAGCCCGAGACGGATCCAGATGTCATTCGGGCGCAACTTGTCCAGCAAACCTATTCGCCCGTACGGTGGACTCAAACCATTGAGCAATTAACGGATGCAGGGCTGGATTGGGCGGGTGAATTCGGCCCTGGCTCGGTGCTGTGTGGATTGGCGAAGCGTATGTCAACAGAGATTCCGCATCGACCGTTGGCGACGGAGACACAATTTCAAGACACACTTGAGCACATGGAGGGCGTATGAAGCCAGTGGCATGCGTGACAGGAGCCAGCCGCGGAATCGGTGCGGCAATTGCAGATCGGTTGGTTCAACAGGGATTTTATGTCGTTGGGACAGCCACCTCGGATTCAGGTGCAGAAGCTATTGGAGCGCGTCTTGGTGACGATGGCGAAGGCCAGCGATTGGACGTGACAGACACTGACAACGTGCAAGCGCTCGCCAGTCAACTGGCATCCGACGGCAAAAGCCCGACGGTGCTTGTGAATAACGCAGGCATTACAAAAGATACGTTGATGCTCCGCATGAAGCCTGAGGATTGGCAGGCCGTGATTGATACCAATCTCACGTCCATTTACACAGTGGTTTCTGCATTTATCAAGCCCATGACCAAGGCTCGAACGGGTCGCATCATCAATATCAGTTCGGTGGTTGGCTCCATGGGTAACGCCGGCCAAGTGAACTATGCAGCGGCCAAAGCTGGCCTGGAAGGCATGACGCGTGCGATGGCACGCGAATTTGGCAGTCGTGCGATCACGGTCAACGCCATCGCTCCAGGATTTATTGAAACAGATATGACACATGCGTTGCCTGAAGAACAAAAGGCAACCTTGTTATCTCAAGTTCCGTTGGGCCGCCTCGGTTCAGCAGACGAAGTCGCCGGGTGCGTGGCTTTCCTTGCTTCGGAGGAGGCGAGCTACGTCACTGGCACAACACTGCATGTCAATGGCGGCATGTATATGGCCTAAGTCGGATGCGCTGGAGCTTGTAATCTTCAGGACATCAGTAATAATGACGCCACGTCCTACAGTGGCAGCAAGAAAAATCTTTAGGAGTATTCTGAGCGATGAGTAATATCGAAGAACGCGTCAAGAAAATCGTATGTGAACAACTTGGCGTTAAAGAAGAAGAGGTTACAACTGAGTCATCTTTTGTAAATGACTTGGGTGCTGATTCACTGGACACAGTGGAACTGGTGATGGCTTTGGAAGAGGAATTCGAAACAGAAATTCCTGATGAAGAAGCTGAAAAGATCACTACGGTGCAGCAAGCCGTCGCGTATATCGAAGCGAACCTGTAACAGGCATTGCCATCGACGTCAGAAGTAGAAAAAAGCCGCGTCCTGCGCGGCTTTTTTGTGTCAGTGCAGAAAGAGAATACCTATGTCTAAACGTCGCGTTGTAGTAACAGGGCTTGGCATGTTGAGTCCATGTGGAACAACCGTGGACACTTCGTGGCAGGCAATCTTGGCCGGACAGAGTGGCATTACGGCCATTACTGAATTTGATACAGAGTCCTATCCAACAAAATTTGCAGGTCTGGTCCCCGCGTTTGAGCGTGATCAGTACATGACCGACAAAGAAGCTCGAAAAATGGATCCGTTTATCCAGTATGGGATGGTGAGTGCGATCCAAGCTGTCGAGCACTCTGGGCTGATGGATTCTGTGTTTGATCCGACGCGTGTGGGCGTGTCTATCGGGTCCGGTATTGGTGGACTCAGCTTGATTGAAAATACGACCATGTTGCTTTACGAGCGAGGTCCGCGCAAAGTCTCGCCATTTTTTGTTCCGGGTTCGATTATCAATATGATTGCCGGGAATTTGGCTATCCAATACGGATTCCAGGGTCCGAACATTGCGATCACAACGGCCTGTACAACATCCACGCATTGCATTGGTTTCGGTGCGCGCATGATTGCCTATGGAGATGCTGACGTCATCATTGCGGGAGGCGCTGAGAAGGCCTCCACGCCGCTTGGTATTGCCGGTTTTTCAGCTGCGCGCGCACTGTCAACACGGAATGACGATCCAACGGCGGCCAGTCGACCTTGGGATGCGGAGCGTGACGGATTTGTGTTGGCCGATGGTGCTGCCACCATGGTGTTGGAAGAGTATGAGTTCGCCAAAGCCCGAGGTGCCAACATCTTGGCGGAATTGGTTGGGTTTGGAATGAGTGATGATGCGCACCACATGACAGCGCCTGCTGAGGATGGACGTGGCGCGAAGGCTGCGATGGCGAATGCGCTGAAAGATGCCTCCATGAGCGCCGATCAAATTGATTATGTGAATGCGCATGGCACTTCAACACCCTTGGGCGATGTTGCGGAATCACAGGCCATTGAGTCTTTGATGGGTTCGCATGCGAAGCACGTGGCAGTGAGTTCAACCAAATCGATGACGGGGCATGCACTCGGTGCTGCGGGTGCGCTTGAAGCCTGCTTCTCAGTACTCGCACTTCGCGATCAGGTACTGCCGCCAACCATCAATTTGGAGGTCGTTGGAGAAGGGTGTCGACTGGACTATGTGCCCAATGAGGCACGGCCAGCCAACGTCAAGGCAGCGCTGTCAAATAGCTTTGGGTTTGGCGGAACGAACGGTACGCTGATTTTCCAAACGGTGTGAACCTGAGCATGCGGCTGCTGGTACTGGGAACAATTCTGATCACAGTCGCACTTGGAGCCGCTCGTGTGTGGGTGGATCGAATTGTCAGCTTACAGTCAGCGGTGGTCGAGATTGAAGTGACCCCCGGTGAATCGGCGTCATCAGTCCTCGCACGGTTGGCACCGACTTTATCCGTGACTGAACGTCGGCTGGTCTTTCAGATCTATCCTGAGGTCTCCGCGGTTCAAGTTGGCCTGTATCGTTTTACAGAATCGCTGTCAGTGATCGATGCGATGCGCGCGATCAGCGATGGTGATGCAGTGACGTATCGCCTCACCGTTCCTGAGGGGATCACAGCCTCGCAATTGTTTGAAATGATCCAGTCAGAGGATACGCTTCGAGGATCCGTGTCAATTGTCGACGGGCGCTGGCAGTTTTTAGAACCCGAGTTTCCAGCCAATGAGGGTGCATTTCTAGCCGAGACCTATTTATGGACCGCCAGCCTTGAGTCAGATGCGCTGCTTGAATCTGCGCACCAGGCACTGATTGACGCTCTGATGGCTGCTTGGGCTCAACGCACCGAGCCGGTGGATCGCGTGTTATCGACGCCCTATGAGTTATTGATCCTCGCATCGATCATTGAAAAAGAGACAGCGCTTGCGATAGAGCGTCCTAAAATTGCGGGTGTGTTTATCGAGCGCCTTCAGCGTGGTATGCGGCTGCAAACAGATCCCACGGTGATTTATGGTTTGGGGGCACGGTTTGATGGAAACCTCACGCGTCAGCACCTGCGTGAAAAGACGGCCTACAATACGTATCGAATCGATGGACTGCCACCAACCCCGATTGCGTTGGTTGGGCCGGACGCATTGATGGCAGCCGCACGCCCCGAAATGACGGGTCATCTTTACTTTGTTGCCGATGGATCCGGTGGGCATGCGTTTTCAAAAACGCTGGAAGAGCACAACGCGAACGTGCGTAGATATCAGTTGGGTCAATGATGCAAAAACCGCAATTTGTGACACTCGAAGGTGTCGAGGGTGCCGGTAAAAGTACGCAAAAGCAGGTGGTGTGCGAGCTCTTGGCGTCACGCGATATCCCGTTTATCGAGACGCGCGAACCCGGAGGCTCTCCGCATGCTGAGCAGATTCGTGAGCTGCTGTTGGCGCCGTCTCAGACACCGCCGTCGGATCTGTGCGAATTGTTGTTGATGTTTGCAGCGCGTGCCGACCATATCGAACAGACGATTCAGCCCGCACTCGCGCGCGGCCATTGGGTCATTTGTGATCGATTTACCGATGCAACCTATGCCTATCAGGGGGGCGGACGTGCGCTGCCCGCCGCCTGGATTGAGACGTTGGAGAGGTTGGTGCATCCAACCTTTGGCCCGGACACTACGATTTTGTTTGATGTGCCTGTGGATGTCGGACTGGCGCGCGCGACGCAACGCGGCACACTCGATCGTATTGAGTCCGAAGATCGTGCTTTTTTTGAGCGGGTGCGAGCCAGTTATCACGCGCAAGCGGCGTCTGAACCGGCCCGGTATGTGGTGGTTGATGCAACACCAAATGCTGACGACGTCAGTCAGTCATTGCGTGAGACCTTGACCGCGCGTTGGTTTTCTTGATGGCTCCCTGGTTATCGGCCGCGTGGTCCCAGATTGAGTTGGCGCTCGCTGGTGCGACTCGAGTCCAATCCTGGTGTTTTGTCTACCCGTCGGGATTGCCGATAAACCAGTTGACGGATCGATTTGTGGCGCGATTAGTGTGTCTTGCTCCACAGGGTGCTGATTCCTGTGGGACCTGCGCAAGTTGTCAAATGAATCATGAGTCTACACATCCTGACGTCACCTTTATTGGCCCAGAAGGTGCTGCTGGCATGATCAAAGTCGGTCCAATCCGCGATGCTGTCAAGCTGGCCTATATGACTCCAAGTTTGGGTGCTGCGCGAGTCTTTCGAGTCGTTGGGGCCGATGCAATGAACGAAGAATCAAGTAATGCACTCTTGAAAGTCATTGAAGAGCCTCCTCAAGGAAGCTTTTTTGTGCTTGAGACCAGTTCACCGGGTCGGTTGCTTCCCACCTTGGTCAGCCGGCTACGGATGATTTCAGTGAAGCCACCTGAGTCAGAAGAACTTGCACAGTATGCACACAGTATCTCAGTTGATCCTATGCGTCTTCGGCGTGCCGAGCTTTTGTTAGGGGAGCCTCTGGCTCCTGAACAGAACGCTGAGCGGTTTGCATTGGCTGAACAAGTTCTTACCGCGATGCAAGCAGTCCGCGGCGGCCAGGACCCTGAAGTCGCTGCAAAGGCTTTCGTCAAACAGGATGCAGAAACAGTTTTGATTACTCTATCGCGTGTGATTGAGGCGTGTATTCGCGGGCCACACGATCCGCTCGCTGCAGAGATATTGCGCCTCGACGGACCCCGGCCACCTGATGCGATGTTGTTTCAGTTGCATGATCGCGTCCAAGAAGTCCGGCGACAGGCAGTCCAACGTATTCACGTCAATGTGCCGATGGCGCTGGGGATGCTGTTCTCGGGCTGGGCATTTATTTGGTCAAAGGTTCTACGTTGAGAACGCCCGTGTGCGTCAAACTATACTCACGTGATGGATTTAACCTTGGATGTCTCGAGTCACGAACGCATGGTCCGCGCCCTGATTCCAGGTACGCGGAGACCCTGTGTATTTATCCCGGGAATCTTTTCTGAGACCCTGGTCGGTGGTGTACATCGAGTGATACTTCAGTTGTCTGATGAGCTATTTCAAACACAGGGGCGCATTATTTGGTTCGCTCCGGCTGCTGTCATTGCACCCTTTGAGCCTGGAATCGGCGTCTCAATTATTTTAGAGCACCCCCGGTTAAATCAGATCTTTACTGAGCAGATGCAGCTCAAGACTCAAACCCTCCGTCCTTCACTGCTACAATGCGCGCCGGAGGACGTTTATGATCGATTCACACTGCCATCTTGACTGTATTGATGTGTCGACCCGTGACGGTGGCTTGCAGTCTGTTTTAGATGCAGCGCATGCGCATGGTGTCGAGAAGATGCTGTGTATCTCAATCACCCTCGGTAATGATGCCCCGCGACAGTTGGCTGCTCAGCATGCATCCGTCTGGGCAACTGTGGGGATTCATCCCTGCCACGCGCATGAAGAACCGGATGTATCGGTGGATCAGTTGTGTCGTTTGGCTGAGGCACCGCATGTCATCGCCTTGGGTGAGACCGGTCTCGATGGATACCATGAACCGGTCTCTGACGTTCAACGTCAGAGCTTTCAGACACACCTTGAGGCCGGGCGGAAAACAGGCCTGCCCATCGTAGTGCACACCCGTGATGCCCGTGATGAAACGATTGCGCTTATCAAGGCTCATGGATCAACAGAGATTGCCGGTGTTTTGCACTGTTTCACTGAATCTTGGGAGATGGCAGAACAAGCATTGGATCTTGGTTACTACATCTCAATGTCGGGTATTGTGAGTTTCCCGAAGGCCACCAATGTCCATGAGGTATGTCGTAAAATCCCGAAAGATCGACTGTTGATTGAGACGGATGCTCCGTGGTTGGCGCCGGTTCCGTATCGCGGTAAAACCAACGAGCCTGCATTTGTGAGCCACGTGGCCGAGGCAGTTGGACAGTTGCGCGGAGAGCCTGCTGAGGCGATTGCTGAACAGACGACCGAGAACTTTTATCGATTGTTTCAGGCCGCTCAGTGAGTCTGTCGCAGGCTGTTCGTGAAGAGCGAGAGCGGCGCAAGCGCGACGCCTTCCAGCGGCGCGAACGCGACATTCTCATGGTGGCCGAGCAGCTCATGTCTGAGCACGGCGTGCGGCAGGTCTCGGTCGACGCCATTGCGGCCCGAACTGGAATTGGTAAAGGCACGATCTATAAGCATTTTGACAGTAAGCATGATGTGCTCGTCGCGCTTGCCGTGCGGCATTTTGAGCACTTGACGGTTGTCTTGAATCAGGCGCCAGATCCCAAACAACAACTCACCGATTGGATTGAGGCACAACTGGCCGAACCGCGTCGCAGCCGTTTAGTGCACGAGCTGCTCGAGGTGCTTGAGTCAACGCCTGAGGCGATCGCACTGATCCGAGAATCGAGGCGTCGGATGCGTCGACGGATGGCGCAGATTTTTGGAGTGTCGGCCGCCGTCAAGGGCGCGCAGGCCACCGAGCGCGCCATTTGGCTTGAACACATGGTGCAAGGCGCACTCGTTGAAATGCGCTCACCGTTACGACGAGAAGACTTTGACAGTGACGTGCTGATTGAATCGGTGGTGCGGGTGATCCCGTTGGTCGTTTCAGAAGCGAAAAAAACCACCGCCGATGATCGCATGACCTATCTTTAATTCAGGTCTATCGAATCGTGTAGCCGAATTTCTCCAGCGCGTTGAACCCGTGCAAAAAGACCACAGCAATCGGTGTCAAACGCCTCTTCCAGTCGCCTTACAAAGTCACAATCACGCTGGCCATGCCACGAGCACTCAGTGGCCGGGCATCGAACAATGGGTTCGACCACTTCAAGCGCCGCCGAGCCAATGTGAAGGGTGTGTCCGATCCAGTGTGTCTCTTCGAATGCGGGTATCCCTTTGATGATCAGATTTCCCCGAAATCGTGCCGGATTTGGCGCGGTCTGCGTGTGCTTTGCAATGTGCTCGACCGTGGCTTGGTTGATGATCGATACATAGGGCGTTGGTTCGTCCGTGAGGCCTTGGGCCAAGGAGGTGAGCTCCATCGGGGGCAGTTCTGGCCAAAGCTCCCGAATCCAGTCTGCAAGTGTTTGATCAAGGACCAGCGGTCGCTGCAGTGTCAGTGTTGATTGCCCAACGCTGAATGTGACTTCGCTGGTTTGCCAATCGACTGTAACGAATTGCAAAACATCTGTTGTTGCCGACTGTAAAAAGTATTTTTTCGGTCGCCACCGAGTTCGATCTGGTGCACTACGATGGGTGTATTCAAGTGCATATTGCCGATCTTCTGGCAGCGTTTGATCGACCTCGAGCGTTACGGCTTCACACGGCTCGCCTGCAAACCCTTTGATTGGATAGCGAATGATCGATGCGACATGACTCATGCGTCCACCGGATGCTCACACAGCTCGAGCAACACACCTTCGGTGTCTTTGGGATGCACAAATGCCACCTTGGTGCCGTGCGCGCCTGGTACAGGTGATTCATTGATTAAGGTGAAGCCCGCCTCTTTGAGGCGCGCGAGTTCAGCCTCAATGTCTGTCACGGTGATTGCAAGCTGCTGTAACCCACCTTTACCGGCATTTTTTTCTAAAAATTTGGCAATTGGGCTCGTTGGTTCAGTCGCTGCGATCAGCTCGATGCAGGATTCGCCAATTTGGAAAAATGCGGTTTCGACCTGTTGGCTGTCGACGCGATCGCGTCCCGTGCACTGAAAGCCAAGTCCTTCATAGGTTTTGATGGCCTGATCAAGATTGGTAACGGCAATTCCGACGTGATCAATTTTGTGCAACATGGCGTGTGTTCTCCATCTAAGTCAGCGTATGCTCCGCTATAGCATATAAGAAAAAGGAGGGTGACATGTTTCGGTCGATCTTGATTGATGACTTCATGACAACAAACCTTGCCACAGCCACTGAAGACATGAACTTATTAGCGCTGGTTGATCTGTTGTTACGGCGCGGGATTTCAGGTGTGCCGGTTGTTGATTCCACTGGGCATTTGGTCGGCGTCATCTCAGAGCATGATTGTTTGTCACAGATTCTGGTTGGGACCTACCAAGGCGATGTGGATGGACGGGTTGGTGATGTGATGTCGAGATTACCCGAAACCATCACATCCGGGACCAGTATCGTTGAGGCCGCAGCGCAGATGGTGGAATCCGGTCGCCGTCGCCTGCCAGTGGTCGATGCCGAGGGGTGCTTGGTCGGCCAGATCTCAAGGGCTGACTTGTTGCGGGCTGTCAGAGCCTATGAGATCCCGGATGAGGGAAGCCCTCACTGAGTCGATGACAGTGCCTGTTTGAGTGGGTCTAAACAGGCCATGGCAGCCGCTGGTGGCGCCATCTCACCATGCTGTACGGCTTGGTAATTGCGTTGATAGATCCGGCGCCAAGTCGGGTCTGTTTTGAGAAGCTCAGCCACTTGATCGTTTAACAAACGTTCAAACCATTGCAGTGCTTGCGCAGTACGTCTGGCCTCAATGGTTTCAGCACCGGTCTCAAAGTAGGCCTCGATGCGAGTCCACAAGGTGTCGATGCCCCGTGGTTTCAGTGAACTGACCGATAGCACTTCTGGGGTCCAGAATCCGCTGTGGTTTAAAAATCCCATGGCATTTTTGTAGTGCATGACAGACTGGTTAGCCATACGTTCCGCCTCACCGTCAGCCTTATTGACGACAATGAAGTCTGCCAATTCAAGAATTCCTTTTTTAATGCCCTGGAGTTCGTCGCCCGCACCGGGTTGCATTAAGACGACGAACAGATCAGTCATGGAGTGCACTTCATACTCGGATTGGCCGACGCCAACCGTTTCAACCAGGATGACATCAAAGCCTGCCGCTTCAGCGACGAGGATGGCTTCACGGGTCCGATTGGCAACGCCACCTAAAGAGCGCCCAGCTGGGGAGGGACGGATAAAGGCATGGTCTTCTCGAGACAAGCGTTCCATCCGCGTTTTATCACCCAAGATCGAACCACCATGGAGCGGCGATGAGGGATCAACGGCCAGCACACCCACGCGTTTACCCAAGCCAATTAAATACAGGCCAAAGGCCTCGATAAAGGTTGACTTACCGACGCCTGGAACACCAGAAATCCCGATCCTGAGAGATCCACCGGTTTGAGGTAAGCAGGCATCAAGAAGGGCGGCTGCAGCCTGACGATGGGCCGACTGCGTGGACTCAATCAAGGTGATGGCCTTCGCCAATGCACGGCGCTGGCCTCCGAAGAGGGCCGCGAGATCAACCTCCGGCACTACGCGCCTCGATTGCATCCAGAACTTGGTCCGCACAGACCGGAATTTTTGTTCCGGGGCCGAAAATCGCAGCCACGCCCTCTTGATACAGAGCGTCGTAATCTTTTCTGGGAATAACCCCACCGGCAAAGACAATGACGTCATCAGCGCCTTCTGCGGCCAGCGCCGCTTTGAGCTCTGGAATCAAGGTTAAATGCCCGGCAGCCAGCGAACTGACGCCAATGGCATGGACGTCATTTTCCACTGCCTGGCGCGCCACCTCGGCCGGTGTCGAGAACATGGGAGACAAGTCCACATCAAACCCCAAATCTGCAAAGGCGGTTGCCACAACTTTAGCGCCTCGATCGTGGCCGTCTTGTCCCATTTTTGCGACTAAAATTCGGGGCCGTCGCCCGGCACTGTCAGCAAATGAAGCCACACGGGTCGTGAGCCGATTCCAATCTGCATCTTCTTTGAAATGACTGCCATACACCCCTGACACGCTCCGATGAGTGGCTTTAAAACGATCGAATACGACTTCCATCGCATCTGAGATTTCACCTACTGTACAGCGTGCGCGGATGGCTTCAATTGAAAGTGCGAGCAGATTGCCGTTGCCAGATTCGGCGCAGTGCCTGATGGCATCGAGACATGCTTGTACCTCAACATCGTCGCGGGCAGCCCGAATCTCTGCCAGTTGTTTGATTTGTGCGTCTCGGACTTTGTCATTATCAATCGACAGCACCTCAAACTCTTCCTCAGTGCCGTCTTCCAATTCGTATTTATTGACGCCCACGATCACGTCTTCTCCGCGATCGATTCGGGCCTGTTTATTGGTCGCTGACTCTTCAATGCGAAGTTTTGGCAGTCCGGCTTCGATGGCCTTGGCCATACCACCTTCAGCCTCAACTTCAGCAATCAGCGCACGCGCTCGATCTGCGAGCTCCTCTGTCAGCGTCTCCATCATGTACGAGCCGCCCCAGGGATCGACGACTTGGCGTATCCCAGTCTCTTCTTGGAGGATCAACTGCGTATTCCGCGCAATGCGGGCACTGAATTCTGTGGGTAGGGCGATGGCTTCATCAAAGCTGTTGGTATGCAATGACTGCGTCCCACCGAAGATGGCCGCCATCGCTTCAACGGTCGTTCTGACGATGTTGTTGTAAGGATCCTGCTCGGTCAGTGACCATCCGGAGGTTTGGCAATGGGTTCGAAGCACGGTGGACCGGTCTGATTGTGGTTTAAATTCAGAGACGATCTCATGCCAGAGCACGCGGGCTGCTCTGAGCTTGGCAATTTCCATATAGAAATTCATGCCGATGCCAAAGAAAAAGGAAAGACGTGGCGCGAATTGATCGATATCGAGTCCAGATTTGAGGGCCGTCCGGATATATTCTTTGCCGTCGGCGAGCGTGTAGGCCAGCTCAAGCGCTGCGTCTGCGCCGGCCTCTTGCAGGTGGTAGCCAGAGATCGAAATCGTATTGAACTTTGGCATGTGCTCTGAGCAATAGCTGATGATGTCGCCAATGATGCGCATTGATGGGCCAGGTGGATAGATATAGGTGTTACGCACCATGAACTCTTTCAAAATGTCATTTTGGATGGTTCCTGAGAGCGCGTCTTGACTGACCCCTTGTTCTTCCGCAGCCACGATATAGCCTGCCAAGACAGGGAGCACCGCGCCATTCATGGTCATGGACACTGAGATTTGATCCAGTGGTATGCCATCAAATAGCACTTTCATGTCTTCCACAGAATCAATGGCGACTCCGGCTTTTCCAACGTCGCCCGAAACGCGTGGATGATCCGAGTCGTAGCCTCGATGGGTGGCGAGATCAAAAGCAACAGAGACACCCTGACCGCCAGCCGCGAGTGCTTTTCGATAAAACGCATTGGATTCCTCGGCAGTTGAGAATCCAGCATATTGACGAATGGTCCAGGGTCGACCCGCATACATCGTCGCTTTAGGGCCACGCAGGTAGGGGGGCATCCCCGGCAAACTCAAATGATGTCCGTCGGGTTTTACATCATCGACCGTATACAACATCTTGAGCCCAATGCCCTCAGGCGTGTACCAGGTCATCTCATCGGGTGTGAGTCCCTTGGTTTCTTTATGAACCAGTGCGTTCCAAGGTGTCTTGTCTGTCATGGTGTCCTCACAGCGCGGTCAATTGCGCTTCGGTATATGCTCGATTGTGTGCATCGATGGCATCGACGTCGAGTTCTTCGGCACGTGCGTCCGGTTCAATCCGATACAAGGTTTGGCCTTTTTTCACGATCATGCCGTCACCGTGTTCGACACAACACTCGACAACTGTGCCTGAAAACTCAGCATAGACCTTGTTAAACATTTTCATCACTTCGATGATGTAGAGCGGATCACCGACCTCAAAATGTGTCCCTACATCTAAAAATGGCGGGGCACCGGGTGTCTCTTGGCTGTAAAACATCCCGCCCGAGATGGCGACGATCTCATTGCCTGACGCCTTGGGCGGTGGTACGAGAATCGTGCGAGCTTGGGCAATCTGATCGGGATCTTTGAGATGCTCTGGAATCGAGACGCTCAAATCATCCTGCACGTGGAGTTCATCAAAACCGACTTGAAGCGAGGCTTTGGCGATTAAACCCAGCAGTTCAAGTCCCATTTGGAAGCCGTGATGTGCCGCTTGGATGGCGGGCCAGTCATCGGGGTCGATGCCCTCAGGCGGCTTGGGTTGAGCGAGTACCTCGGTCCATTCGATCCAAGGCCGCACGCCTGCGAGCAGTTCAAGATCCTCATAGAACTCAAGGCCTTGCTCGAGGATCAACTGGTCATGGTCCCAAATCACTTCCGCTGCTGCCGCACCCTCAACAGCATTCATGTTGAGGTAGTGATACAGATCGGCCAACACTTCGAATGGATTATCCAGCCATTGCAGGCGTTGATTCGAAAGCGTCCACAGGTTGCGTGTTTTGGCGATCCAACCAATCAACAGATGTGGATCGGACATCACGCGTTTTAAAGGCCGAGTGATCAGTGTGCGTTTTCTGGCATATATCGTCTGGTGATCTGACTGATTTGCAAGTGTGTCCAAGGCATGGTCAAGGTCGATGCGGTCGACTTCCTGTTTCAACAAACCGGCAAGGGTTAGGTAGGGTGCGATGAAGGCTGTTGTCGATTTTGCATGAACATCTTGACTCAAAAACCAATGCACAAGCCCATAGTGAAAACGCAAATTGGTTTGCACGTCCTGACCGTCGATGGTCATTTTCCGGAGGACTTCGGCCATGGCCTCATAGCTTGTCTTACGGTCCTGGCCGACAGTCAGCAGCAAGGCAATATTTGAGTCGTAGGCACCGGCCAGGGTGTACTTCATGAACTGGTGGGTATCCGGATTTCGGACCCCGATGCCTTGGTCATCGCGAATCTCGGTGTCGATCGGATCAGACCAATACTCAATCACACCACCGGCATGAGGCGCGAGTCCTGCGTTGGTCGCGTTGAGACGCGCCTCAACGGATGCGGGCTGTCTTGGCACACGGATGGGTTTTGGCAGTCGAGTGCGATGCCACGCAATCAGTGCCATTGCCTCAACCAACGAATTGACAGTGAATGAGTCCTCAGCATCGTCTGGGTTGGTAAACCGAAGGCCATAGCACAGCTCACTGACGCGGTGCTCGACCTGAATCCGTGTATTCATTTCCATGAAGAAGTGCTGATCACGATCGACAATGCACTCAAACGTCGAGACCGAATCAAGGCCCACAGCCGTGCCGAATCGCGTAGCTTCGTCTTCCATCCGCTCAAGTATGTTGAGATCCGAACGCAATGCGTCGGTGCGCTTTGAATCGCCTGCGACCTCACTGGCCTCAATGGCATGCGTAAGGCCTTCGACGGTGGTTGAGACTTCCAACAGTTTTTGCTCGTGCATTTGTAACGAACAATCACGGCCGCCCAACGTGAGGCACCAGTCTCCATTGCCGATGACTTGGATTTCTTGATGTCGGGTGGTTTCGATATTGAGCTCAATCAGAACGTTTTTATTATCACCACGCCCGGTGGCTTTCACTTCATTGAGCACTTCCCGAAGGAGGGCGGGTGTTTTAGAGGCGGCCGATTGGATTTGTTGATCCAGATCACCGTCAAAGTCGACAGGCGCCACCAGAATACGCTGGCCTTTTCCACCCCCACCACCAATGGCTTTCAAGCGAATCCGATTGTGCGGATTGTCCTTAAATAGCAGTGTGACTTCATATTCAGCACGCGCGGCGATCTCATCGATACTGATGATATCGATGAGATTTCGGTAACTCTCTGCAAGCAGCGCTTCAGCTTGGGCGGCTGGCGAGTCGCCCTCGGGTGCTGAGAGTCCGTGCGCGGCAGCGATTTGAGCCAGGCCTCCTTCACGATCCGCTTTGGCAAGCAGTGTGCGTGTGGTCAGGTCGTCAACTCCAGGAACGACGGATACATTGGCAGCCAGAGCCGTCCGCTTGGCTTCATCTTTTAATCCAGCTTGGCGGACTGTGCGTGAGCAGGGCCCAATGAACACGAGACCGGCGGCCTCGATGGCTGCCACCAGCTGTTCGTCTTCCGCCATGAATCCATAGCCTGCAAAGATCGCGTTGTGTCCGTTGTCTTTGGCGATTTGGATGATTTGCTCGATGCGTTGCTCACGCTCTTCTTTGCTGGCACCTGTATAGTCCGGCACACGATGGACGCGCGTCGGATCTGTGATCGAACGCAGTTCTGGAGCTAATGCATTTTGGTATGTGATCGAGTCTTTTTCAGACAGCAAAATCCCATAGCGCGCACCCATTTCAGTGAAGACGTCCATGACCTCTTTACGGATCGGACCACGGCAAATGATCAAGCAGTCGATGTCCTCACAAGAAAAACTGCGAACCCATGCAGACGCTGAGAGACCCAGCCGACGTGGCTCATGTATTAAAGCATGCGACATCAATGAAACTCCCTTTGAATCGATTGCATGGGGCTTGGCTGATAGGCGTCGATGTATCGTTTGAAGTTTTCACCCAGCGTCTGTCGTAAATCCTGCGGCATCACAATTTGACTGATGGATCCGAGGGACAGCGCTTCTTTTGGGTTCATGAGCTCTGATTCATAGCGTTGTGACAGCGCCGCTTCTTCTGCTTTCAGCCATTCGCTTGCATTCGTGTCCCCCTGTTCTGCACGGCGTTTGGCTTCAAGCCGTAAAGCCTTCAGTTCATCTTTATACACAAACTCTTTCCCGGCCGGTCCCATCACTGCCAACCGTGTCGTTGGCAATGCAAACACCATGTCAGCCCCCAGTTTGTAATTGTTGAAGGCGGCATAGGCTCCACCGAATGCGTTTCGGATGATCAGCAAAAACCGCGGCACTCTCAAATCAATGATTGCGTCGAGCATGGCGCGACCTGCTTGGACAATCCCGCGACTTTCTTGGTCTTTCCCGGGTAAGAATCCGGTGGTGTCTTCCATAAACAGCATCGGGATATTGTAGAGATTGCAAAACCGAATGAAGCGTGCGTTTTTATACGCTGCATCGATGTCGATTTGCCCCGACGCGACCGCTGAGTTGTTGGCACAAAATCCAATGACGTGTCCGCCAATCCGGCCGAATGCGCAGATGGTGTTGCGAGCTCGGTTCGGTTGGAACTCATAGAAATCACCGTGGTCGCACACTTGTTGAATGAGGATGGTGACATCGAGCGGTGTATTAAAACCGCTTGGCCCGTTGAAGGCGCGCTTCAACAAAATATCCGCATCCCATGTTTTTCGACCGATTGGATCCGAGGTGGGTTGGAACGGAGCCATGACACCATGATTTGAGGGAACAAATTGAAGCAGCCGTTTCACTTTACGAATGGCTTGGACTTCGTCGTCGACGACGAAATCAGTGACTCCTGTCTGGCTGTGCACTTGCGGTCCACCCAGTTCATCAGGGGTGACGTCCTCGCCCAGCACACTTTTAATGACACCCGGTCCAGTCAGACCGAAAAAGCTGGCATTGGGCTGAATGACAAACGAGCCCTGGCGTGGGAGATACGAGCCGCCCCCGGCATTGAACCCAAACATGCACATAATGGAGGGAACTCGCCCTGAAATCTCTCGAAGTGCACGAAACGCTTCGGCATAGCCGTCAAGACCACCAACCCCCGCAGGGACATAGGCACCGGCTGAATCGTTAAAGCCAATGACAGGAATGCCGAGCTTGCCAGCAGTTTGGAAGAGCTGAGCCAGCTTTGAACCGTTGGTCGCATCCATGGAGCCTGCGCGGACGGTAAAGTCATGGCCATAGATTGCAACATCGCGCCCCCCGACTTTGGCCAGCGCCGTGACCAGACTCGCTCCATCGAGGTTTTGGCCCCAGTTTTGAAACAACACAGTCGGTGCGTCATCCACTAACAATTCAATGCGTTCCCACACGGTCATGCGGTCTTTTTGGTGCTGCCGCTCAATCGCGGCCACGGGCGCTGCTTGTGGTCGCTGTTGCAGTTCCCAACCGGCGCGGAGTGCATCTTCATAGATGCCAGGCTGTCGGGCGATCTCACCTGGGATTTCAAAGCGTTTTACGTCGGGTTCATGGAATGGGTTGGTTAAACTGGCTTCCGGTGCTGTCTTTGCCATGAATGTCAAAGTCCCTTTTTGTTTGTGCGGTACGTCGAATAATTCGCTATCATGAGGCAACGCAACGAATGCGTGCAAATGACTTTCGTAGAACAATTCTTCAACTGGATCTCATCATTTCGTGATTCGACATATCGTTTTCTTTGCAGCCGCTCCTGAAAATCGTGATTTGGTTTTGTCGGGATTACAGATTTTGGAAGGAATCCCGGATGCACAACGGGTGGAAGTGCGCGCCAACGAAAAGTGGGATGAATGGTCTCAAGATATCGATATCGTGGTGTATGCAGAATTCGAATCCCAGTCACAACTGGACGCGTTTAAATCGCATCCTTTGTATGCGGAGTCGATCACGCGCGTTCGGCCAAAACGAACTCTGCGCTACGTTGCTGACATCGAGGTGTAGGAATTAATCGAGATCAATCCAGACCGGACAATGATCGGATGGTTTGTCCATGGCTCGAATCTGATAATCAATCCCAGTGGCTGTGAGGCGTTCACGAAGCGGATGTGAGATCAGGATGTGATCGATCCGGAGGCCACGTTTTGGCGTGTCCTCAAACCCTTTCGAGCGGTAATCAAACCAGCTGAAGCGATCGTTGACGTCTGGATTGTCGTGGCGCCAGCTGTCGATAAAGCCCCAATCGATCAGCGTTTGAAACCACTCGCGCTCCTCGGGTAAAAAGGAGGTTTTCCCAGTTCGTAGCCACCGTTTTTTCGCATCTTCGGAAATGCCAATGTCAAAATCAACCGGAGCAATATTGAAATCACCCATCACGACAATCTGATCCGTCGGGCTGTATTCAGTCTGAAGTGTCTTGAACAGGTCTTGATAGAAGGCCTTTTTGAGTGGGAATTTGGTGGGGTGGTCGCGACTTTCCCCTTGCGGAAAATAGCCATTGAAAACTGTCAGTGTGGTGCCATCGCCGAGCTGGTAGGTGCCTCGAATCATCCGACGCTGGGCATCTTCGGCATCGTCAACAAAGCCGCGAGTCACAGACAGCGGTTCGGGCTTTGAGGCCAACGCCACCCCATAGTGTCCTTTTTGGCCGTGCGTATCGAACCGGTAGTTGAGGAACTCAAGATCCTCATACGGAAATTGATCGTCAGCCACCTTCACTTCCTGAAGTCCCACGATGTCGGGGTTCAGGTCTCTCTGAAGGGCCTCGAGTTGGTGAATTCGCGCGCGGATTCCGTTGATATTGAATGAAACGATTCGCATAGGGTCTTTTCTGGCTACGTGTGGACGCATACTATCAGACCCAAGGAGACGCTCAATGATGATGATACTGATGCGCCATGGTGAGGCGGTTCCCTTTGCACCACGTGACGAAGATCGACCACTGACGCCAACCGGTCAGGGGGAGGCAACTCAGATTGGGCGTCGCTTGGTGGAGGCGGGCTTTGCCCCGGCGGCGATCGCACATTCGACACGATTACGCGCGCATCAAACGGCCTCCTTGGTGGCGGCCTCGTGCGTCGAGCAACCGCAGGTCGTTGAGTGGTCGGGAATTACGCCGGATGATCATTGGCAACAGGCGCTGGCTGTCTTGGAGGCCGGTGTGTGTGACCAACACCTGGTGGTTTTCCACCAACCGATCCTTGCTCAAATCCTCGGTTATTTGTTGGAGGGTGATCCCAATTTTGATGTGCAGCCACGCCCTGTGCCTGCCACAGCCTATGTGCTGGATTGCGACCACTGGCTCCCTGGTTCTGCGCGATTGATAGCCGCCTATACTCCGGAGTGAAACGCTGGAAACACTGACGTTGCATGCCTCTGGGCTTGAATTCGAAGCGCTGAGCACAGGTCCTGCCGATGGGTTTCCAGTGCTTGCGTTGCATGGTTGGCTTGATAACGCAGCATCCTTTGTTCAATTGGCGCCCCGATTGAGTCGATGCCGCGTGGTGGCTATTGATCAGCGTGGCCATGGTCAGTCTGCACATGTGCAACAGCCCTATCACATCTGGGATGGCGTGCCGGATGTCGTCGGAATCCTTGATGCGCTCGGATGGCAGCAGGCGGCGTTGCTTGGGCACAGTATGGGGGCGGCCGTGGCAACACTCACTGCCAGTGCATTTCCAGAGCGGATTCATGCATTGTGGTTGATCGAGGGGTTTGGCCCTTGGCCAGACTCTGCGACTGAGACGCCCGATCGTCTTCGCAATGCAACCGAGCGACTGAAGCGTCTACCCGAGCGTCCAAAACGCCTGTATGCATCAATTGATGAGGCCATCGATGCGCGTCTCGCAGGCGCTGTTGCACCGCTTTCCCGACAGGCGGCTGCTCAACTCGTTGCGCGCGGACTGAAGAAGATGCCCAATGGTTTTGTGTGGTCATCAGATCCACATTTGACGTTGCCAACAATGGCGCGATTCGATGAGACGCAGATTCAATCCTGTATTCAGCGTCTTACGATGCCGATCTCGCTGGCCCTTGGAACGACTGGCATTGCCAAAACTGCCAGTTTTTTGAAATCACGGATCGCACTTTGTCCGCAAATGAGGGTAGAAACTTTCACAGGCGGTCACCATCTCCATCTGGAAGGCGCTGAAGGTGCCATCGCGACTTGGTTTGAATCGACAATGGAGCATGCATGAAATTGCGTTGGGTTTTGGTAGGTTGGGCGTTGTCAGCGGCTGCAATTGCGGCTGATGTTCCAGGATCAGCAGATCTTGTTGAGATTGAACGGCCGCTTGGCTCGGAAATCGTGCGTTACAGCGAAGGTGTGCGCTCTGCAATTCGATTCCCGTTGCAACGCGTTGAGCGCGTTAATAATCGCATTGAGATTGATGAAGAGCTGAATATTGAGGGTCATGTGATCGATCTCACCTATCAATTGGGCCCGCGTGAAGACTATGAAAGCTACATGCAGGGTTTGACCGAACAATTGCAGGCACTCGATGCTGACATTTTATTCCAATGCGAAAGTCGCGGCTGTGGAATCAGTGGTCTGTGGGCGAATTCTCTGTTTAAAGTGCGCGAGCTCTACGGTCCCAATGGCAGTCAAATTTACATCGCGGCCAAGCTACCCGGGGACGACGCACGTTATCTGTCAGCCTACGGCATCGAGCGCGGTAACAGACGCCAATATGTCCATCTGCGATTGGTCGAGCCAGGTGTTGAGGAGCGCCGATTCCAGGGTGTGCAGTCGCTTCTGACGGAGAATCGTGTGGTATTGCCTGTGGCCTTTGCCGGTGACCGCGTGAGCCCGGAAAGCCGTGCGGTGATTCGTGAAATTGCGAATGATCTCAAATCGTTAAGCGATAATGATCTGGCGATTGTGACCTTTACAGCGGTGACGCCTGGAGGCAGCTTGGCAGATACGATCTCACAATCACAAGCGCGTGCTGATCATGTGCAGACGCTGCTGCGCGAGGCTGGGTTATCCATTTCTGAGGCGCATGGATTGGGTGCGTTGATCCCCGCAGATCGGCGGTCGCCAGAGCGGGTGGAAATCATCAAATACCGCTGACACTTTGGTCGCAATCTGGTCTCTCAGGCCCGACTCAGGCTAGACTTCGCGAATGTTACATGAACACATCGATACCGAAGTGGTCTCGAGTCAGGCTGCACGTCAGATTTTAGACTACTGGTTTAACGAATATGGACCCGGTGATTTAGCCCAAAAACAGAACCGCCGCTGGTTTGCAGGCGGCGATGACGTCGATGCCGATATTGGGACACGCTTTGGTCATCGGGTCGAACTGGCGCTTGCCGGCGGTTTTAAGGATTGGGAAAGTGAGGGCGAAAGCCGGCTGGCCCTGATCATTCTGCTGGATCAATTCACTCGCAATATTTTCCGCGGCACAGCGCGCGCATTTTCAGGGGACAGTCGTGCCGTGAAACTCGCCAGGCGGGGTCAAGCGATGGGAATTTTTGATGCCTTGCCTCTGCTTCAGCAACTGTTCGCATTGATGCCACTTGAGCACAGTGAGTTGTTGTCTGATCAAGCGGCTTGTGTGCAGGGCATGGAGCGCTTGGTATCACTGGCGCCGGATGATGAGCGACCGCGATTTCATGGATTCCTCGAACACGCGCTTGAGCATAAGGCCATTATTGAGCGATTTGGTCGGTTTCCCCACCGAAACCACGTGTTGGGACGTGTCTCAACGGACAATGAGCGCCGATTTCTAGAGTCGGCAAAGCGCTATGGTCAGCAGAGTCCGCGCGCGTGAAAATCTACTCACCTCGACAAGTTGCACAGACCATCTTGGATGGTTTTGCCGCCTATCGACACCAGTTTATTAACATCACCCTCGGTGCGCGGGATCGTTTTGAAAGCCAGGCGTGGCGTGATGTTCAGCGGGCTGCGCAAGAGCGGATTGATCTGTATGAGGATGCCGTTGAAGCGGTACATCGCACCTTGTCCGAGCGCGTTGGATATGAAAATCTCACTCTTGAAATCTGGGCTGAGGCGCGACGTGATTACATCATTCTGATTCAGGAACGGACGGATCCTGAGCTCTGTGAAACCTTCTTCAATTCCATCTATTGCGACATTTTTCGACACCAAAATATCAATGATGAGACTGCGTTTTTAAACTCCTGGTTTGGGGATCAGGGTGGGAACGCAACCGGTCAGGTCGACATCTTTATGCGCTATTCCTTTGCCGATCCGCTTCCGGATGTGTGCGATCGCATTCTTGATGATTATGAGTTCAGTGTGGGGTGGGCCGATCGTAAATTGGCGCGTAAACACATGATTGCGGGTATTGAAGCCTTGGTACCCAATCAATTTTGGACCGATACCTCAGCACGGTTTGAACTCTTAAAGCCTGTGTTCTATCGCAACAAGGGTGCATATTTGGTGGGTCGCCTGGTGACAGAGGGCACGATCTATCCGATTGTGTTTGCGCTGATGCACCGAACAGATCAAGGCATCGAGATTGATGCGGTGATTGTTGATCCAGAAGAAGTGAGCGTGGTGTTCAGTTTTACGCGCAGCTATTTCATGGTCGACGTACCGATCCCAGTCGATTTTGTGGCCTTTTTACAGACATTGATGCCAGCAAAGCAAAAGCACGAACTGTATTCGGCAATTGGTTTTTACAAGCATGGTAAAACCGAGTTTGTACGCGTTTTCAAACGGCATCTGTTGCAGTCAGACGATCAGTTTGTGATCGCGCCTGGAATCAAGGGACTGGTGATGTGTGTCTTTACACTGCCGTCTTCTGAAATCGTATTTAAGCTGATTAAAGACAAATTCGGACCCAGTAAAAATGTGACGCGCCAGGTGGTTCTTGATAAGTATCACTTGGTGAAAGTGCATGACCGGGTCGGCCGGATGGCTGATACGCAGGAATTTTCGAATTTTGCGTTGCCATTGGAGCGGTTTGATCCTGAGTGCTTGGATGAGTTGATGGATTTGTGTGCCAACAGCGTCACCATCGAGGATGAGCAGGTGGTGATTAAGCATCTCTATATTGAACGCCGTATGACGCCTCTGAATCTCTATCTTGAGACAGCGTCTGATGAAGCGCGACACAACGCTCTGGATGAGTATGGGCAGGCGATTAAGCAACTCGCCGCGGCGAATATTTTTCCCGGAGACATGCTGCTTAAAAATTTTGGGGTGACACGGCATGGTCGGGTGGTCTTTTATGACTACGACGAGATCTCGTACTTAACAGAAGTGAATTTTAGAAAGATTCCCGAGCCCCAGACCTACGAACAAGAAATGGCCTCCGAGCCCTGGTATCACATTGCGCCTGAGGATGTGTTTCCTGAAGAGTTTGCGACCTTTTTATTCCCATCGGTCCACATCCGCAAAGAGTTTGCAGCCATGCACGGCGATTTGTTTGATGCCGAGTATTGGATCGGATTACAGGCACGGATCCGAGAGGGTCAAATGATGGAGTTCTTCCCCTACAAGACAGGTGTGACTGCGCCTGGTTGGTCAATCGTCTGACCGATCCCTCGGTAGATGATGCGCGTCTCGAGGGTGGCGATGCTGTAAATAAAACGCATCACGAAAAGTTGCGACCCACTCAGGTTTGTAGACCACGAGCAGCGAGAGAATCGTGCCGGTGATAAAGCCCTCTGGAAATCCCTGCATCAGCATGAATGGAAAAAAATAATTCATCAAATAATGCAGATCGAAGAGCCCGCTGATCCATAAGGCACTGGTCACGGCTGTGGCACTGACAGCCATGCCAATGGCGGCCCCGAAAAATCCAACCACCCAGACGTAGACAAAAAAGTTCGGGGGCAGGTGGCGAACAGAGAGTTTCCAGAGCAGATAGGTCATCGCGCCGGGAACCACGAGGACGGCCAATGCAGACACCGGAATGTCGACAATCTGTCCTGCACCACTGAGCGCATTGCCGATCATGCCCAGCACACCACCCACCAGCATGTATGGAAAACCAAATAAAAGAGTCATCAAGGACGCGCCAAAGATGTGAAACGATAAGCCCGGTTCAATGCCCGCATTCAGGCGCCACAGCAGAGTAAAAAATAACGTGGTCATGGCCCAGGCACTGGTGTCATGCAGGCTCTGGAGACGCTCTAGGTTCAGTCGAAAGATGCTGGCCGTGAATATGGACCAGAACAGAATTTGAATGATCAACCAGGGCATCAACGGCCAGGGTGTTGCGAGTCCGTTTAAGAGCATTGGAAGGTCTCTGGTGGGTCCAGTGGAAAACTGACCTCACCCTCTGGAATTTCAAGCACCAATGTCTCTGCGCCGTGCGTACTCGCATAGCACATGAGTCGCGGCGTCAACCAAGCCGCCTCATCGTCGGACAGTCGTAACAGATTGATGCGCATCGTTGTCTCTTCGATCTGCGGCTCAATCGCGACCAACAGCGTCGGTGTATCAAATCGCAGTGATTCCGAATCGAGTGGCATCAGCGTTTTCGACGGATCGCCGGTCAGCTCCATGGTGCGATGGTCAATGCCTGCATCTTTGAATACCGCCCCACGCGGCAAAAAGCCGTGATTGGCATAAAAGCCCATGGCCGAGATTTGCGCACCCAGGATCGGGGTGTTGCCGGATTGATGAATACTATCAATGGCATGACGCAGCAGTTTAGACCCAACATTGTGGCGTCGTGCTGAGGCAAGTACGGCCATGCGGCCAATTTTTCGATGCTCTAGAACCCGGGCGCAGCCGACCACCTCGCCATCGCGTTCGGCAATGAAATGCTGCGCTGTCGCGTCCTGCGGATCCCATTCATCGGCTGGATCGATCCCTTGCTCCTCGATAAAGACGGCTGTCCGAATAGCAGACAGGTGTTCTGAGTCAGTTGCCCAATCGGTCTGTCGGACTTGGGTTCTCGGCCGGAATGAGGTGTTCGTCTTGGATGAGCTCGAAGAGGACTGTGCGCCAGTGTGGGCTGAGTGCTTCGATCTGTTGGCGTTGAATACGCCTTTGATTCGCGAGCTCAACCAGCTCAAGGGGGATGTCTTGGCCACAACACTCTCCATTGATGTACAGCGTGGATTCAAAATAGGCGACTCGGACACCACAATCCAGCTCAAATTCTGGTGTCTGTTCAATCAGCGCCGTGACATCGGAGTCGGTTAATTTGTCAGACGCATCGATCTCTAAATAGGGGGTGGTGACGCGCTCGGCCAATATTCGCGCCAAACGTTGATCATCCTCAAGTTGATCGATCATGACCTGACGCACCCGTTGAACATCCTCTGCTGTGATCTCCGCTGTCTGCCGACACAAGGGACGGTTTGCATCCTCAAAGCGATGCTGCTCTGCGGTCTCATCCAGGGTCTCAAGCAGACTTTCAAAGAGTTCGCCAACAGAGGGCGCGCGAAAGCCAATGGAGAGGGTCATACAGTCGGCATCCAAAGCCACACCATGATGAATGACCCCGGGTGGAATGTAGAGCACATCACCCGGATGAGTCGTTATCGATGCATCGGGCTCAGTGGGCGCGACAAGCGAAATGGGTTGATTCACAACATGCGGTGTCTGAGAAGTGGCTTTCGGTCCAATGTCCCACTGTCGACGTCCATTGAGTTGCACGAGAAAGACGCTGAATTGATCGACGTGGCGTCCGACACTGCCACCTGTGTTGGCCCACGACAGCATGCAATCTTCGAAGCGCCAGGCAGGGAGCCAGTTGATCTCATCACGGAGCGCTGCGAATTCTGGGATCAGTTGCTCCATGGCTTGGATTAATACAGTCCACGGACCGTCGTCTGGGGGTGTGAAGTTCTCAAAAGGGCCGCGATGGAGCGTGAAATCGTGCCCTTCAGCACCTGTGATGAGACGACTTGGCAACGTGGTCTCGGTGATGATGTCGATTAAATCATCTGGATCCAATTGGTAGGCCGCGGCCTCAACCGCCTGGCTGAGCAGGCAGGGTTCGCGTTGCCAGTGGCGGAGGAGGGCTTTGTGATCCGAAAGCCCAACACCTTCGAGGCGAATGAGACTCATAGGCTCCGAGCTTGGGCCTCTGCAGATCCTGTGTAGGTCAGGGGTGTGAGCGACAGAAGTGTCGCCTTGGCCTCTGCTGGGATCTCAAGACCCTCAATGAACGCTCTTAACGACGCCTCATCGATCGGCTTACCTCGGGTCAGTGCCTTTAACTGTTCATAGGGTTGTTCGATTCCATAGCGACGCATCACAGTTTGCACCGGCTCAGCCAGAACCTCCCAGCGATCTTTCAGGTCATCTGTCACTGTGGCGTGGTTCAGCTCGAGTTTGCCAAGACCTTTGAGCGTCGCTTCAAGGGCAATCACCGTATATGCGGCGCCAACGCCGACGTTGCGAAGCACCGTCGAATCGGTCAGATCACGTTGCCAGCGCGAAATCGGAAGCTTGCTGGCCAAATGTTCAAACAGGGCATTGGCCAGTCCAAGATTCCCTTCGGAGTTTTCAAAGTCAATTGGATTGACCTTATGTGGCATGGTTGAGGATCCAACTTCACCGTCGACCGTACGTTGTTTGAAATAATCCAGCGAAATGTAACTCCACAGATCGCGGTCGAGGTCGATCACGATGCTGTTGAATCGTTTGAGTGCGTCAAAGTATTCGGCGATGCAGTCATGAGGCTCGATTTGTGTGGTGTAGTGATTGATGCTCAGACCGAGGCCTGCGATGACGCTTTCAGCATGGGCGGCCCAGTCCACGTCAGGATACGCAGCCATGTGCGCATTGTAATTCCCGACTGCACCGTTGAGTTTGCCGCTCAATTGCACACTTTGAAATTGCGTACGCTGCCGCTCCAACCGCGCCACCACGTTGGCGAATTCTTTGCCGACTGTTGTGGGTGACGCGCTCTGACCATGCGTCCGCGATAACATCGCGTGCCCGGCCCATGCGTGTGCGAGATCGCGGAGGACGTCAATGAGACGTGACATCGTTGGAATCAACACCTGGTCGCGCATGCGCGCCAGCATCAAGCTGTAGGCGAGGTTGTTGATGTCTTCACTGGTGCATGCGAAATGAACAAATTCACTGATGGCAGCCAATTCGGGATTTTCGTTGAAGGCGTCTTTAATAAAGTATTCGATCGCTTTGACATCGTGATTGGTGGTCGCCTCGATGGCTTTGATGCGCGCACCATCGTCTTCTGAAAAACGGGCTGCGATGTCGTCAATGGCTGCAATGGCCTGCTCAGAGAGCGGCGCGACTTCATCAATGCCAGGATGCGCAGCCAATGATTTAATCCACGCCAATTCGACTTCGATCCGGGCATGCATCAGCCCGAGTTCGCTGGCAATGGGGCGAAGTGCATCCGCTTTAGACGCGTAGCGGCCGTCGATTGGAGACAGCGCAGTTAAACTCGAAAGTGTCATATGTGTCCTATAACCCAAGGGCGTCAAGTTCTCGGAACACGCGGCTTCGTTGGAAGAGGAGCGATAAACGGCCACCGCCGAGCTGTCGATAGAGCATCGCCGCGCGGATTCCACTTAATAAGAGCGCCCGCACTTTAGCAGGATTGTTGCCTTGCTGCAGGTGTCGTCCGTGATTTCCAGTCACCATGATGCGAAATTTAAGTGTTGAAACTGTTTCCTGATAGGCAGTATTGAGCGTCTCGATCACAGATTCGTGTGTTGGATTCAATGAATCTGTTTTGGCAACTGCGACTTCAAGGTGCCCCCGTAAAACCTCTAACAGGTCCGTGCGTTTAGAGAGCTGTCGTTCGACTTGCATGAGGCTGATGAAATACCGAATGACTTCAGGATATTTACGGTTGCCACCACGTCCCAGCATGTCTCGGAGTAACACTCCGCCCGGTCTCAGTGCCTTTAAGTCTCCCCCGTACACGTCCAGCGGACTGTCTGGGCTTAGATTCAAGACGCTTTGAATCAGCAGTTCGAACTCGTCGTGTGGCACCATGCCCGTGTTGGCCAGTCGGTCGACTTGATGCGCTGTCATTGCCAGTGCGCAGAGTGGATACAATCTCTCAGAACGGCTCATGCATAGGCCTCCTCAATGACCGCGCCACCCAAACAGGTTTCACCGTCGTAAAATACAATCGATTGCCCGGGGGTGACCGCACGCTCGGGCGTGACAAACTGGACCGAGACCGTATCCCCCTGCATCTCGACATGTGCGGGTACATCGTCAGCTCGGTATCGCACTTTGGCTGTTATTTTAGCCGGCAGCGCTGGGGGGTCACCAATCCAGTTGACTTGACCGCCGCGACAGCCGGTTGCAAAGAGCCTGGGATGATTGGTGCCTTGAACAGCCACCAATGTATTGGTGTCCATGTGTTTTTCAGCAACAAACCAAGGGTCATCTGAGTAGGCGCGTAAGCCACCGATGCCGAGCCCCTGACGTTGGCCGAGCGTATAGAACATCAATCCTTCATGTGTACCGATCTGTTCGCCGTCGGCTGTCACAATCGGGCCAGGCGTCGGTTTGACGTAGGTTTTCAAGAAATCACTGAACCGCCGCTCGCCGATGAAGCAAATGCCTGTCGAGTCTTTTTTTCGGGCTGTGACAAATCCTTGCTCAGATGCGATCTGTCTGACACGTGGTTTTTCGAGATCGCCAACAGGGAAGATGGCACTCTCAACTTGCGCACGCGTCAACGCCCACAAGAAGTAGCTTTGATCTTTATTCCGATCGAGGCCTCTTAACAGTGGATTGGCGCCCTCGGTTCTCCGCACATAGTGTCCCGTGGCAATGCAGTCTGCACCGAGCTCGCGCGCGTAATCGAGAAACGCGCGAAATTTAATTTCACGATTGCATAAGATGTCGGGATTGGGCGTGCGGCCTGCGTTGACCTCATCGAGGAAGTGCTCAAACACATCATCCCAGTATTCAGCGGCAAAATTGACGCGGTGCAGTTGAATACCGAGCTGTGACGCAACCTGTTCGGCATCTGCCAGATCGGCTTTGGCGGTGCAGTAGTCGGTGCCGTCGTCCTCGTCCCAGTTTTTCATGAACATTCCTGCGACCTGATATCCGCGTTGTTTCAGCAAATAGGCTGCGACGGAGGAATCAACGCCGCCGGACAGGCCGACGATGACGTGGGAATTTTGGTTGTGCATGCGCGGAGTTTACCTGAGTTGTCTCGATGACTCGATATTCCCCGGGATTTAAACCGGAGAGCGTATAGGGCCCGCTTTGGGTCCGAATCAAGCGCAATGTTGGGAAGCCAACCGCGGCTGTCATTCGGCGTACCTGTCGGTTGCGCCCCTCGGACAACACCAATCGGATCCAGGACGTTGGAATGTGTTTTCGGGTGCGAATGGGTGGTTCGCGAGGGGGGACTGTAGGTGGCGAAATAATTTCACACGAGACGGCGCTGGCGGGTCCATCATTCAGATCAACACCCGCAATAAGTCGGTGGCAGGCATCGGGTGATATGGATCCGTCAACTTGAGCGAGATAGGTTTTTTCACCACCGTGCCGCGGATGTGCGATTTGATCCTGAAGACGCCCGTCATCAGTCAGTAATACAAGTCCTTCGGAGTCCTTATCGAGTCGACCGGCTGGGTAGACATTCTGAATCCTGATGAAATCTTGAAGGGTGCGTCCTTCGCCCGTGAATTGGCAGAGCACACCAAAGGGTTTGTAAAATAAAACAAGCATACCTATCCCAAAGACGAAGAGAATTTGCGAAGTGGTCGGACCAAAACATGCTATAGTCCGCCGCGCAAAACATACGTGACAGCACAGGAGAATAGGATGGGATACCAACACATCCAAGTGCCGACGTCTGGCGAGAAGATCACTGTGAACCAGGATGGATCGCTCAACGTCCCCAATAACCCGATCATTCCTTTCATCGAAGGCGATGGCATCGGCGTCGATATTACCCCACCCATGATTGAAGTCGTCAACGCAGCCGTGGAAAAAGCCTATGGCGGAGCAAAGCAGATCTCGTGGATGGAAGTTTTTTGTGGTGAAAAGTCAGTCGCCACCTATGGAGCTGATGAGTGGCTTCCCGATGAGACGCTGGATGCGTTCAGAGAATACAAAGTGGGCATCAAAGGCCCGCTGACAACGCCTGTTGGCGGTGGCATCCGGTCATTGAATGTGGCCCTGCGCCAGCAGCTGGATTTGTATCTGTGTCTCAGACCTGTCAGGTATTTCGCAGGCGTTCCAAGCCCTGTGAAAGAGCCTGAAAAAACCAACATGGTGATTTTCCGCGAGAACTCTGAAGACATCTATGCCGGTGTCGAGTATCAGGCAGGGAGTCCAGAGGCGGACAAGCTCATCAATATTCTGCAAAACGAATTTGGTGTGACCAAAATTCGCTTCCCGAATCAGTGCGGAATTGGCATCAAGCCGGTGTCCGAAGAGGGCACAAAGCGCTTGGTGCGTAAGACGCTTCAGTACGCAATCGACAATGACCTTCCAAGTGTAACTCTGGTCCACAAGGGCAACATCATGAAGTTCACAGAGGGTGCATTTAAAGATTGGGGATATGAACTGGCACGTGAAGAATTTGGTGCGGAACTCCTCGACGGTGGACCTTGGTGTGTGATGAAGAATCCAAATACTGGGACCGATATCGTCATTAAGGATGTGATTGCAGATGCCATGTTGCAGCAGATTTTGCTGCGACCTGCAGAGTACAGTGCCATCGCCACCTTGAACCTCAACGGTGATTACTTATCGGACGCGTTGGCGGCCCAGGTCGGTGGAATCGGAATCGCGCCGGGCGCCAATATCGGGGCTGAAGTCGCGATTTTTGAGGCCACGCACGGAACGGCTCCAAAATATGCAGGTCAAGACAAGGTGAATCCCGGATCTTTGATCTTGTCGGCAGAAATGATGCTCCGTCATCTGGGATGGTTTGAAGCCGCAGATTTGATGATTTCTGGCATGGAGGGCGCAATCGGCTCTCGCAATGTGACCTATGATTTCGAACGCTTGATGGATGATGCCAATTTGGTTTCTTGCTCAGAGTTCGGTCAGGTGATGATTCAACACATGTAAATGATGTGACCTAAAAAACCCCGGCGATGATCTGATCTCCGGGGTTTTTTATTGCCTGCAATGCTCGGATCTGACCTCTGTGGTGTCGACACAGTAGTCCCTCTCTGAAATAAATTTTCATTGGTTTTTCCCTTTACTAACGCCACGCCAACCCCATACATTGAAAGGACAACAAGGACTGTGATGCCCAATGAGTGAACCAGACATTCCGGGGTTTGATCCCAATGATGACGTTGGGGTTGCGACAGCTCGACCTGAGCTCAAAAAACCGCCGATGTACAAAGTGATCATGTTGAACGATGACTTCACACCGATGGAATTTGTGATTCATGTGTTGGAGTTGTTTTTTAATATGGATCAGGAGCAGGCGACGCAGATTATGCTGACAGTGCATACCAAAGGTGCAGCAGTGTGTGGCGTCTACCCAAAGGATATTGCCGAGACCAAGGCAGAGCATGTCATTGAATATGCCAAAGACAATCAACACCCGTTGATGTGCCAGGTGGACATCGCAGGGGACGAGTGAGGAGAGCCGTATGTTGAGCCGCGATCTTGAAGTGACACTGAACAGTGCGTTCAAACGGGCACGTGAAGCGCGCCATGAGTATATGACGGTCGAACATTTGCTACTCGGTCTGTTGGATAATGCGTCTGCAGTCCAAGTCCTAAACGCCTGTGGCGCAAATCTGTCGGCATTGCGCGACGAGCTTGATCAGTTTGTGGGGCAAACCACTCCGGCGCTTCCAGATGATTCTGAGCGTGATACCCAGCCGACTCTTGGGTTTCAGCGCGTCTTGCAACGTGCAGTATTCCATGTGCAATCGTCTGGAAAGCAAGAGGTCACCGGAGCGAACGTGCTGGTGGCGATTTTTTCAGAGCAAGAGTCTCAGGCCGTGTACTTCCTAAAGCAGCAGGAAATTGCGCGGATTGATGTGGTGAATTTCATCAGTCATGGTATTTCCAAGGCAGATGAGCAAAGCCCACAGGATGCTGAGAGTGGTTCAGAGAATACGCAACAGTCAAGCGGCAGTGAGGAGCGTCAGACGAACCTCGAGGGCTACTGCACAAACCTCAATTCAGAAGTACGAGCCGGACGCATTGATCCGCTGATTGGTCGGGACAGCGAGGTCTCGCGCGTTGTTCAGACCTTGTCACGTCGGCGGAAGAATAATCCGCTGTTAGTCGGTGAGGCGGGAGTCGGTAAAACAGCGATAGCCGAGGGGCTCGCGTATCGAATCGAGGAAGGCCAAGTTCCGGACGTGATTGCCGATGCTGTCGTGTACTCATTGGATATGGGCGCCTTGTTGGCGGGTACGAAGTATCGCGGCGATTTTGAAAAGCGTCTCAAAGCATTACTGGGTGAGCTTGAAAAAGAAAAGCATGCCATTTTGTTTATCGATGAGATCCACACCATTATCGGAGCAGGGGCTGCGTCCGGTGGGGTGATGGATGCATCGAATCTGCTGAAGCCTTTACTGTCGTCCGGTAAGCTGAAATGCATCGGTTCAACCACCTTCCAAGAGTTCCGGGGCATTTTTGAAAAAGACCGTGCCCTGGCTCGCCGATTCCAAAAAGTGGATGTGATGGAGCCCTCTGTTGAGGACACGATTAAGATTTTAAACGGTCTGAAGTCACGGTTTGAAGAACATCATGAACTGCGCTACACCAAAGCGGCCTTGACCGCTGCAGTTGAGCTGTCTGCAAAATACATGGCAGATCGACACCTTCCGGACAAAGCCATCGATGTGATTGATGAGGCAGGTGCGATGCAACGGCTCATGCCCCCGTCACGACGGAAGAAAGTCATTGGTGTCGCTGAGGTTGAATCTGTGATCGCAAGTATTGCACGTATTCCACCAAAGCAGATTTCAAAATCAGATACTGAGGTGCTGGAGAATTTAGAGCGTGACCTGAAGCTGACGGTGTTTGGGCAGGGTGAGGCCATTGAGCGCATGAGTTCGGCCATCAAATTGTCGCGCGCTGGACTGAAACAAGAGGGTAAGCCTGTTGGATGCTTCTTGTTCGCCGGTCCCACGGGTGTTGGTAAGACCGAGGTCAGTCGTCAGTTGGCGCGTACGCTTGGTATTGAGCTGGTGCGTTTTGACATGTCAGAGTACATGGAGCGACATACAGTGAGCCGGCTGATCGGTGCGCCACCTGGGTACGTGGGTTTTGATCAGGGCGGATTACTCACAGAAGCCATTACGAAAAATCCACACTGTGTGTTGTTACTTGATGAGATTGAGAAAGCGCATCCAGACGTTTTCAACTTGCTTTTGCAAGTGATGGATCATGGCACGCTCACCGATAACAATGGGCGACAAGCTGACTTTCGGCATGTTGTCTTGATTATGACGACCAACGCGGGTGCGGAGTCACTGGCCAAGCGGTCCATCGGATTCAACGATCAAGATCAATCCACGGATGCGATGGAAACGATCAAACGGCAATTCACCCCAGAATTCCGGAATCGCTTGGATGCCATCGTGCAATTTGGAGCGCTGACTGAGGAAGTCATCGAACAGGTGGTCCATAAGTTCATTGCTGAACTCCAAGCGCAACTCGACGACCGCAAGGTGTCCATTGAACTCGACGATCATGCGATGCAATGGTTGGCGAAACGTGGCTACGATAAAACCATGGGCGCACGCCCAATGGCGAGATTAATTCAGGATGCGATCAAACGGCCGCTGGCTGACGCGATATTATTCGGTGATCTTGCCGGGGGCGGCAGCGTGCTGGTCACGGTCGACACCAATGATGAATTGGCGTTTGAAATGACACCGCGTGAAGTGAAGTCGAAGGAACCGGCCTAGTCTGTTCGCGCGTGATTCATCGCGCGCGAAATGTAATCCGGCCTTTTGTAAGGTCATACGGAGTGAGCTCGACGGTCACACGATCACCGGTCAGAATCCGAATGTAGTGTTTGCGCATTTTCCCGGAAATATGTGCTGTCACGACATGACCATTATCGAGTTCAACACGGAACATGGTGTTAGGCAGCGTATCAACAATTGTGCCTTCCATTTCAATTGAGTCTTCTTTCGCCATTGGGCTCCCTTCTATTACGTAAGGCGGCGATTATGCATGCTTAGTCGGCACGAATCCACCGACTATTGATGAGCATCTCGATTGGGCGGTATTCCGTCTTGTATGCCATTTTGATGGAGTCGCGAATCCAGTATCCGAGATACAGATAGGGAAGTCCCAGTTCTTTGGTCACCTCAATGAGTTGAAGCACCATCATGCGTCCGAGACTGCGCGGTGCCAACTCGGGGTCGGGATCGAAAAATGTGTAGATCGCTGATAACCCATTTCCTGGGATTTCGTCAAAGTGTGTGACGGCGATCAGTTGTCCCTCAAGGTATGCTTCCAGAAAAAAAGCATGCGATGACCCTGCAGTGAGAAAAGACTGATACTGGCTTACCGAGGGTGGGAACATGTCCCCGTCGGCGTGACGCGCCCGGATGTACCGGTCATAGAGCGCGTAATGGATCTCATCCAATACCGGTGCCTGAGCCTTGAACACGATGTCTTGGTTTTTTTGGATGGTCCGGCGTTGCCGGCGCTTGGGATGAAATGCATCGACTGGAACACGTACAGAAATGCACGCGTTGCAGTCCGCGCAGTGCGGTCTGTAGATATAGCGCCCAGACCGCCGAAACCCAGTTTCTGTCAATTTGACGAGGTCTGCCTCTGTCAGAGCGGCATCCGGTTCTACAAACAAGGTGGTTGCTTCGCGATCTTCCAGATAGCTGCATGGGTGCGGTGCGGTTGCATAGAATCTTAATTTTTGGAATCCACTCATTCGGTGAGCTCTCTGATGCGTTGCATGAATTCTGAACGATCAATGAGCGTAGCACCGAGCGAGATGAGATGGGAGGTTGGCACCTGACAATCGATCAATTCAATCTGATGTACATCAGCTTCTTGGCAGATGTGTGCAAGTGCGGCCTTTGAGGCGTCCGGAACGCAGGACACCATGGATTCACCAAAGAGGACGCGACCCAACTTCACACCATAAAGCCCGCCAACCAGTCGGCCTGCTTGCCAGGTTTCGGCGGAGAATCCAGCGCCGGCTGCATTCAGTGCACGGTAGGCTTCAAGCATGTCTTGATGGATCCAGGTGCCTTCGGTCTGTCGGGTCTCAGAACACAGCGCCATGACTCGATCAAAGCATTGGTTTGTGGTGACAGAAAGCGCGCGTGCGCGGATGGATTTTTTCAGGCTGCGCCTGAACTTGAAAGCATCGGGCGTCAAAACCAGTCGAGGATTTGGACTCCACCAGAGAATCGGCTCACCGTCTGAAAACCATGGAAATATGCCATGGCTGTATGCATGAGAAAGCCGCTCTACACTGAGATCACCGCCGGCACAGAGTAAGCCATTGGGGTCTTCCAGGGCGGACTCCACATCGGGGAAGTCGAGATGATGTGGAGACAGCCAGGGGATCAAGAGACGTGATCAGTGGCTTTCTGCAAGAAACCGTTCAGCGTCAAGTGCTGCCATGCATCCGAATCCAGCAGATGTGATGGCTTGGCGATAGACGTGATCTGCGACATCGCCGGCTGCGAAGACGCCGGGTACTGCGGTTTGGGTAGCAAATCCGTCAAGACCTGATTTAACAATGATGTAGCCACCATTCATGTCAAGCTGACCGGCGAACAAATCTGTGTTGGGCTTGTGTCCGATTGCAATGAAGACGCCATGGACATCGAGTGTGGTGAGTTCACCCGTCTCTCTGTGTTTGACGTTCAACCCGGTCACACCTGCCTCATCGCCGGTGACTTCATCAAGCTGATGGTCCCAGAGGATATTGACGTTATCTTTGGCAAAGAGGCGATCCTGTAAGATCTTTTCGGCGCGGAGACTGTCACGCCGATGGATAAGCGTGACATCTGAGGCCAGATTTGAGAGATATAACGCCTCTTCGACAGCCGTATTGCCGCCACCGACGACCGCGACGGAGCGGCCGCGGTAAAAGAATCCATCACAGGTCGCACAGGCCGATACACCCCGTCCTTTGAAAGCATCTTCCGAGGGCAACCCGAGATATTGGGCACTGGCGCCCGTTGAGATAATCAAGGCATCACAGGTATAGACGCCCTGATCGCCAGTCAATTCAAAGGGTCGATTGGACAGGTCGGCGCGATTGATGTGGTCATGAATGACTTGGGTGTCAAAGCGTTCCGCGTGTGTTTGCATGTCGACCATCAATTGAGGCCCCTGTAAATCGGCCGGACCACCTGGCCAGTTCTCGACCTCTGTCGTGGTGGTCAGTTGTCCACCGACCTGGGTTCCGGTGATAACAACAGGAGACAATCCAGCTCGAGCGGCATAAACCGCGGCAGTCCAGCCGGCTGGGCCTGAGCCCAAAATGATCAATTGATGATGCACGATCGTTGTGTCCTTCTCTGGTAAACTGATGACTTGAGTCTGTATAGAGTAAAGTCCATCGGTTCATCCTCCAAGGAGTCAGGTTGAACGAATCTACATTACATCCCTGGTATACCCGGTTAGCTCGAGAAGTGGCGTGGCTTTGCGGCCTTGTCCTGTCGATATTTTTTTTCGTTGCGTTGCTGTCATTTGATCCGCGTGACCCAGGTTGGTCCTATAGCGGACCGGCGACCACCGTCTTTAACGCCTTTGGGCCCTTTGGAGCCTTTGTTTCTGACTGGTTGCTGTCTTGGTTTGGTTTGACGGCCTACGTCATCGCATTGGCTCCAATTCAGGCGACTCGGTGGGCCTTAAGGCCGGTCGAAGATGGTCGAATCTGGGTGATTCGCCTGTTTGGCGTTCTGAGTCTATTGCCCGCTTTATCGATGTTATGTGCATTGCACGTCGCGTTTATTCCCGACTGGCTTCCGCCTGGCACCACGGGCGGTGGGATTTTGGGCAGCGTATTGACGTCTGCGCTGGTGACTGAAGTCGGCGTCACAGGCACTGCGTTAAGTGCATTCGTGCTCGTCATCTTTGGCCTGACCGTGACTTTCCAATTGCACTGGCCTGATGTGCTGGCCGGGCTTGGGCAGGCTGTGTTGGTGACTGCGCAATCTGCGGGCCGGATATTGAGTGGTCAACCGGCACCGGCTCAGTTGGATATTGGGGCTCAACAGTCTCTGATCAGTCGCATGTTGCAACCCCTGCATCGTGTGTTTCTGCCAAAACAATTGAAAAAGACATTGTCGCGTGTTGCACCCAAACCCCCTGAGCCAGATGTGGCACAGATCGAGGCGGAGCTTTTGGGGTTACGGACGGACCGATCCGCTCCGCCTGAAATCACCGATCCGATTGACTCACAGTCGGTGACACCTGATGTTGATCTCTCAGCCCTCGATGCTATCCCATCCGCTCGACGGGAGCCCACTTGGGAGCTGACAGACAGTATCAGTGAGACACCTTCGGGGCGCGATGTGCGGATTGAGCCGCTTTCAGAAGCCGCATCGTTGTTGGACGCGGAGTCTGTGCAGCCAGCCAAAGCGCCGCGACCATCGGTGCCACATGCAAAGTCAGGCGGTCGTACGGACGGTCAAATGGCGTTGCCGGATCTGTCGTTGCTAGATCCCCAGGATCCGCCGTCTGACAAGGGTTTTAGCCAAGATGAATTGACCGCGATGGGGGATTTATTGATCCGTCGACTGGCCGAGTTTGGTGTCGAGTCCGAGATCGTTGCCATCAATCCAGGGCCGGTCGTCACCCGATTTGAAATTGACCCAGCGCCTGGCGTCAAGGTGTCTCGGATCACCAATCTGGCTAAAGATGTCGCCCGCAGTTTGGCTGTCATCAGCGTGCGCGTGGTTGAGGTGATTCCGGGTAAAAGCACGGTGGGTATTGAGATTCCAAATCAGTATCGAGAGATGGTTCGACTGTCTCAAATTCTGGGGAGTGAGGCCTATACCAAAGACCAGTCTGTTTTATCACTGGCCCTAGGACACGATATTTCAGGTCAATCTGTGTGCGCGAATTTAGCCAAGATGCCTCATCTTCTGGTTGCCGGGACCACGGGATCCGGTAAATCGGTGGGCGTCAATGCCATGATTTTGTCGATGCTCTACAAGGCGAGGCCAGAGGACCTCAAACTCATTTTAGTGGATCCTAAAATGCTCGAGCTCTCCATTTATGAGGGGATCCCGCATTTGCTCGCACCTGTGGTCACGGATATGAAAGATGCAGCCAATGCGCTGCGTTGGTGTGTTGGTGAAATGGAACGCCGCTATAAGCTGATGGCGGAGTTGGGTGTCCGAAATCTCGAAGGCTTCAATACCAAGATTAAAGAACATGCTGAGCGTGGTGAGCCGCTTGTAGATCCCCTGTGGGTCGCCAACGGCTTTGACGCAGACGAGACGCCACCTGAACTGAAGACGCTGCCATACATCGTGGTTGTGATTGACGAATTCGCGGACATGATGATGATCGTTGGGAAAAAAGTTGATCAACTGATTGCACGACTGGCGCAAAAGGCACGGGCGGCTGGAATCCATCTCATTTTGGCCACACAACGCCCGTCTGTGGATGTGATCACCGGGCTGATCAAAGCCAATGTACCCAGTCGAATCAGCTTTCAGGTCAGTTCCAAAATTGATTCTCGGACCGTGCTTGATCAAGGAGGGGCTGAACAACTCCTTGGGCATGGTGACATGCTCTATTTACCAGCGGGTAAGCCAGTTCCTGTCCGGGTGCATGGCGCCTTTGTGGATGATCATGAAGTACACAACGTGGTGAACTTCTGGAAACTTCAGGGGCAGCCCCAGTATGAAGAAGCGATTTTGAACGCGCAGTCAGGAGATGGAGACGCGCAAGGGTCGTTGCTTGAGGCCGATGATGAAGCCGATCCGTTATACGATGAGGCGGTGGCCTTTGTGACAGAAACGCGTCGCGCGTCAATTTCTGCGGTACAGCGAAAATTGAAGATTGGTTACAACCGAGCCGCGCGGATGATCGAGGCGATGGAGTCGGCTGGCGTGGTCAGTGAAATGGGTAGCAATGGAGCGCGCGAAGTGCTTGCGCCGAGTCCTCGATGATGTGTCGATGGATTACATTGGTCGCACTGCTTTGGGCCGGAGGATCTGCAGCATCTCCAGTGGATCGGGTGGTGGATTTACTGGCGTCGTATCGACAGTTCTCCGCTGAATTCACGCAGTCGACACTCGATGTTGAGGGACAGCCGGTGTCTGAGATCGATGGTCGTTTGGCGATCCAAAGTGCCGAGGTGTTCTTTTGGCAGACCAATGCGCCCTTTGCGCAGCAGATTGTCGCCGACGGAGAGGTGGTCTGGATTTATGATGAAGATCTTTTTCAAGTCCAGGTACGCCCGCTGAACGATGCGCTTGGCGCTTCACCGGCCGCGGTGTTAGGCGGTGATTCAAAGCTCCTCAATGAGACCTTTCAAATCCAAGAGGAAGCACTGGGCGAATTGAGTGTGTTTCGTTTGGTCCCCCGTGCCGAGGATGATGTGACGCGACAGATTGAACTGCGATTTGATGGCAGTCGGCTGTTGGACTTACAGGTCATTGATGCGCTTGGTAATCGGACACGCATTCGATTCACGGCCTTGGATCGAACCCCACCTGCACAGGCTCAATTTGAGTTCACGCCGCCTGAGGGTGTGGATGTGATTTACGCACTCGGTCAATCGTCGTCTTAAGACCGATACGCTGTCAGTCACAGGCTCTGGTATGCTTTTGCGTTTTGAAATGATCAGCCTTTTGGCTGCCGACAAGGACTGAATACTTCATGCTCGATCCAAAACTGCTCCGCACGCACCTTGACGAGGTCGTGGTCTTGCTCAAAAAGAAAGGCGTCGATTTTGACGTTGCCCACTATCAATCGCTTGAGGAGCGTCGTAAGAGTTTGCAGATTGAGACAGAAGCGCTGCAGAACAAACGAAAGGACGGATCCAAAACAATTGGACTCCTGATGAAAGAGGGCCGACAAGACGAGGCAGAGCAGCTCAAACAGGAGATCAGCCAAATCGGTGATGCGCTCGATGCGCTGGCATCTGAATTTGATCAGGTGTCTCACGCACTGGATCACCTGATGATGGAGCTCCCGAACTTGCCAGACTCATCCGTTCCTGAGGGTGCGTCTGAGACTGACAATGTTGAAGTGGCCATTCAAGGCACTGCGCCTGAATTCAATTTCACCCCGCGCGATCACATTGAACTGGGCGAATTATTCAGTGGACTCGACTTTGATGCGGCTGCCAACCTGTCTGGTAGTCGTTTTGTGACCATGCATGGAGCTTTCGCGCGTCTGCACCGGGCATTGATTCAGTACATGCTTGATATGCATACCGATGCGCATGGGTACCAGGAAACCTATGTTCCCTATCTTGTCGATGGTGCGGTTCTTGAGGGAACTGGGCAGCTGCCGAAATTTAAAGATGATTTATTTCGGATTGCGCCGGAAGACGGGGGCGGTCGTGAGCGGTATTTGATTCCCACAGCCGAAGTGCCCTTGACCAATCTGGTGCGCAATCAGATCGTACCGGCTGATCAGTTACCATTACAGTTTGTGGCGCATACGCCGTGCTTTCGCGCCGAGGCCGGATCCTACGGTCGAGATGTCAGGGGCATGTTTCGTCAACATCAGTTCGATAAAGTTGAGTTGGTGTGGGTGACGCATCCAGACGCGAGTTGGGATGCGCTGGAAGCGCTTCGCTCACATGCAGAGGCGATCTTGCAGGGTCTTGGACTGCATTACCGGGTTGTGAATTTGTGTGGAGGTGATCTTGGGTTTTCTGCGGCTAAAACCTATGACCTCGAGGTCTGGTTGCCAGGTCAATCCCAGTTTCGGGAGATCAGTTCCTGCTCGAACTGCGTTGATTTCCAAGCCCGCCGGATGCAAGCACGCTTTCGAAATGCCCAGGGCAAACCAGAGCTCGTGCATACACTCAATGGATCCGGGGTTGCCATTGGCCGATGTCTGATCGCAGTGGTTGAGAATTACCAAAATGAAGACGGTTCGATCCGCGTGCCCGCGTGTTTACAACCCTATCTCAATACCGACTGTTTAAAACCGGCTTCGCTATAAACACTTGGTGGGTTTTGGCAGACCGGCGATGCGCGCAAGCTGCTTTGCAGGGCTTTCAGGGAACAGTTTGTGCAGGTAGATACTGTTGCCGATTTCAGCTCCATGCGTCTGTTTTAACCATTTGACCAGTGGACGCATCGAGGGCGCGTGCTCAAATTCAGCGTAATAGCCTTTGACAGCCTCAATCAGTGCCCAGTGGTTGTCGGTCAAAATGATTGACTCGGCAGCCGCGAGTTCTTCAGCGAGGATTGGCGTCCATTGCGCATGGTCGATTAAATAGCCATCTTCATCGAATTCCACGATGGCTAGCTCCAAGTCTGAACCGGTTGTTCAAACAGCATGGATACCCACTCGGTGTAGGAGATCGGCTCGATGGATTCAATTCCAAGACGCTCTGCATCCGCCTCAAAGCATAGAACGCGTCCAGTTGTGTGTGGCGTCGTCATGGCATAGGCAGTGAGGGCACGTCCACTGAGCAACACGGTATCAGTCTCTCTCAAGTGTCGTAGACAGGCTGCGAGCCCATCGGCTGTAGTCACGAAATGCAGCATTAGGCTTCTAAAACCACATCGGCGTTGGACAGCGCAGCCTCGATGGTGGCTGGCTCGACGGCGTGACCCGGAAATGAAGCGGCGGGTTGAATCGCAAATGCATCGAGGGCCTCTTGTGAAATCAAAATGGTCTCAACATCATACAGCGGCAGGCTTTTGAGACGCCCTGTGATGGAATGAGAATGCCCTTCAGGAAATCTGGGGAGTGTGGTCCAGAGGACTCCAGCGTCTTGAATAACCAGAGTGACTGGGCACTCAAAAGTCGCCAGCACCATTGCCATGTCAATCATCTCTCGGACACCCAGGTCGGATTCGGGGCCGTGTCGCAACACCAAAGTGACGCGCTTCATTGAAATTGCACCACGCGGTCTGACTCAATTACGGCTTCAGTCCATTCGCCGAGTCCACCCATCCGAATTGGCTGTGCAAGCTGCGTGTCGGTGAGGCCTCGACGTTCACTGGCGGTTACGCAACTGACCACCTTGCAGTTCGGATGCTCAGCACAGTGATGGAGCCGTGTTACGAGATCAGTTTCACCTTGGGGCATTTCACGATCGCCACGAGCAAACCCGATCCCATCGGCATAGCAAAAAACAAAAACCGCGTGGTCGAGTGACAACGCGGTTTCGATGGTGCCGACTGCATGCTCGGCGATGGCCCCATCATCTGGGGCCACATTTAATAATACAGCCAGTCGTTTCACTCGTCGCCTGAGAAAACACCCATGATTGCGAGCAAGTTCGTAAACAACATATAGATGTCGACGTACAACGACACTGTCGCCATGATGTAGTTGGTCTCACCACCATGAATGATTCGGCTGGTGTCATACAGGATGTATCCCGCGGCCAACATCACAAGCATCGCGCTGAGGGCAAGGCTCATGACCGGTGCCTGGAAGAAGATCAGCGCGATCGAAGCCAGCAGCGCAACGATCAGTCCGGTGAACAGGAATCCGCCGAGAAAACTGAAATCTTTCTTGGTTGTCAGCACATAGGCTGATAATGACAGAAACACCGTGGCTGTTCCGAACAGGGCATTACCAACAACGGATGCACCTGCGGCTGTTTGCAAGTAGTACGAAATCATGGGGCCAAGGCTCCAGCCCATGAATCCAGTGAACGCAAACACTAATGGCAGCGCCCAAATGCTGTTTCGCATGGCTTGCAACGCAAACAGCAGACCAATCATTCCGCCCAGCGTCAGCAACCAATGCATCGGTGCTGCATCGACCGACACGGCCAGAGCAGTCATGGCTGCACTGAAGAAGAGGGTCATCGAAAGTAACATGTAGGTGTTGCGCAGAACCTGGCGCGCCGAATCGGAAATACCGGGAACGGCTGTTGCCGTGGCTTGGGTTAAGCGATCACTCATCGAAAGATCTCCTTTATCTGTTCTGAGTGTTAGACACTCAACTTTCGTATGAGTTCCCTATCTTACGGGTTCAAATTCAGGATGCAAGCCATTGGCTTGTTTTTTCCAAACAGGCGATCTTTATTGGGTTTTGTTGGATTTTGTATTTTGTCAGACAGGCTGACACCGAAATGTCAGCCTGTTGCAGTCTTAGAAACTTTCGATGTAGGCACCGAGGTTGGCCATGTCGTCATCCGACAGACCGGCTGACTGGCCCCACATCAGAGCGCTCTGTGCGCCACGCGTTTCACCATTTTTATAGGCGGTTAACATTGAAACGATTGCATCCTGAGTTTGACCTTTGAGCGCCGGGCCTACACCACCTTCACCCTGCATGCCATGACAGGCCGCACATCCTGGGTAGAGCTTTTGTCCGAGCTCAGCTGGAGATGCACTGGCCATCATCGCGCGTTCGGCTTCACGACGCTTCGCATCTTCAATTTTATAGGCCTCATAACATTCACCGGTACACGCACCCACAGCCGGGTGATTCGTTTCCCATGAAATCGAACGCGCACCCACCAAGAGGACCGTTGCTCCAATGACTAAGGGGACAAGAATTTTTGTATTGCTCACACTGCACCTCAGTTTTTTTTGATTGCGTATTAATACAAAAAAATTGGACCTCGGTCAAAGGTTTAAAGCTTACTACGCCGACAGTCTAAGCCGGCGCCATGTTGCCTTTTCAAGCTCAAGGATCAAAAAGACAACACCGGCTAGGCCAGTAATGATGGCAATGTGTTGTACGTCAATTGCAGCAGTCCCGAATAAGAATTGAAACGGTGGTGCCCAGGTAAACAACGCTTGTAACGCCACAATGCTCATAATCCCGAGCCATACGGCCTTGGTTCCTTGGAAACCCTCGCGTGTCAATGATGTCGAATGTGCATAGCGTACGCTGAACAAATAGACGATCTCCATCGCGATGAGCGTGTTCACAACCAGTGCCCGGGTCAGCTCGATGGCGTGTCCTTGATCGATGGACCATTGGAAGACGCCAAAGGTGCCGAGCACAAATAAGCCTGAGACAAATCCAATCTGCCACAGCAGGCGTTGATCAAGTATTGGTCGACTCGGCGGTAATGGCGGTCTGGTCAAGGCATTTTTTTCCGTGGGCTCAAATGCAAGTGTTAAGCCGAGAGCCACGGCGCTCACCATGTTGACCCAGAGAATTTGCACGGGCGTAATAGGAAGCGTCATCCCAAGGAGCAGTGCGGCGACGATGGTCATTGCCTGTCCGCCATTGGTTGGCAGTGTCCAAGCGATGACCTTGGTAATGTTATCGAAGACCGTCCGTCCCTCACGAATGGCTTGGACGATGGTTGCGAAGTTATCGTCGGCCAAAATCATTTCAGAGGCCTCTTTGGCCGCTTCGGTTCCTTTTTTGCCCATCGCAATGCCAACCTCTGCGCGTTTTAAGGCCGGGGCATCATTGACCCCATCACCGGTCATGGCTGTCACTTCGCCAAGCTCTTGTAGGGCTGTCACGATTCGAAGCTTGTGTTCGGGGGTGGTGCGTGCAAACACATCCACGCGGCGTGCGAGGTCGAGGAATGTCGCTTCATCGGCGGCGTCGAGCTCTGTGCCTGTGCACACAATAGGATCCTCGGACAGCCCAAGTTGTTTGGCAATTTCACAAGCTGTAAGCGCATGGTCACCGGTAATCATGACCGTCCGAATGCCTGCGGTATGGCACTGAGCGACCGCCTGAATGGCTTCGTTCCGAGGCGGGTCGACCAGGCCAACCAGTCCAAGGAGCGTGAGGCCTTGTTCGATTGACTCGAGTGTCAACGCGTTTTCACGGGGGGTTCCTTCAATTGCAGCGATGGCCAGTACACGATTGCCTCGACCCGCCAGATTAGCCACCTGTTGATGCCAGGCGTCTCTGTTAATTGGCTCAATGCCCTGATCTGTTTGCACCGATTGACAGCGTCTGAGTACTGCCTCAGGTGCTCCTTTAATCAGAGTCAGCGTGGTCCCGTCGAGCGCGTGTCGTGTGGCCATGAATTTGTAGGAGGAATCAAATGGAATGTCATCGATTCTCGGTTCACGTGATCGCAGTTGTCCTGGGTCAAGTCCAGCCTTGACGGCGGCACTGAGTAAGGCTGATTCAGTGGGGCTGCCTTCCACTGTCATGTGCTCAGCGCCCGGTCTGAGTTCGGCGTCGTTATTCAATGCCAATGCTTTTAAGACATGCATCAGGTTTGGGTCGGAGTCCGGTTCGATGCGGATGTCGTCACGAAAAAAATCACCTGTGGGTGTGTAGCCATGGCCGGTTACTCGGTAGGAGGATGCGCCGATTTGGAGGTGTTGGACCATCATCTCGTTGCATGTGAGGGTGCCGGTTTTGTCTGAACAAATCACTGTGATCGAGCCGAGGGTTTCGACCGCAGGCAGTTTTCGAATGATGGCGTTGTGTCGTGCCATCCGTTGCACACCAATGGCCAGTGTAATGGTCATGATGGCGGGCAGACCTTCCGGGATCGCAGCGACTGCGAGACCGACCACCGCCATGAAGATCTCTGACACGGCATAGTCACGAAACAACCAAGTCAGCACGAAGGTCAGCGTACTGAGTGCGAGAATAAATCCTGTCAGTTGTCTCGAGAACTGCCCCATTTGTTTGACGAGTGGTGTTTTGAGCGTCGTGACTGTGTCGATCAATGTGCTGATTTGACCCAGTTGGGTTTGAGCACCTGTTTCAACGACGATGCCTCGCCCTGTACCCGTTGCCACGAGGGTGCCCCAAAACCCCATGCTTTGTTGATCGCCGAGGGCGGCATCTGGGGCGACAGGCTCAACCTGTTTGGTGACGACCAATGATTCACCGGTGAGGAGCGCGTCATCAATCGTGAGATTAGAGGTTTGCACCAAACGAAGATCAGCAGGCACGCGATCCCCGGCCTTGAGTACAACGAGGTCACCCGGGACCAAAGCACTTGAATCAATGGTATGGGTTTCACCGTTTCGGATGACGACCGCCTTCGGGTCAATCAAGCCACGGATGGACTCAAGTGCTTTTTCGGCTTTGCCTTCTTGGATTAATCCGATCACTGCATTGATGATGACCACGGCTGCGATCAGTGCAGAGTCGATCCAGTGTCCCATCAGTAAAGACACCATGGCCGCGATGAGTAATACGTAGATCAATAGGTTATTAAATTGCTCCCACAGCCTGGCGAGCAACGATCGGCTCGCAGGTCGAGGCAGTTCATTCGGTCCGTATTTTGTCAGCCGAGCTGTTGATTCCGACTCTGACAGACCCGACGGATGTGTGTGCTGTTGTTGGTATACCTCGTCCACTGTGAGTGCATGCCAGTCGGTCCGTCGATCATCCATCGGTGTGTCATCCTTGTTGTGTGACTTGAGATATCCGCCGGGTAGAGTATCAGTGATTTGTTGCGTCGCAACAATTGGCGTCTTGGTCGTGGGAGTTGAAACGATTGGCTGCATCCCCTAATATGCGCGGCTCATCGCGATCGCGAGCCGGAGGGATGGCAGAGCGGTTGAATGCACCGGTCTTGAAAACCGGCATAGGTTAATAGCCTATCCAGGGTTCGAATCCCTGTCCCTCCGCCATTCATCTCTCGGAATCCCTGAGCGTCGCTCAACCAATGCACAAACGGTTGGATGTATGTCCGTCATACAGTGCGCCACCAGAGCAAACTGTGTATTGCCCGGTGCGTTCATCAAATGTTTTTTAACGCAGCGCTTTAAAGCTGGAGTTTCACGCCCACCTCTTGAAGTACAACATGATGTGGAGAGCGTTGATGTTTGGTTTTTTAAAACAAGATCCAAAAAAGAATCTAGATAAAGAATATAAGTCGCTGTTAGAGCAGGCAATGCAGGCGCAGCGCAGTGGTGACATTCGTGGGTATTCAGAGTTGATGGAGCGCGCTGAGTCGGTGAAGGCCGAGCTCGATGCCTTGAATGCAGATTCATAATTTTTGTAGCTGACCGGTGTCGCGGAATATTGCAAGCACTTCATAAAATGTTCACCAAATAGTCATTGATCCGACACTCTTTGGTTACATTTTCAGTCTAATTTTCGTCGCACGAACGAAAAGGAGACTGACGAATGTTTCGTGCAATTTTGACAGCTGCCGCGTTCCTTGCGGCGTCTACAGTTCAAGCGAAGACTGAAATTACATGGTGGCATGCCATGGGCGGTCAGCTTGGTGAAACAGTGAACGAGATCGCCAAGCGATTCAACGAGAGCCAGTCTGAATACCAACTGACACCTGTTAATAAGGGTGGGTATGAGGACACGATGACTTCAGGAATCGCCGCCTTCCGTGCAAACCAACAGCCACACATCATTCAGATTTTCGACGCCGGTGCAGCCACAATTATCAACGCCAAAGGTGCTGTCCTCCCGGTTGAAGACCTGCTGAGCCAGTACGGTGTTGGGTTCGATCAGAACAACTATATTGCAGGAGTCCGGAACTTCTACGCGGACAACAGCGGAAAAATGGTGGGTATGCCATTTAACAGCTCGACCCCTGTCTTGTATTACAACAAAGAAGCATTCCAAAAGGCCGGTCTGACTCTTCCACCAGCGACTTGGGAAGATTTTGAGTCGCGTGTGGCTCCAGCGCTTGAGCGTGCAGGATATGTTGCATTATCCCAGTCGCATTCCCCTTGGATCTTCTCTGAAAACTTCCACTCACGGCATAACCTTCCATTGGCGACCCAAAATAACGGCTTTGGTGGTCT
>CAJXNQ010000008.1 GCA_913057215.1 uncultured Gammaproteobacteria bacterium
ACACCACCAATCAAGAACAAGTTGCCTTTAACGATGATGTGATGCACGAGATAGAAGATTGCGCCGGTGATCGCCAAGGGCGTGTACAGTGCAAGACCGAGAATCATATACCCAATCTGACTGATAATATGAAACGACAGTATTTTACGGACATCGCTCTGAGCCGCAGCGCCAATCACTCCAAAGCCCATGGTCGTCCACGCCCAAAATAGCAGAACATCCTGATACATCGGGTCGGCCGGAACAATAAATCCAAACAGCCGGAACAACGAATACACACCAACTTTCGTCAGCATGGCTGCAAAAATCGCCGACACAGCCGGGTATGGCGTGTGGTAGGAGGTCGGCAACCAGAAATACAGCGGGAACAGCGCTGCCTTGATCGCGAAGGCGACGGATAGCAAGATCACAACGAGATGAAGCGTCTCCGTATCCTCGACTGCGCGTGTTTTTTCATACAGATCGGCAAAATTCAGCGTGCCGGTGAGGCCATACAATAAACCCACGCCCGTCAGAAAGACGATGGTTGAGAACAAATTGAGTGTGACGTAACTCAGCGCCGCCTTCAGGCTGTCCTTTTTGCCATGCAGCACCAACAAGGCGAACGATGCGATGAGCATGACTTCAAACCACACATAGAGGTTGAACAAGTCCGCGGTTAAAAATGCACCTGTGATCCCACCAATCAGACAGTGATAAAAGAAATGAAACCCTTTGTGCTTTGACTCTTGAGAGATGTCGCGCACGCTGTAGATGTGGGTGGCAAGGCCCATGATCGCGGTAACGAGGACCATCAGTGCGGACAGGGCGTCAGCGGCGATTGTGATTCCAAACGGGGGGCGCCATGAGCCCAAGGCGGCAGCTGTAGGACCGTCGACCAACACAGACTGCAACAAACTCACTGCAAGAATCGTCTGTACCGCCAGACACGCGGTCCCAACCCACACCACACTCGGGTGACGTCTCAAGAAAAAACTCACCAACGCAGTCGCGAATGGCAGTGCAATCAGCCAAGTCAACACACTCACTGAGCGGACTCCTTCGTGAGTGAATCTTGCTTATCGGCATTGAGCGTTCCGAGATCTCGATATGCACGGATCCCAAGGAACAAGGCAAACGCAAACAAGCCAAAGCCAATCACGATGGCCGTCAGGACGAGTGCCTGAGGAAGTGCATTGGCCACCTCGCCTGTCAGTACTTGCGTTGTTTCGGGTATCAACGCGGGCTGGTTTGAATGCAAACCACCTGAAATAAAGACAGCAAGATTGGCGGCATTGGAGATCAAAATAAGCCCAATGAGCACGCGCAAAAAGTGACCAGACAACATCTGGTATAACGCGGCCGCAAATAGCAGTCCGATCAGAATCGAAAGGAGCATTTCCATCAGTAAAACTCCTCAAGCAATAACACCATGCCCATCACCGAACCCAAGACCGTCAGGTACACACCAAGATCAAACAGCAATACGGACGACAGTGGAAATCCTTTGTCTGTCTCCGTGGCACCAATAAACAGCCATTGACTGGTAAACAGTTCAGCCCCTGCAAACCAGCCGAGAAAGCCCGCAAAGAGTGCACAGCTGAGACCAAGGGCAGCAATGGCAAAGGGTGGAAGTCGAAGCGCTGCTCGCGTTTTAGCGGGTCCCACGCCGATGCTGAATACAATAAACGCCAAGGCGCCGATTAAGCCTCCAATGAAACCACCGCCTGGAAGATTGTGCCCACGAAGCAGCATCACCAGTGAAAATATTAGGAGCAGTCCAAAGATCAGCCGAATACCGACGCCATAGATTAATGACTTCATCGCGTCGCCTTCCCATGTCCGAGAAATAAGACGCGTGCTGCCAACGCCGCAATCATCACCACGGTGATTTCGCCGAAGGTATCCAGCGCGCGGAAATCGACCAAAATCACATTGACGATATTCAACCCGTAGGCTTCGGTCCAACTGGCCGTCTCGTAATAGTCAGTAATGGTCCGATCGACCGGCGTTGACGATACGCGCATCAATATCACCGTCAAAATCCCTCCAAAGAGAATTGAGAGCACGGCATGAAATTTACGTACCGGGCGGCGTACTGGCAGCCGGGGCAAATGCAGGAGGGCGGTTGCCAGTAAGACGACAGCCAAGGTCTCGATCAATAATTGGGTGATGGCCACATCTGGCGCGCCGTAGTAGATAAACAACAAGGCAGTGCCGATCCCGACCACACCAAGTCCTGCGATGGTTGCAATCCGAGAGCTTGCGAGTGATGCCAATAGAATGCCACCAATCATCAAGAGCCCGATCATCAGAACGATTCCATCCAATACGAAATCCAGTTGGATGGTGTTGATTGAATCGTCTTGCGCGATGATCCAGCCGATTAAGAGAACGGTAAAAAACACCATGGTCGAGAAATCGCGGCTGACCCGCCCATCACTGATGAGCCGTGTCAATCGCTCAAATCCGGTCTGCGCTGCACGAAGGCCAATGTCCCACGCACGATCGGCGTGGAGTCCCAATCGATACAGCATGACTTGACTATCTCGAATCAAACCACGGCCACGCACGACACCGAAGCCCGCCGCATAGGTGACAAGACTTGCAATCAAGGCCGCGTTGATACCGGCCCACAGATGGATGTAGTTGGTCTTCACAGCCATGGCCTGAATGACGGTCGCAGCATCCAGTAACAATCCAGTTTGCCAAAGCGCCCAGAATCCACTGACAAGGCTCGCTCCACCGAGCGCCAAGGATCCGATCCATAAATCAGGTGGCACAACGCGAGAACTTGGCTGGCTATTGTGGATAAACAGCATCCGGCCGACACGAATCGACACAGCAACCATGCTGGCATTGGCAACAAATACAAGCACAACGACCAACCATCCAAGCGCGTCAAGCTCGGTTGCAAACAGTGCACCGTAGATGAGTTCTTTACCGATAAACGCGGCCAAGGGCGGAAGGCCAGCCAGCGCCAATAGATTCAAAAGCACGGCCACGGCAATGGTGCGGTGGCTCCACCATAGGCCTTTAAGTTGTCTCAGATCTCGAGTCCCGGTCGCACTTTCAATCGCGCCGGCTCCTAAGAAGAGTCCAGCCTTATATAACGCATGTGCAACTAAAAACATCACGAAGCCTTGGATGGCTTTTTCAGATCCAATGCCAAGCAGTGCCACCAATGTTCCAAGTGCCATGAGGGTTGTGTAGGCAAACACCTGTTTAATGTCATGCTGCACGACCGATTTCAGACCGGCGAAAGCTGCAGTCAATGCACCAATCACCGCAAAGGCTTGAAGGAAGTCAGGTGCTTGAGCGTACAACGGCATGAGCACAGCCAACAGAAAAACGCCGGCTTTGACCATCGTTGCGGAGTGCAAAAACGCACTCACAGGCGTCGGTGCCTGCATTGCATTTGGAAGCCAGAAATGGAATGGAACCTGCGCTGACTTTGTCACACAACCGAGGGTAACCAATACCAGACCTGCTGTTCCAAATGACATACGGCTCAAATCTGCATTGACAAGTTCACTCAATCGGAACGTATCGGCCTCGACGCCCAAGATAATCAGGCCCGCCAGCAAACACAGACCACCCGATGCCGTGACCAACAGCCCCTGGAGTGCCGCACGACGTGATTTCGCATCTTCGTGCTTAAACCCAATTAAAAAATAGGATGTGAGGCTCGTGAGTTCCCATGCAATAAACAGCGTGATGACGTCATCGGCTAAAACCACACCAAGCATCGCCAGCGTAAATGCATGAAGAATGATGAAAAAGCGCCAAAAATGCGGGTGCCCGTTGAGGTAGCGGCACGCAAAGACGAACACGCAGATCCCGATTGCCGTGATCAGCCCGGTAAACACCTGCCGAAATGCATCAATCCGGAGTCTGAACTCAACCTGGGGCTCACTCAGCCAGATCACCGATAAGAGGTCACCGTGGGTGTGCGTCAGAAACAGGGCAAACAACGCACCGAGCCAGAGTATCGAGGCAACTTGGGCCAAGCGGGCTGAAGAGTTCACTGATGCTGAGGTCTCAGCCATTAATCCATCATTCCTTGTTCGCCATCGGCGCGCGCATCCACCTCGGCATCTTTATTTGTTATCTCAGTTGCCAACTGGCCACCACCTTCGTCTAAAAGCATAGATAGCATCGCTCAACTATTCGTGCAAACTATCGAACAGCCTGAATCTCAAGTCGTGGCCCAACGAACTCGACACCATGAGTGTCAAAAGCCTGCTTAATATCGGCCAGTAATTGCATTTTTCCTGAAACCAATTGATCCGCGTCCACCCACACGCGTGTTAACAACGTCTGTCCAAAGTCACCCAAGGCGTCGGTTCCAACAACCGGTTCAGGATCGGTGTGACAAAACGATGTAGAAGCCAACGCATCATGAATTAAACGCTCGGCAAGTTGACTGTCACTGGCATAAGAAATCGTGATGAAGAACTCAAGCCTCCGAACCGGATAGGTTGAGTAGTTCACGATGTTTGACGAAATCATTGTGCCATTTGGCACCACGATTTTTCGGGCGTCCGTTGTTTTAAGCTCAGTCGACATCAAATCGATGCTTAAGACAGTCCCGAGCAATCCGTTGGCTTCGATGAAGTCTCCCTGTCTAAAGGCCCCATTGAGCGCCAAGATTAAACCAGCTGCGAGATTGCTGAGGGTGTCGCGAAGCGCCAAACCAATGGCCAGCCCGGCTGCACCGAGCGCGGCAATCAAACTGGTGGTATCCACCCCGAGCGTGCCGAGGATTGAGACCAATGCGACGACATAAATTGCAATTTGTGCGGAGCGCCCAAGCAGATTGCCTGCCAACTCATCAAGCCCGGAGCGTGACAGTGCGGCACGAACCGCGCGCTTGGCAGCTACACCGCCAATCCAAGCCGCGACTGCGATCAGACCAACTGTGATCAAGGATTCGACATAAGGTCGTAACCAATCAAACCATTGCATATCCATTGCATTCTCCTTAGGAGCCAGATGCCGAAGTGGGGCTTTCACCACTTGAGTTTTGGCCCCAAATCGGCGACATTAGCGCCTCAGATGCGCGCAGCGCAAATTGCGGATGTGGTGAAATTGGTAGACACGCCAGATTTAGGTTCTGGTGCCGCGAGGCGTGGGGGTTCAAGTCCCTCCATCCGCACCATGACTGTACGATCACAGTCGAACACAGTATCCTTGGCGGTTTATTTTCGTCGAATCCACTTTTGAGGTAGTCCATGCAGGTCGTCCTGGAATCACCAAGCGCGCTTGAGCGTCAATTCACCATCACTGTGCCGGCAGCGGACGTCGAGATCGAGTTCGAGTCGAAACTGAAAGACACTGCAAAGCGGGTGCGAATCGATGGGTTTCGCCCCGGTAAGGTGCCAGCGTCTGTTGTCCGTCAACGGTACGGACAAGCGATTCGCCAAGAAATCGTCTCGGACTTGATGGAGAAGGCACTCGGTCAGGCGCTGTCAGAGCACGACGTCAAGCCTGTTGGGCAACCAACCATTGACGACGTCACCTTTGAAGAAGGCCAGGATTTCAGTTTCAAGGCCACATTTGAGACCTTCCCAGAGATCGATCCTGAATTACTCGACGGTGTCGAAATTGAGCAAACGAAGTGCAAGATCGGCGCTGCCGACATCAAAGAGATGATCGCGACGCTCCGAGAGCAGAGAAAATCTTGGAAAGAGAGTGCGCGCGCACAGGCCAAAGACGGTGACCGGGTGACTATTAACTTTGAGGGCTTTGTTGACGGTGAAGCCTTTGAAGGAGGTAAGGGCGAGGATCACGCGTTGGTACTTGGATCTGGCTCTATGATTCCCGGGTTTGAAGATGGAATCGTTGGCATGAAGAAGGGAGAGTCAAGAGACATCGAGGTGACATTCCCAGAGGACTATCACGCCGAAGAGCTTAAAGGAAAAGCCGCCACCTTCAAAATTGATGTCACGAAACTTGAGCGCGGTGAATTACCCCCTGTAGATGAAGAATTCATCAAGGCGTTTGGTGTCGAGTCTGGAACAGAGGCCGACTTCAAGGCTGAATTGAAAGAGCAGATGCAGCGCGAGCTCTCGATGACACTGAAGAACATGAACAAGACGGCTGTCTTTGATGCGCTGTTAGAAAAGAACGCTGAGGCTCCAGTGCCGCAGGCAGCGATTGCCTCGGAGATTCAAACCTTGAAGCACCAAGCGGTCGAGCGCTTTGGTGGCGGACAGCAATTTGATGTCAACCAACTTCCTGATGAGCTGTTTAAAGAGCAAGCGGAGCGCCGGGTTCGGCTTGGCATTTTACTGGGTGCCACCGTGAAAAAGCTGGAACTTGTTGTCGATCAAGATCGCATTAAAGCACTGATCGATGAGATGGCGTCTGCTTATGACGACCCAGATCAGGTCGTTAATTTCTATTACTCAAATGAAGAGAACCTGAAGCAGGTCGAAGCATTGGCGGTCGAGGAGCAGGTTGCAGAGCAACTTCTCAAAAAAGCGACGACTCAAAGCGTTGAAATGTCATACGCTGACGTCATGAAGAGTCGTCAGGCTCAGTAAAAAAGGACGCGAAGTATGACGGGCATGGTACCGGTAGTTGTTGAACAGAGTGCTCGCGGCGAGCGCGCCTATGATATCTATTCACGCTTACTCAAAGAGCGTGTCGTGTTCATGGTCGGGCAGGTCGAGGATTACATGGCCAATGTGATCGTGGCGCAGCTTCTGTTCCTCGAGTCTGAGAACCCAGATAAAGATATTCACCTCTATATCAATTCACCTGGCGGCTCTGTCACCGCGGGCATGGCCATCTACGACACGATGCAGTTTATCAAGCCAGATGTATCGACGCTGTGCATCGGTCAGGCGGCGAGCATGGGTGCGTTTTTACTGGCCGGAGGCGCGGCAGGAAAGCGCTTCGGGCTCCCGAATTCACGCATGATGATCCATCAACCCTTGGGTGGGTTTTCAGGGCAGGCGAGCGATATCGACATCCATGCACGTGAAATCCTGAAAATTCGAGAGCGTTTGAATAAGCGATTGGCGCATCACACAGGTCAATCGGTTAAAACAATCTCAAAAGATACAGACCGCGACCGATTTATGGATGCTGAAGAAGCGCAAAAATACGGTCTGATTGACCAAGTGCTTGAGCATCGCACGACAACAGAATCTGCGTCTTGATTTTGCGCCGTTAGCGGAGCAAGGTAAGAGGCAACGATGAGGGTGACATGACAGAAACCACGGACAACACCAGCGATACGAACGGCAAGGTCTTGTATTGCTCTTTCTGCGGAAAGAGTCAGCACGAGGTGAGAAAACTCATTGCCGGACCGAGCGTGTTCATATGCGATGAGTGCGTGGATCTGTGCAACGACATCATCCAAGAAGAAGTTCAGGACACCGAAGAAACGGACGGCAAGGATTCGTTACCTGTTCCCCAAGTCATTAAGACCACCTTGGACGATTACGTGATCGGCCAAGAGCGCGCAAAGCGTGTGCTCTCTGTGGCGGTATATAACCACTACAAGCGGCTGCGCTATGGTGAAAAGTCAACGCGCGAAGTTGAATTAGGCAAATCCAACATACTGCTAATCGGTCCAACCGGCTCAGGTAAAACCCTGCTCGCAGAGACGCTGGCGCGGTTACTGAACGTTCCGTTCACCATGGCCGATGCAACCACGCTGACTGAAGCAGGTTATGTCGGCGAAGACGTTGAGAACATCATTCAAAAACTCTTGCAAAAGTGCGACTACGACGTTGAAAAAGCGCAGCAAGGCATTGTTTATATTGATGAAATTGATAAGATTTCGAGGAAGTCTGACAACCCATCGATCACCCGCGACGTCTCAGGCGAAGGTGTTCAGCAAGCCTTATTGAAGTTGATTGAAGGAACAGTGGCCTCCGTCCCACCACAGGGAGGGCGCAAGCATCCTCAGCAAGAGTTTTTGCAAGTAGACACATCGAATATCCTCTTTATTTGCGGCGGGGCCTTTGCAGGACTCGACAAAATCATCCGTGATCGGAGTGAGAAGGGTGGGATTGGCTTTGGTGCGGAAGTTCGATCTAAAGACACCTCACGCTCGGTTGGTGAAGCGTTCGCGGTTGTCGAGCCTGAGGATCTGGTGAAGTACGGATTGATTCCTGAGTTTGTGGGCCGCCTGCCTGTGGTCGCGACACTCAACGAATTGGATGAGGCTGCGTTAGTGCAGATTTTATCAGAGCCCAAGAATGCGCTTGTGAAACAGTATCGCGAGCTATTCCAAATGGAAGGGGTTGAGCTTGACATGCGCCCAGAAGCACTACGTGCGGTTGCTTTGAAGGCAATGGAGCGAAAGACCGGTGCCCGAGGACTTCGATCGATTCTTGAATCCATCCTTCTACACCCCATGTTTGAGATACCGTCGGAAGATGACATCACGAAGATCGTCATTGATGAAGGCGTCGTGACTGGTGACAGCGAGCCATTGAAAATCTACGCGAGCCAGCCTGAAGAATCACGTTCGGCACAGGCCGCCGACTAACCGCTTAGGAAACACAGAATGAGTACCCATCAGCTGGATCTCCCACTTCTCCCGCTGCGGGATGTTGTGGTCTACCCACACATGGTGTTGCCACTTTTCGTTGGACGCGAAAAGTCCATCAAAGCGCTGCAAAGTGCGATGGATGGCGGCAAGGAAATTCTGCTGGTCGCGCAAAAGATGGCTAGTGAGGATGAACCCCGTCCATCCGAGCTCTACGAGGTCGGAACTATTGCCTCGATTCTGCAATTGCTCAAGCTGCCCGACGGGACTGTCAAAGTCTTGATCGAGGGTGGGCAACGCGCCGCTGTATCGAACTTTGAACTCGACGGCGAGTACTATCGTGCCGAGGCGAAGGTTGTCGAATCGACGCCACTCAAAGAACACCATCAAGAAGCCATGGTACGGGTCTTGATGGATCAGTTTGATAAGTATGTCAAAGCCTCGAAAAAAATACCCGCTGAAGTGCTGGCTTCACTGCAGAGCATCGAAGAACCCGGTCGCCTCTGTGACACGATGGCTGCACACCTGACCTTGCCTTTAAAAGAAAAGCAAGCGTTGTTGGCGTATGACGATGTGAAAGAACGGCTCGAGTACTTGGTGGCTTTAATGGAGAGTGAGCTCGACCTGTTACAGGTCGAGAAGCGGATCCGTGGTCGCGTGAAAGAGCAAATGGAGAAAAGCCAGCGCGAGTACTATCTGAATGAGCAAATGAAAGCGATTCAGAAAGAGATGAATGATCTTGATGAGACGCCGAATGAAGCCGAGGCGTTGCAGGCCAAGATCGATGAGAGCGGATTACCAAAAGAAGCAAAAGAGAAGGCAGAATCAGAGCTTCAGAAACTGAAGATGATGTCGCCGATGTCGGCCGAAGCGACTGTGGTGCGCGCATACCTCGACTGGATTCTTGGCTGTCCTTGGACAAAGCGTTCTAAGGTCAGACACGATCTCGTTAAAGCACGCGACATCCTTGAAGAAGATCATTACGGCTTGGAGGAAGTCAAAGAACGGATCCTCGAATACTTAGCTGTTCAAATGCGGGTTAAAAAATCAAAAAGCCCTGTGTTGTGTTTAGTGGGACCGCCTGGCGTTGGTAAAACATCTTTGGGGGAATCAATCGCTCGTGCCACCAACAGAAACTTCGTGAGAATGGCCCTGGGTGGCGTGCGTGACGAATCTGAGATCCGAGGCCATCGCCGCACATACATCGGTTCGATGCCTGGAAAAATTATCCAAAAGCTGTCTAAAACCGGCGTGAAGAACCCTCTGTTCTTACTCGACGAAATCGACAAGATGGGCATGGATCACCGCGGTGATCCGGCGTCTGCGCTGCTTGAGGTGCTGGATCCCGAGCAAAATCACACGTTCAACGATCATTACCTTGAAGTGGATTTTGATCTCAGTGAAGTCATGTTTGTTTGTACCTCAAACTCAATGAATATGCCCGCACCACTGTTGGATCGCATGGAGATCATCCGAATCCCCGGATATACCGAAGACGAGAAACTCAATATCGGACGTAAGTATCTGGTTCCCAAGCAGATTAAGCATAATGGCCTTGGCGGCTCTGAACTTGAGATGCCCGATGAGACGCTCACTGACGTCATCCGGTATTACACCAAAGAGGCGGGGGTCCGCGGACTGGATCGTGAAATTGCCAAAATTGCACGTAAAGTCGTGCGTCAGCGCATTGAATCAGGCCATAAAAAAATCGAAAAGAATGGTGAGACGGTCACCATTACGCCAGACGTCCTTGAAGACTATGCGGGGGTTCGAAAATACACCTACGGACTCAAGGAGACCGAGGATCGGATCGGTCAAGTGACCGGGCTGGCGTGGACCAGTGTTGGCGGAGAGCTTTTGACCATCGAGGCAGTCTCGATGCCAGGAAAGGGGAAACAGATCCGCACAGGCTCTTTGGGTGATGTGATGCAAGAATCAATACAAGCTGCCATGACCGTCGCCCGGTCTCGCGCGATTGCGCTCGGTATCGATCCAAGCTTTCATGAAAAGACCGACTTGCACATTCATGTTCCAGAAGGCGCAACTCCCAAAGATGGCCCGAGTGCTGGGATTGGCATGTGTACCGCCTTGGTGTCTGTGCTCGCGAATGTCCCTGTCAAATCCGATGTCGCCATGACTGGAGAGATCACACTGCGTGGACAAGTGCTTCAAATTGGCGGTCTGAAAGAAAAATTATTGGCCGCACATCGTGGTGGTATTAAAACTGTCATCATTCCTGATGAAAATGTGCCGGATTTGAAAGAAATCCCAGATAATGTGAAGGCTTCGTTGGATATTAAGCCTGTCAAATGGATCGATGAGGTCCTTGACGTGGCGTTGTCATACATTCCTGAACCGTTCGTGGTTCAGGATGTTGCGAAAGGTTCTGAAGCTGAACAGAATCTGGAAAAAAACCCGCCAAGAGCGCATTAACCGGTTGTTTCTGGGCGTCTCGGTTGGTATAACAGTCGTGCGCGAGTATTGAAACGCCACAAAAATTGATACAACAAAAGGCGAACACCTTTTCAACACAAACCGATAGGGGTACGTAGAGTGAATAAATCTGAATTAATCGACGCAATCGCAGCAGATGCTGGTTTATCGAAGGCAGATGCTGGTAAGGCGCTTGATGCGACACTGAATGCTGTGACAGGTGCTTTGAAGGGCGGTGACAGTGTGTCTTTGGTTGGTTTTGGAACATTCCAAGTCAAAGATCGTGCAGCTCGCAGTGGCCGCAATCCACAAACTGGTGCGACGATTCAAATTGCAGCCGCCAAGGTACCGGGATTCAAAGCCGGCAAGGCGCTGAAAGACGCTGTAAACTAAGTCAGTTTACAGACGTCACGTGAAGGGGCCATTGGCCCCTTTTTTGAATGCCCAGACAACAAGAAACAAGATGCTACAAACCATTCGTGACCGCTCAAGCGGCATCCTCGCCAAGATCATCGTCGGCTTAATTGCCGTGACCTTTGTTGTCACTGGCGTCAATTTCTTTTCGACAGGCGGGGATGACACGGTCATTGCGCAAGTGGGTGAGGTTGAAATCACTGAGCGCGAATTCACCCAACGACTGGATCAAGAACGCAGACAATTGCTGCAAATGCTGTCGGATCCAACTGCAATTGACGAGAACTTGCTCAGACAACGGGTATTCAACGCCCTCGTTGAACAGGCCGCCGTCGTGCATTATGCAGGGCAACTCGGAATGGGTGCGCCAGATCCGGTTCTTGACCGAGTCATTGTTGAAATTCCCGAATTTCAGAGGGATGGCCGATTTGACCCGGTGCTCTATGATCAAACACTCGGCCAGATGGGTCTTTCACGCCTTGGGTTTAAATCCGAGCTTGAAAAAAACATTCTCGACTTTCAGCTGCGGGGTGCCGTTGAGGCCTCAGCACTGATTTTTCCGTCCGAGCTTGAACGTCTGGCAGCACTGCAAGCGCAAACGCGCTCCGGGACCCTCGCTGTCATTAAAACCGATCAATACGCCCGCCAAATCGAAGTCTCCGACACAGACATCGAAACCTTCTACACCGAAAATCAAAACACGTTTTTAAGCGAAGAGCAGGTTGAACTTGAATACGTCATACTCGATGCCGAGCATTTTGCAGACCGTGTTGAGATCACTGATGCAGATCTGCAACAGGCCTACGACGCTGAAGTAGCTGCGGCGGAAAACGCGCAGGAACGTCGAGCGCGTCACATTCTCATCAATACCGCAGATGACGCGCTTGAGCGCATTGAAGCGTTGCGGGCTGAAATCATCAATGGGCGGGATTTCGCAGAGGTTGCCCGCGAACACAGTGACGACATCGCCAGTCGGGACTTAGGTGGCGATCTTGGCTTTATTCCGGCTGGGAGTTTCGTGCCCGAATTTGAAGCGGCACTGAATGAATTACCCATCAATACGCTCTCCGAACCCGTTGAAACGCCGTTCGGATACCATCTGATTGAAGTTCTTGAGACTCGAAGCCAACCCATTGATTCCTTTGCAGAACGAGCCAGTGATTTGCGCACTGAACTTGAAGCTCGAGAAGCTGAGCGCTTGTTACGTGACGCCATTGAAGAATTCTCGAACATTGCATTCAGTGGAACGCTCGAAGAACTCCGGTCCATTTACGGTGTCACCATCGAAACCTCTCCAGCGCTGACTCGAGACGGCGGACCCGGTGTGTTGAGCAATCAAGCCCTCATCCGACGCGCCTTTGATGAGTCGTTACGCGATGGATCTTTGAATGCTGAGGTGTTTGAAGTGGAACCTGGGCGATACATGACATTTCGGATCACAGCATTCAACGACGCTGAAATTCAGCCACTTGAGGTTGTTCGTTCAGACATTGTCGAGCGCCTGACTGCTGAACAAATCAGCAAGCGGGCGGATGCGGATGCAGATCGGATCAAAACACATTGGCAAACCGGGGCCACTGGGTTGCCGGATGGCCTCTCCGGTGAGGCTGACCTCATTTCGTTTAGCAATACAACACGTGAAGGCTCAGACACCGTGGATGCCAATCTCATCGCTGCAGCTTTTGGCGCTGCGGCGCCAGAGGAGAACCAGGTCTCGACAGCGATTGAATCATATGCAGATCAACGCATCGTCGCTCGAGTAACTGACGTGACACTTGGCAATGCTGATCCTGAGCGCGTGGCACAACTGAGAGATGCGGTGACACAACTGCGTGTGACGCAAGAAGGGACCGAGTACTGGAACGTGGTATTGAACGCAACTGAGGTCGTGCGTCCGTGATGGATATTCTGGTGGATTACGGTGTGTTTCTGTTACAGACACTCACCATTGTGGTGGCAGTGATTGTGGTCATTGCTGCCTCGACGCGCGCATCGAAAAGCGAATCAGCGCGTGGAAGCTTGCAGGTTATCAATCTCTCTGAACGACTGGAAAAACAAACTTCAGCCATTGCTAAACACATTGAGCAGACAAGCACAGCCTCGACGCGTTCACGCTTTTCACGACTCAAAGAGTGGGCAGCCAACCTCGGCAAGAAATCATCCGATGCAGACGATTCTGTGACAAACGAATCGAAGCCTGTTGTCATCGTGCTGGAGTTTAAAGGCGACATGAAAGCTTCGCAGGTCAATGGATTGCGCGAAGAAATTTCAGAGATTATTCGCATGGATCCAAAACCTGAACGCGTGGTTTTAAAGCTCACATCGCCCGGTGGTTTGGTGTACGCCTATGGCTTGGCTGGATCTCAACTCGCGCGCTTAAAAGAGCATTCAATCCCATTGACTGTGTGTGTTGACACCGTGGCAGCCAGTGGTGGCTACATGATGGCGGTTTGTGCTGATGAGATCGTCGCCGCGCCCTTTGCGGTACTTGGATCCATTGGCGTTGTTGCGCAGATCCCTAATATCAATCGGTTGCTGAAACGGAACGATGTCGACGTTGAGCTCCATACTGCAGGCGCTCATAAACGGACGCTGACCGTACTCGGTGAGAACACTCCCGAGGGTCGTAAAAAATTCAGAGAAGATCTCGAGCAAACGCATCATCTGTTCAAAGACTGGATTGCTGAGCGGCGTCCCAATCTTGACCTTGACCAGGTCGCCGACGGGTCGATTTTTTATGGCGTAGATGCACTGACGCAAGGGCTCTGTGATCGAATTGCCACCAGTGATGATGTGATCATGGAATATGCAACAGGGCATCGCTTGTTTGAATTGAAATGGATCGAGAAAAAGTCCTTGGCACAGCGACTCGGTCGCGATACCGCTGACGGAGCGATGGATCGGATTGAGGCCTTTTTGACGCGACGATCTGAGGATTTCACGCGACTGTGACTGAGCGCGTCATCCTCTACACCGATGGAGCCTGCAAAGGAAATCCAGGACCTGGTGGATGGGGCGTTCTCCTCCAATTTGGCGAACATGAGCGCACACTTCATGGTGGGGATCCAGAGACAACCAATAATCGCATGGAATTGACTGCAGCCATTGAGGGTTTGAAGGCGCTCAAGCGGCCGTGTCATGTCGATCTGTATACAGATTCAAGCTATGTCAAAGATGGCATTACCCAGTGGATGGCAAATTGGAAACGCAACGGTTGGAAAACTGCCGCTAAAAAGCCCGTGGCCAACCAAGACCTCTGGCAAGCACTGGATGCGCTTGTGAATACGCATGAGGTGCATTGGCACTGGGTGAAAGGCCACGCTGGCAACCCCGGCAATGAACGCGCCGATCAACTGGCCAACCAAGGAGTCGAAACATGCGGCAAATCGTCTTAGATACTGAAACCACAGGCTTGCACCCAGATCAAGGGCATCGTGTGATCGAGATTGGATGCCTTGAAATGGTCAATCGTCGCCCGACGGACCGAACCTTCCATGTCTACATCAATCCGGAGCGTGAGATCGATGCCGAGGCCATCGAGGTGCACGGCATTACCAATGCATTTCTAGCGGACAAACCGAACTTTGCGGGCATTCTGGACGAATTCATCGACTTTGTCCGAGATGCTGAGCTCATTGCACACAACGCACCTTTTGATGTCGGATTTTTAGACGCCGAGCTGGCCCGCATTCCAGGAGCACCGGGAATGGCGGAGTTGATGGCTGGCGGCCAGGCGATTGACACCTTGGCAATCGCGAAAGAAAAACGCCCAGGTAAGCGAAACTCACTGGATGCCCTGTGTCGTGACTATCAAATCGATGCCAGTGAGCGAACGCTCCACGGTGCACTGATCGACGCAGAACTCTTAATGCGCGTCTACCTTGCAATGACACGTGAGCAATCAACCATCTTTGCCAGCGCTGAGTCGAACACATCTGGCTCGCGCTTTGAACGGATTCAAAAGCTCGAGGTTGGTGATCGAGTCGGAAATGTGCGCCATGTCACTGACGCTGAACTTCAAAATCATCAACGTCTACTCGATGCCATGCGTGAAAAATCAACGCCCATTTGGGATCGACTGTCTTGAACCACTGGTTGGGTGATCAAGGCAGTGTTCGCTGGGCTCCCGGTGAAGCAGCCGGTGAGACCACAGCTGTTGTATATCTTACACCCGAGAGGGAAGTGATCCTTGGGCCCGACGGCAAGCCGCTTGTGACATCCCTCGAAGGAGCTCCAAAGACGGTTCAACCTGTGCTGGTTGGGACCATCAATGACATCACGGTCTATGGAGTTCGAATGGATAGGGCATCCGATCAGGTGAGTGAACCACTGAGGCCTGCGATCATTCAGGCAGACCATCAGATGTTTCTAATGATCAGTGGTGCCTCCCAAGTCCTCGATTTCGTCAATGAGCATCAGTTTTGCGGCCGATGTGGTCAGGCCACACAACCCAATGATTCCGACCGTGGTTTGCAATGCGGTCGGTGTGAACTGCGGGTCTACCCAAGAATTTCGCCGTGCGTCATCGTGTTAATCACCCGTGGTGACGAGGTGTTATTGGCACGTGCCCCACGATTTGTTGATGGCATGTACTCAACTTTGGCTGGATTCATTGAAGCGGGGGAATCGGCTGAGCATGCAGCACATCGTGAAATTCGTGAGGAAGTCGGTGTGCACATTCATGACCCTGTGTATCAGGGCAGTCAATCCTGGCCATTCAAGCATTCACTCATGCTTGGGTATCGCGCCGAGTACGCCGGTGGCGAGATCCAGGTGGATGGAATTGAGATTGTTGATGCGCAGTGGTTTCATCTCGACAGCCTGCCGAAACTGCCACCACATGCTTCAATCTCCCGCGGCATGATTGAAGCGTATCGACACGAACGCGGCTTCAGTTCACAGGAACAGTGAGCCACTCACCGGGTCTGATCAGATTTGAGGTGGCATTGAGCTTACGGAGCGTATTGACTGAGGTATTGAATCGCCGTGCGATTTTCCACAATGAATCACCGGATCGGACTCGATACCGGATGGTTTCTCCATAGTCATTACCAAGCTCCATACTGACCAGTTGTCGCGTAATGTTCTCAGACGTGCTGGGCACACGGAGCGTCCTGCCGGCGACGATGCGGGAATTTTGAAGCCCATTGAGCATCATCAGCTCGGTGACCGAGGCGCCTGTACGTGCTGCAATTTCACTCAAAGTATCTCCAGTCTGGACACGATACGGCCGCGTACGAACGTAATCGCGGACGGACACACTGACGAGTCTTGTCGAGAATTCTTGGATGACCTCGTTTGGAAGCGTGATCGTATAGGGTTCGTGAGCCGGTGTGATCCAAGTCCGGATACAGGGATTATAGGTGCGAATCTCCTCAAGGCTCAGGCCACTGAGTTCACGAACCAAATTGACTTCCATTGGCGCTTTGAGATTCAGTTCCCGAAACCCAATGGCAGGATCAATGTCGGGAAGCGCGATGTTGCGGGCTTGCGCCTCTAAAATCAGATCACGCGTCACCAGTAACCGGGGCACATACCGTCGGGTTTCGCGGGGCAACTTCAGTGACCAGAAATCTGTTGGACGACCGGCCCGTCGATTGGCACGAATCGCGCGCTCAATACGCCCAGGACCCGCATTATACGCCGCAATCGCCAACAACCAGTCATCGAATTTTGCATGCATTTGTTCCAGATAATCCAAAGCCGCCCGTGTTGAGTGCACAATGTCACGGCGTTGGTCGCATGTCTGACCCATTTTGAGATTCAAGACACGCGCCGTACCTGGCATGATTTGCCACATGCCAACGGCACCCATGTGCGAAACGGCCCACGGGGAGTAGGCCGACTCAACATAGGGAAGTAATGCGATCTCCGCAGGCATACCACGCGCCTGCACTTCTTGCCAAACATACGGAAGATAGACATCGGCTTTCGCCAGGAATTGACCGAAAAAATCAGCGCTGTGGGTCAATCGTCTCCGGTGCAGATCTGCATATTTGGATTCCTTCAATCCGGGCATTTGGAAAGATTGCGCAATGTCACTCCAGATCGAGTCATCGGCATCACTGAGCACAGTCACACTTTGTGTCTCTTCACCGGATTCGTCATCTGCATTCAGCCGAGGGCTATCAACCGCCTCTCCAAGCTCACGCACGATTGCCAAGGGGTCATACAGTGAGGCCTCATCGATGGCTTCGGCTTCAACGACCTCTGAATCGACCGACTCAGGATTTACTGCAGTCTCTGAGATGGTTCGAGTGGGCGCGCTCGCAGTCTGTTCTGACACAGTTTGACAACCAGTCAACGCGAACCCCAATGAGCATAAGCTCAATACTATCAATTGCTTTTGCATTAAAAATGATCTTTTTGTAGTCGGCGATCAGCGAGCACGTGACTCGACTCCGATCGCAAAAATGGATTGGTTTGGCGTTCAAGCAGAAGCGTTGATGGAACTGTGGCTTCACCGCGTGATCGCATCGCTGAAACGTGTGTGAGTCGCTCTTGAGTGGCTGCATTGTCAGGCTCACAGGCCACTGCGAATTTTAAGTTTGCTTCGGTGTATTCGTGTGCACAGTACACTTGAGTGGTCTCAGGCCATTGATTGAGCTTGTTTAAACTCTCAAACATTTGCTCGGCAGTGCCCTCAAAGAGTCGCCCGCAACCGCCTGCAAATAGGGTGTCACCTGTAAAGGCAACCGGTGTTGGGAACAAGGGTGACTCAGATACCAAGGCGATGTGATCCAATGTATGCCCAGGTACTTCAAGAACTTCGAAGGACGCGCCCAGCACATCAATGACATCGCCCTCAGCCAAGGGTACAGATGGTCCTTTGAGCCGTTTTTTTGAGCCGCGCACCCAGGCATCAGGGTAGGCGGCCTTCAGATCCTCAACACCGCCTTGATGATCACCGTGCCAATGTGTCAACAGGATACCGGCCAGGCGCTGCTGTGTTTCGCTGAGATAAGACAATACGGGCCGCGCGTCGCCCGGGTCGACGCACACGGCCTCGCGACCGTTGTGAACCATCCATATGAAATTATCAGCAAAGGCATGCACGCGGGCGACGGATAACATCAGGCCTGATCCGAGTCGGCCATGGCCGTGATGTTAAAGCCATTATCGACATAAATCGTCTGGCCGGTGATCCCTGACGCCATATCTGAGGCTAAAAAGGCTGCCGTATTGCCGACTTCGGAGATCGTTGTGTTGCGGCGAAGCGGAGTCCGCGAGGCGTTATAGCTCAACATCGAACGGAAATCTTTGATACCACTGGCGGCCAGCGTTCGAATCGGTCCCGCGGAGATGGCGTTGACGCGATGGCCCTTCGGTCCCATGCTCGTGGCCAAGAATCGAACACCCGCTTCCAGGGATGCTTTGGCCAAGCCCATCACATTGTAATTTGGCATGGTTTGCACGGCACCTAAATAGGAGAGGGTGATGATGCTCCCATCACGGCCTTCGAGCATCGGCTGTGCAGCCTTGGCGAGTGCGATCAGACTGTAACTCGAGATATCATGCGCGATCTGGAAGCCCTCACGGGTTGTCACATCGACAAAGGATCCACTGAGCTGATCACCCGGTGCAAAACCCACCGCATGCACAACAATATCAAGTCCATCCCAGACCTCACCGAGTCCCTGAAAGACCGCGTCAATCTCGTCGTCACTCCCCACATCACAGGGAAAGCATCGACTGGCAGGCGTGTCCCAGGTCTCTGCAAATCCGAGCACACGCTCTTTCAACTTATCGTTTTGGTAAGTGAACGCAAGATCGGCCCCTTCACGATGCATTGCCTCGGCAATGCCATAAGCGATTGACAGCTTACTTGCGACACCAACGACCAGAGCGCGCTTTCCTGAAAGCATTCCCATTCACAATCCTTATTTATTGATGCTTAAACCTGAAATGGTACCATGACTTCATGACTGTTCAGAGTGTCTTTCGCATGAGTCTTGATGAGCGTCAGCGGGCTTGGGACCGTTGGGTTGCAGGTCGACTGGGCCATCGCATTCAGGTCGAAGAGCGCAGACTCGCACGCCGTGAGCTCAGGCGCCTGTTTGGACAAGTGGTGGTTCAGGTTGGTGGCACCGCGGGCTTTCCATTGATCGCCGATTCACTTGCACCCGTTCGTTTTCAAGTGGTTTTTGGTGGGGAATTGCCATCCAATCCACACTGTCCCGTGGTGATGGCCGAGGACTGTTTGCTGCCATTTCCGACAGATTCCATCGATATTCTCGTGTTACATCACACGCTCGATTTAAGTGTCCATCCGCATCAGGTGATTCGAGAAGCCGAGCGCGTATTGCGCCCAGGCGGACGACTGCTCGTCTTTGGGTTTAATCCAAACAGCAGTTGGGGAATACGACGGATGCTCACCAGTCGGTTCGACAGTCTGATCCCGTGGCGTCTAAGGTTCATGCGTCGCCATCAAGTCGAAGATTGGTGCAGGCTTTTAAACCTCGTTCCCGAATTGGCGCGACACGCCGTATACAGCTTGCCTGTGGTTCGCAAATCCATCAGAAAAGCACTGAAAGGCCTTGAACACCGCGTGGCGCGCAAAGAATGGCCGATCGGCGCGATCTACTGCATTCGCGCGAAAAAAGAGCAAAACGCATACATCCCCGGCAAACCCAGCCCCTTGGCGCGCTTTGCGGGCGTACCGAGTCGACTCAAGCCGGCTGTTCGGAGTCGACCAACACTTCACGTAGTGCAGTCATCGGATGCTTCACAGTCTGATTAGAGAAACGCTTCACCTGAGCACGACACGAATAACCAGTCGCTAAAATCTCGGTAGGTCTTTGATTCTCTTCAATCTTAGGCTGCCAACTTTGGGTGTAGATCGTTTTCGAGGTGTCGACATGGCGCGTCTCATGGCCGAATGTTCCAGCCATGCCACAGCAACCGACCGATTCAACTGACAACGACTGACCAGCCGTTGCAAACACCGCCTGCCAGCTTGCCAGCGATGCGTTCGCATTGGTGGCCTCTGTACAGTGCGCAAACAAACGGTACTGGCGAACTGGCAACACCGTCTTAATCTCAAGTGTTGAAAGCCGTTCGGCTAAGAGTTCCTGAATCAACCGAACGCGCGGCGCATCAAGACCGGCCTCCAGATACTCCGAGCGATAGGTCAGAGTCATCGAGGGATCGACACCCACCATGGGCACACCGAGGCGATCGACAGCGTTTAATAAATCAACGTGTTTTTTCGCAACACGGCGAAACCAAGGTAAGAACCCATGCACATGCAGCGGCTTACCATTGGGATGATAGGGCATGAGCGATGGCTCAAATCCGAGATGTCTCAGCACAGTAAACACATCGATCACCAACTGAGTCTCGAAGTAACTGGTAAACGCGTCCTGCACCACAACAACCTGTTTTGCAAAACGCGCCGGCTCCGCCTGTTGCATCGTTTGTAACCGCTCGAGGTCGGTCACCTGGAATCCGTGATCGGCAATCGCGCGATGCGGATCGAGCCCACTGAGCGCAGGGGAGTCAACCATGCCAACGCGCTGTAATACAGATCGACCCACACTGGATTGCAGTAGACCGTTATAGAGTCGCGGCACCTGCGCAGCCAAGGGCACAACGTATTCAAGCGTCCCAACCAGCCAGTCTTTTAGAGGCCTTGAGTATCGCGAGTAGTATCCATGCAAGAATTGACTTCGAAACGTTGGCACACTGACCTTGATCGGACACTGGCCAGTGCATGATTTACACGCCAAGCATCCATCCATGGCCTCAAACACCTCATGACTGAAGTCATACTGTGCTGAACTTTTCCGGAATGTCCGCGCCATCCGCCCTGGAAGACCGATGAGTGACTGCAGCAGCGACTGCTCCGGTAGTGTGTGTACGCCGGCATCAGAGAGGCGGGTGACCCATTCTCGCATCAGCCCAGCACGCCCCTTCGGGGTGTGTCTGCGGTCACGTGTTGCTTTCCAGCTCGGGCACATCCGATCATCGAGATCATAATTGTGGCAGGCACCATTGCCATTACACACCAGGGCTGTTCCAGCGGGTTCAGTCAATCCCTCAGCGATCTTCCGATCGGAGTGCGCCCGGAGCGGCACTTCATCAATCTTCCGAAGCGGTGTCTCTGGGGTCGGACCGGCGATTTTTCCGGGGTTGAGTCGATTCTGTGGATCAAAAAGCGCCTTGATCTGGCAAATCGCCGGATACAGATCGCCGAAGAAGACAGGCGCGTATTCAGACCGTACACCTTTACCGTGCTCTCCCCATAATAGACCATTATATTTCTTAGTAAGATCAACGACTTGATCTGTGATCGTGCGCATCAACTGAAGTGACTCGGGCGCCTTCAAATCAAGCGCTGGACGCACATGCAAAACACCTGCATCGACATGCCCAAACATACCGTAATCGAGCGCATGCGCATCGAGTAATTCTCTGAATTCGCCGATGAATGGGGCCAGATTCTCAGGCGGCACGCAGGTATCTTCGACAAAGGCCACAGGTTTTTTAGCACCCTGAACTCCGCCCAAAAGGCCGACAGCTCGCTTCCGCATCGCCCACACCTGATTGACCTGTGCGCGCCCGCGCGCGATCGCGTGCGCAAACGACCGACCACCTGCCTCAGCCACTGCATCCAAGTGCCGACTGAATGCGTCTATCTTTGCTGACAGGGATGCCGTATCAAAATCTGTGAATTCCACCAAATTGATGCCCTGAAGGGTTTTCTCAGAGCTTGGGAAATAAGCCTGCACGCTGTCCCATACGAAATCGTTCATGGCCAAATTTAAAACAGTCGAGTCAACCGTCTCAATGGAGGTCGCGCCATGCTGCATCAGCTCGCGGGCATCGAACAGGGCGTCCATAAAGCTTTCGTATTGAACAGCAACCAAGCCAATTTCAGTCGGTAGCGGCTCGAGATTGATCGTCGCCTCACTGATCAAGCCAAGGGTGCCTTCTGACCCACAGAGCACGGCGTTTAAATCAATCTCACCGCTCTCGGTTCGAACATGCTTTAAATCATATCCCGTCAAACAGCGATTCAAGACGGGAAAGGCTGCCTCGATGTCGGCAAGATTCTCATCGTGCAGATCTCGCAGCGCGCGACCAATGCGCGACTCAGTTGAGGTCTCGGGAAGGGCGTCCAGGGCTGCATCTGACAGCACAGAGGTCGTCAGTGTCTCTCCAGTCAACAACACCGCCTGCATGGAAATGACGTGATCACGGGTTTTCCCATACTGACATGAACCCTGGCCGGATGCGTCTGTATTGATCATCCCGCCGATCGTGGCGCGGTTGGATGTCGATGTATCGGGCGCAAAGAATAGACCATCGGCTCTAATCTGCGCATTTAAGTGGTCTTTCACCACACCGCACTCCACCCGAGCCCAACGTTCTTCCACGTTCACCTCGAGTATCCGATTCATGTGGCGAGACGTATCCACGATGACTCCCTCACCAAGACTTTGTGCGTTGGTGCCGGTCCCGCCACCGCGGGGAAACAATGTCACCTCTGAGTGCTCAGACGCAGCCCGCATCACTCGCACTAAATCGTCATGGTGTTTTGGAAACACGCAGGCCTGAGGTGTAATCTGGTAAATGCTGTTGTCGGTCGCGAGCACCGTGCGCGTGGCTTGATCACCTGCAATTTCACCTTCAAAGCCAGACTCCAGCAGCGTTTGCATAAACGCACTGGTTTCAGAAGCAATGGGTTGTCGCGATTTCAAGCGCGGAATCATGAAGGCTCCAGAGATGATCGACAGATGACATTTAATTGTGTCATAAACCAAAGACACAAGTCACTGAACGCAAAGGGTTCATGGCCATGAATGCAACCAACTTTTGGCAGCATAAAACACTGGATGAAATGAGTTCTGCGGAATGGGAATCGCTGTGCGACGGCTGTGGACTGTGCTGCCTCCACAAGTTTGAGGATGAAGAGACCCAACAACTCGAATACACCTGTGTGAAATGCCAATATCTTGGGAGTGATCGACAATGCCAAGTGTATGACGAGCGCACGCGACGAGTTCCTGACTGTTTAAATGTCCGCGACATTCCCAAGGCCCAGTATCGCTGGCTTCCTGAAAGCTGTGCATATCGACGCCTCTACGAAGGCAAGTCACTGCCAGATTGGCACCCGTTGGTGACTGGGGATACCAAGGCCATGCTTGAGGGTGGTTATGCAGTGGGCGAGTGGGCGATTCCAGATCAGGATCTTGATGTAACCGAGGACTTTATCGTCAAAATCAAGTTAAGTCCGACTTAACTATTTTGAAATAAATGACTGAATTTCTTTGATTTGATCAGGCGTATTTAAAAAGGGCGCATGCCCAAGACCCGGCAAATCAAGCCGCTCGACTCGCAAGGCGCTCCCAACCATCCGATCCGCAATCTCAGCGGTCAGCACATCCGAGTCCATCCCTCGAATGACCAGCATGGGTGCTGTAATTGACGCAAACATCGTCCACGCCCAGCTTGGATTTTGTGGCTCACCAAACTGAGACAAGATCCTGGGATCGTAGTGTTGCGTGAGCAAACCCTCTGGATTCCTCCGTAATGAGTGCAACAACAAAATGTCCCATTCGTCTTCAGAAAGCTCACCGAAGGGTGCGTAGATTGTTTCAAAGTACCGTTTTGCAGACCGATAATTCTCAAATGCCTGTGGTTCACCGGTGTAATCTTGAATCCGATTCAACGCATCCTGCGGTACTTCAGGCCCAATATCATTCAGAACCAAGCGATCGATCAGATGACGCGTCTGTGGAGATGCCGCCAGCATCATCCCGAGCGCGCCACCCATACTGGTGCCGATCCATTGCACCCGACGCCTGCCCGCAAATTGTTGAATCAGATCGGAGGCAATGCCTTGATACCGCGAGAATGTGTATTCAGACGGGGAGAGCCACTCACTCGAACCGCGCCCTGGTGTATCCGGACAGATGACATAAAACGAACTCGAAAGCGCGGTCGCCAATGTACAAAAATCGGTACCTGTCCGTGCGAACCCATGCCAGCAGACGACAGGCGGGGCACTGCTGTCGCCGAACGTACGCACACAGACCTCAGCACCTTGACACACGGCCACAGTTTCACGAAAGCCCGCAATGCCTTGGGCGCGCGCGCCAACAGAGGTTGGATCAAGTGTATTCGCAGAGGTAGGCGGTTGTTTCAGTAACCTCAACAGTAAATGTTTCGCCGCTTGGAACACGAAATTCCTCTCCATCGGAATACAGTAAGGGTTCAGGATCTTGTACGCGTTGTACTACAAGGGCGCCACTTAATACCACCATGCGCTCATCATCCTGGGTCGAAAACTCATAGCGGCCTGGTTGCATGACACCGACGGATGCGCGGCCATTCGTGTTTTCAAACCCAAGCGAGGTGACTTGATTGTCGAAGTAGGTGTTGACCTGCATAGAGACCTCCGCGGGGGTTCTTATCTACAATTCATTTAATTTAACATAATAATGATTATGCGCGTTTTTAATCTGGATCCATGCCAAGCAAGGTAAACGAACCGGCGCTCGCGCGAAGATCCAACAGATCGTGGTAGGCATCAGACTCATACCAATCCACCATGTTTTCTCGGGTTGGAAACCAGAACAAGGCAATCTGCGAAAAATCACCAATGCCGTTTTCATCATCCAGCGTTAACGGACGCTCAGCCCGAAACCTCAATTCGCCACCATAGGGTTTGAGAGTTTCTGGGACCAACTCACGATATTTGGCAAAATCAGATGCGTTAAACACCCGAATCAATGCGATCATACGAACCATGTTCGTGATTCCTTCTTCTTTTATTATCTGATGACGGCACCTGATCAAAGCCATGCCGCCTGCTTGCATCTAACCAAGCTCGGCTCAAAAAAGCTATCGGAATTCATCGCCCGTGAAGGACCGCTGGTGATCCCGGATCGTTATTCAGACGATCCTCTAATGGGATTGTGCCAAATCATTGTTGGGCAACAGGTCTCGAACCAGGCTGCACGTGCGATTTGGGCTCGAGTCTGCGCGCATTACCCAGATCGAAGTGCACGGATTGATGCACTCGCCTCTGGGCAGACATCGGAGCTTGGCCTGTCTCGTGCCAAACAACGCACACTCACAGAGCTTCTAAACCACGGCGAATCCTGGCTCTGTGCGCTCATGAATACGTCTGAAACCGAACGCTTCCGGCAATTGACTGCGCTTTGGGGAATCGGGCCTTGGAGCGTGGCCATGTGGGAGTTATTTGTGTTGAAAAATCCGGACATCTGGTCTGATGGCGACCTGATTTTGAAACGTATCAGTGAAAGGCTTGCTCTTGAGGCCGGCCAGCCACGCGCTGCTTGGATTGAACAGGCCGCGCCCTTTCGCAGTTTCTTAGCCTTGTATTGCTGGAAACTGAACGACGCCTGAGCTCCCATTGACGATTGTTGATGCGTATCATTGAAACAATCGTTTTCACATCCTGTGTGAAGCCCCGTATAACCAACGCATGAAGGAGCCGTCTTTGCAGATTCTGAATACCATTCGATTTGATAACATCAAAGGTGACGTCTTCGGCGGGGTCACAGCCGCCGTCATTGCACTCCCAATGGCGCTTGCTTTCGGTGTGGCCTCAGGCGCAGGCCCAGAAGCAGGCCTCTATGGTGCAGTTCTAGTTGGCCTGTTTGCCGCCCTCTTTGGTGCCACCCCAACACTGATCTCTGAGCCAACAGGTCCTATGACCGTTGTCTTCACGGCAGTGATCGCAAGCCTCCTCGCTGCCAATCCCGATCAAGGGTTGGCAATGGCATTCACAGTGGTCATTTTGGCGGGCTTTTTTCAAATCGGGTTTGGTATTTTCCGAGTCGGTCACTTTGTCACCATGATGCCCTACACCGTGGTTTCAGGATTCATGAGTGGGATCGGATTGATTCTTATCATCCTGCAAATTGGGCCGTTTCTCGGCTCAGCCCCGCCACCCGGGGGCGTGATCGGCACACTCGAATCACTGCCAACACTGGTCTCGAACATCTCCTGGGCTGAATTCGCCTTGGGCACCATCACGTTTGCCGTGTTGGTCTTTACACCCAAACAAGTCCGTCGTTTCTTGCCGCCACAACTGCTCGCATTGGTGCTTGGGACTGTCATTGCCGTCTTGTTTTTCAGTAGCGACATCCGAGTTATCGGGGAAATCCCAACGGGCTTACCGTCGCTGCAAATGCCCGTTTTTGACTGGAGTCAGTGGCAAGTCATGCTGGTGAACGCATTGGTTTTAGCCATGCTGGGGAGCATCGACGCGCTCTTAACATCGGTGATCGCAGACAATCTCACCAAACAAGAATCGAACGCCAACAAAGAATTGATCGGCCAGGGTGTTGGTAACATTGCCTCAGGCTTCTTTGGCGGGATCCCAGGGGCTGGCGCGACCATGGGAACGGTCGTCAACATCCAAGCAGGCGCCCGCTCAGCACTCTCAGGCCTCACGCGGGTTGCGGTGCTTGTCGTGGTCATCATTTGGATTGCCGAACTCACAGCCATGATTCCCTTGGCAGTTCTATCCGGTATCGCCTTAAACGTAGGACTCAACATCATCGACTGGGGCTTCTTAAAGCGCGCGCACCGCGTTTCGCCAAAATCGGCCGGGATCTTATACATGGTCATTGCGCTGACCGTCTTTGTGGATTTGATCGTCGCGGTTTCAATCGGTGTCTTTGTTGCCAACCTGTTAACCATCGAGCGTCTCACCAAGGTCCAAAGCGATGCAGTGAAAGCCATTCGGGATGGTGATGAGGACGAGCTCACCAGCGATGAGCAAACCATTCTCGATGATGCCAATGGAAAAATCCTGGTATTTGCACTGGGTGGCCCCCTCTTCTTCGGCCTTGCAAAAGCCATTTCACGGCAGCGCGCGGTGCTCTCGGATCACCAGGTCTTGGTGGTTGATTTCACAGACGTCCCGGTGATTGGCGTGTCCTCATCACTGGCCATCGAGCAAATGGTGTTTGATGACCTGGATGCAGGAAAGCCGGTGTATTTCGTGGGCATGGGGTCAAGCGTCCGCGAACGGATGGATCGACTTGGTATTCTCGAACGCATCCATCCAGATCATATTTATGCTGAACGCGAGGCCTGCCTCAAAGACGCCAGCGCTTATCTTGAGCAACGAGCACACGCATGAACCAGCCGGCCATCACTCTGCGCACCTATGTCTACTGCGACGCCTTGCAGCCGCAATTGGCAGCCTACATGGCAACCGTGTCGCAGGGATTTTTGCCGGTGCCCGGTGATGCTTGTTTATGGGTTGAAGTCTCGCCAGGGATGGCAGTTCATCAGCTCACGGATGCCGCTCTGAAAGCCACGCGCGTGCACCTGGCCCAACAGGTTGTCGAGCGAGCCTATGGCGCCATGGTCATTCATCAGCGCGATCAATCCGACGTGCGTGAGGCCGGTCGTGCGATTCTTGGGCGCATGCGCGCTGAAGTCAGCGACCGCACCCTGCCCTCCATCGCCTGGCAAGAAACCATTCGGGGAATGACACCAGACCACACGGTGCTGATCAATCGCCAGGACCGCCGAGGCTCGATGATTCTTCCCGGTCAGAGCATGTTCATTTTGGAAACCGAACCGGCCGGCTACATTGTCTATGCCGCCAATCAAGCTGAAAAAGCAGCGAACATCACGCTGGTTGACGTACGGGCTGTCGGCGCCTTTGGACGGCTGACCATTGCAGGCTCTGAAGCCGATGTCGATGAAGCCGCTGAGGCTGCAATCCAAGCCATCCAAAATCCCATGGGAACCTGAGATGCATCGGCAAAATCTTTTGCAACAACTGGCGGTGTATCAACCACTCGACGCACATGAAGCTGGATTTCTGGCACGTACGCGCCAGTTTGTTGAACACACACCGGACTGCTTTGAACGCAGTCATCTCAGCGGCCACGTCACCGGATCTGCGTGGATCATCTCCGCGGATCGCACACAGGCTGTGTTGCTGCACCATCAAAAGCTCGATCGTTGGTTTCAACCGGGTGGGCACGCCGATGGCAACAGCGACATCAACGCGGTGGCCTTCAACGAAGCGATTGAAGAAACCGGTCTACCACCGAGTCAGTTAACACCCCTTGGTCACGGAATTTTTGACATTGATGTGCATCGGATCCCCGCAATCCCAAATGTTCCAGCCCACGATCATTTTGACATTCGGTATCTCTTTGAAGCGCCCACGGGTATTGCGCTGCCTGGAAATCACGAGTCACACGCGGTGTGTTGGTTTGATCTTGATGCGATTCAACTGATGAACCACACCGAGTCATGTCATCGGATGGTGATCAAAACCCGCCAACGCTTTCACGCGCGTTCGTCAGCGAACACGGCAGGCCATTGATCCGCCATGGAGCCCCGCATCCGGGCTTGCTCACTGATCGCAAACTCAAGAAACGATTTGGCAACCAGTGACAGCATGCGACCCTTCGGATGCACAATAAACCACTGTCGCATGATCGGAAAACCACTGACATTCAGTAATCCAAGGGGACCTTGCGGGCCTTCGAGTGTCATTGAGTGCAGTGACAACACAGATAATCCAAGCCCGGCAAGCACCGCATGTTTGATGGCTTCGTTACTGCCCAACTCCATTTTGATTTTGGGCTCGATGCCGGCGGCATCAAAGACCCTGAGCGTTGCATCACGAATCCCAGAGCCTGGTTCACGCAAAATAAACGGGTATTCAGCGAGCTCAGCGAGAGAGATTTCAGACCGCGCGGCTAACGGATGGGTTTTCGGTGCAATCACAACCAAGGGATTGGGTGCAAAGGGATGGACTTCGACCTCGTCAAACTCGTGCGCGACCTGTCCCATGATGTACAGATCATCTTCGTGATTGGCCATCCGTTCGATCACACGGTCCCGATTTGATACCTTCAAAGATAATTCAATATTTGGGTACAACTCATTGAATTTACCGAGTAATTCTGGAGCGAGATATTTCGCTGTCGAGACCACTGCCAGCCGCAGGCGTCCCCGCTTTAAGCCTTGAATCTCTGACAGAGCGACATCGAGATTATTCAAAGAGGTAAACATTTCGCGAATCGTGGAGTACACCACCTCGCCCGCCTCTGTCGGGCGAACCTGACGGCCAACCTGCATCAAAAGCGGTAATCCAAATGCATCCGTCAGCTTTTTCGTCTGCATTGAGACCGTGGGTTGCGTCAAAAACAGCTCTTCGGCTGCGCGCGTAAAACTCCCGTGCCGGACAATGGCCTCAAAAATCTGTAGCTGGCGCATTGTCGTGTGCCGAACAATGAATTCAGGAATTTCTGACGCAGCCTGTGGTCCCACTTCAAATCCTTTATGCATGCACCGCCCCCTTCGTGCTCCTGTTGCATCAAGGAGCCAGGGACCAGTGTATGTTAATCAGGCCAGACGCGGGAGCTTGACTGAAACGGAGCGCTGTCCGAGGCAGCGCGTGCCGTCTTCGTGCGTGCAGCAGGTTGCCGGGTCTTTGGCTGCGCCGTTTTCGCCTGACTCGTCCGTGGTTTCTTGGCCGCAGGCTTTGCTTGTGAGGGCTGCGCCTTCGCCACGGCGGCTAAACTTTGTGCCAGTTTTTCACCAGCGGGTTTGCGTGCTGTCATCGATGACTCCTATGCATTGATTTCATGAAACAAGGCTTTGATTTCGACGCTGGCTTCGCGGCCAGCGCGGCCAATTTGATCGACTGTGCATCCCTCAAGGATGGCGTTTCGGTAGGCAACGCGTCGGTGAATGCGGGTGTGCATGGCATTGAGCTTTAATTGATCAAGAATCGCTTCAGCATCCTTGGTCAACCGTGTGCGCGGCTCAACCTGATTCAAAACCACTGACACCCGAGCCTGCACTGTACTGAGTGCCTCTGACACCGCGAGCGTTGCCCATAAATCAAGGGGTGACGGCAACACCGGAATCAAGATCTGATCAGCAAACGAGGCAGCCAACACAGTCTCAGCATGGGTAATCGAGGGCGGGCAATCAAAGATTACATGCTGAAATTCCCGACAGAGCGCCTGCACACCTCTGCTGTCAGACATCGGCTCAACAACAATCGAGTGCCCAGTCGATAAGCTTGCCCAATGTGACGCCGAGCGTTGCGGATCGGCATCAATGAGGACGGTGGATCCATGCGTCGCGCACTGGCCCGCAAGATTAATGGCCAAGGTGGTCTTTCCGACTCCACCTTTATTACTGGCCATTGCGATGATCATCGGTTAACTCGTATAGCCACCGAGTGCATCGAGATCCTCTGCAAATCGTCGGTGCATCTCTGACAAGGCTTCACCATCTGTACTCGCGATGGTGACATTTAAATAATCGCGCCCAAAGGCCATGTCCGGGTAATAACCAGCCGCCTCAGACAGCTGCGCCGCCTGGTCTAAGAAACCACGGAGCGCCTCATAATCTGTAAAAGTGTACCGTCGCTCCAGTTGTGGCGGACGCTCTCGTTCTTTCCACATTCCCATCATGACTCCACGTGCTTGGCCTGAAGCGGCCTGACGTCGTGTCATGCCGCTTCATGAGGATTGATCAGCCTTCAGGCGATGGCAAGACCGGCTCGACCTCGCGATGTGGGCGCGCAATGATGTGTGCAGCAACTAAGCCATCACCCACCCGCTCACAGGCATCTGCGCCGGCACGGACGGCAGCATTCACTGCACCCGTCTCACCACGAACCATCACAGTGACATACCCTCCGCCAACGAAGTCGCGTCCAATCAAGCGGACTTCAGCTGCCTTCGTCATGGCATCCGCAGCTTCAATCGCTGGAACCAGGCCGCGTGTTTCAATCATGCCCAAGGCAATCCCATAAGTTTCATTCGCCATCGTATTTCTCCGTTTATGCTCTCTACAATGAATGGATCAATTATTTCTTCGTCAATACCGGTTCGACTTCGCGGTGCGGACGGGCAATGATGTGTGCAGCGACTAAGCCGTCACCTACACGCTCACAGGCGTCTGCACCGGCGCGGACCGCAGCATTCACTGCACCGGTTTCGCCACGAACCATCACGGTGACATAGCCACCACCCACAAAATCTCGACTGATCAAGCGCACCTCGGCAGCCTTTGTCATGGCGTCAGCGGCCTCAATGGCGGGCACCAAGCCACGCGTCTCGATCATTCCCAGTGCGATGCCGTAATTTTCTTCAGCCATCGTGCTCTCCTATTCCTTTGCTGTTGAGATCCAGGGCTGTTGCGTATCAACATCCGCTGGAGGCCACTGATCGATCACGCCACAAATGGTGAGATCGGTCAGAATGTCGTAGTCACCGGCTGCAAATCGTGCGGCCGTGCCTGTTGTTAAAAACACCCAGTCCCCCTCTTTGGCACCAACTGGATCCGTTGCTGCCTGCGGTTTCCCGAGTGCATCCCGGACCACCCGGAATACCGTATGTTTGAGCCCATCGATTCGGGATGAGCACACCAAGGATCCTGTCACTTGGCAGACCATCATGCCGATGCCTCATCGGCGGGCGGCCAGTGATCAATGATTCCAACAATCGTCAGGTCACTGGGATAGCCTTTACTACCGGCGGCTTCCCGCGCAGCTGAACTGCCCACGCAAATGACCCAATCACCTGGCTTGGCTCCGACTGCATCCACTGCAACCTGTGAACTGGTGCCATCACGCACCACCTGCAGGTGTTTGTGTTCCATTTCAGCGATGCGATTGGTCGCAACCAAGGGTCGTTCGACCTGACAGATCTTCATTCACCAATTTCCTCTATCAGTGACGGGAGGTTGGATCCCAGCAGTTCAGGCGGCTCGCGGGTCTCTAAATCTCGACTCACTTGGATGTAGTGAATCTCGGCACGGGCAAACTGATCGGGATAGCGTGCACTCAATGCCTGTGCCACTCGCGCCGCGCGCTTGGCTGCGCGTGCTCTCGCACCCGGTATTGAGCCGTAGTAATCAAACCGAATCACAACGGGTGTCGCCAGACCCCGAGATTGATTCAGGCCCTTAAAAATTTTGAGTCCAACATCGATGTCGGCTGCACCCTCTTCAACCGTGTGCAAGTACCCGAAATACATCAAATTCCGCAGTTGGATCTCATCAAAGCCGACACCGATGCCAATGAATCGCTCGGCATGGCCAATATCTGGATAGACGCCGGCATGGCGGCTCTCGACGTAGCGAAGCTGTTCAAGATTGTGCTCGATCAAGCGCGCTGCGAGCTTCTGCATCCCAGGGGCTGCGTGCGAGGCCTGTGTCTCAACGTGCGCCTGAATCGCAGTGCGATCCATGCCGACGCAGTCCAGAGCACGGATCTGTGTATCCAGCGCGATCACACCGTTTGCATCGGGCAGGTGAAGCCGAATGGCATCAGTGGCCGTATCCACACCGATCAGCAACCCCTCAACGGCCTGATCCTGATGGAAGGTCTGTGCAACCGCCTTTTTGAATCCATCGAGGGCATCCAGACCGGCTTGCGCGGCTTTCTGATCATCAGAACCATGGGCTGCACAGCCTTCCGTCTCACAATCCACTGAACTGACGTGATAGGCCACCACCTTGAGATATTGTGTGGCAGATGGGCCGCTTTCTTGGGTGCGCATCAGCTCAACTTCAGCCCACTTCGCAAGATTATCTTCAATATCAAAGACAGCACCTGCGTAGGCTTTACGACGGACCAGCTCAGCCGGGAGGCGCAGCACATAACGAATCACATGCGCCATGCGTCCATCTGCACAGGGTGTAATGTCAAACCGGTGGTAGCCACACTCGGTTAGAAAGCGTTGAAATGCCTCACACGCAGGGTGCGCGAGCGGTCGGGCCTGAATGGCGTCTGTCACAAACTGCAGATAGACCGCGAAAGTCAGGTGAGAGACCAAGGCTTTGACATCTAACTGACCGGTCCAGGCGTGTTGCAGCAGTGCATACGGTGGTTCGCATCCCAAAACTGCACGGATCTCTTCAGCTGCAGACTCGGCAAAATCTGCTTCAAACTGGCGCGAAACCAATTGGCGGACTAACGGAATCACCTGATCAAACGCCGCTTTGATACGTGTTTCGTACGCACCGAGACGTTGATTTTCATGCGTCACATCACACTCAAGCGTGACGGCATCGAGATGCACAGAACGCGCACCCGGCCTGCGAAGCGGCGCACGACCCTCTGGTAGGCCTTGCGGTGTCGAGCGTGTGTGTCGCTGCATGATCATCACTTAGCCCCGTGCTCCACCTGAATAGGTGATGAGCGCCCCGTCAGACGTATTGCCACTTGAGCCGGTCACTTTACTGACTGGGCGTTCACGCGTTGACATCTCAGGCACACTGACGCGTGTTGCATGGCGTGACTCATCACTGCGACGCGTGGTATTTCGGCGCGTTGAAGATGGACCTTCGGTGCCGGTGACGCTCGGATTTCGATCCCAGTCATCGCCTGTAATTTTGTGTCCCGTGGTTGCGCCTTCCCCAGTTACAAGACCGACCGGTTGAGTAGGCTCCGTCGCCTGGGTCGATCGTGCCAAGGGAGCGTCATCTGTTCCGGTGACCTTGTCGCCACCCTTGCCAAAGGATCCCGTAATTCCAGTCGTTGTTTGGGTGTACGCAGTCGCGGCATGCGCTTTAGACATCACACTGAACTGACGCACAGGACGATCCGTCGTTTCGTATCCAAACGCTTCCGCCATGTGATCTTCGCCCACATAGGGCGTCCCTGAAATTGGACCGTCGGCGCCACGCGCATCGCCTGTCACACCCCCGGCGACCGCCGGCTGAGTGCCCGTGACTGCATGCGCTGCTCGGTCTCTCGGATTCGCATGACTGCCTGTGTAGGGTGTGCCTGACATGCCTTCGATGACGTCGTCTGGCGTGCCGGTGGTCGATACAGATTGCGCATTGAGTCCACTGATCCGTGGTCCAGAGTGTGCACGGCGTGTTCCACCCACAGATGCGGCCGATGGCCGTTCGGAACGGGTTGTCCGCCGATTGCCTGCATAGTTATCACCGGTCACATCGGAGCCATGATCCTGGGCATTCCCGGTCACATGATTGTGACCATCTAAAAAATGTCCGGTCAGTCGGCCTGATGCCATTAACTGATCCCGATTACGCCCACGCGCCGCGACGCTCGATTGCGTATTCCGATACTGACTGCCTGACATCCGCGCGCTTCGATCGCCGTCTGTTCCCGTGACGCGAGAACGCACTGCCTCGCCCCCGGTGATTGGCAATCCATCGGCAGTGACATCGTCAGCATACTGCGCCTGTGGCCTGAGTAATTGACTGGTCGCCACCCGCCCTGTGACCTGAACACCCGGATGAGCGGGCTCTGGACGACTCTTTGGACGTGGGCAAAGTGCTTTGAAGACGTCGTCACTGAAATACTCAGTCCCTGTGACTTCACGACACAGCCCGCGATCGGCGCCTGTCATCTCAGGATGTTGCGCGACAGGAGTCCCCGTGACGTCCTCGCTGCTATTCGAAACCGGTGTCTCGGTATGCGCAGGCGCCGTGGCCGTGGTGGACGCGACCACTGCCCCTTTCCCAAATTGGCTTTGGCTCGCCCTCAGCGCTTGTGCGCGGGTTCGACTGGCCTCAGCTGGGCTATGTACTGCACTCAAGGCCGCTTTACCGTATTTTGACAGCTGTTCACGTCGCTGTTGTGCATCCGAGCGTGGGACAGCGATCGCCTGCACATGTTGGCTGGCCACCACTGGCGGGGCCGAATGATTGTTGGTCGTCGCCTGCATCACCATGGCACGGGTTCGCTCGTGCGTTGGTAAGTGCGCTTTTCCGGTTGCTGACATCCGGCGGCGGCGTTCACGCGCATCAAGCGGTGCGACTACATCCATCTCGGTCGTCTCGGCGGGCTGAACAGAATCAATCGCGTCGGTCTCATGTGAATTGGTCGTATCGACATTGGCCTTGCCTGACTTGGACAACGCCATGCGCCGTTCTAATGCGATCTCGCGACCTGTTTTTGATGCAGCCATCACTCCCGCTCCCCTGCGTCCCTGGACTTACCGTGCGTGACCTTCATGAACGACAAAACACAGCCCCTGACTCTGGGTGTATGCGTCGTATCCAAGGAGGCGCACATGATGATCGGGGTAGGCCCGACGACAGGCTTCGATTTCACTCATGATGGTATTGAGATCGCGCTCGCCGAACATCGGTAACTTCCACATGGTCCAATAATGATTGGCGCACTGACTCGGATGCTCGTGCTCGATCGCAGGCGTCCAGCCCTGGCGGATCAAATACTCAACCTGACCCACAACCTCATCCGGTGTGAACTTCGGTAAAAACCCAAAGGTCTCAAGCGTTTGCGCGGTCTGAAAATCGCCAACTTCTGCTTTATGTGCCATTGTCTATATCCTCTTATCCTGAATGATTTTCGTGACTTACAGATCTAACTTATCCACAGTGTCAAACTCGAACTTGATCTCTTTCCAGGTCTCAAGTGCGATCGCCAACTCAGGACTGCTTTGTGCGGCTGTCATCAGAATGTCGCGCGCTTCGCGCTCAAGATGACGGCCTTCGTTACGTGCCTTCACACAGGCTTCCAAGGCCACGCGATTGGCGGCGGCGCCGGCTGCGTTACCCCACGGATGGCCCTGGGTTCCGCCACCAAACTGAAGTACAGAATCGTCACCGAAGATGGTGACCAAGGCAGGCATGTGCCACACGTGGATACCGCCTGAGGCGACTGCGAATACACCCGGTAAGGAGCCCCAATCCTGATCAAAAAAGACGCCACGCGAGCGGTCTTCAGGCACGAAGGACTCTCTCAACTGATCAACATAGCCAAGGGTCGAGTTCCGATCCCCTTCAAGCTTTCCGACAACGGTTCCGGTGTGAAGATGATCTCCGCCCGACAGACGCAGACACTTGGCCAGTACACGGAAGTGAATACCATGCTTTGGATGGCGATCGATCACCGCGTGCATGGCACGGTGGATGTGAAGCAGCATGCCGTTGTCTCGACACCAGTTGGCCAATCCAGTATTGGCCGTAAAGCCGCCGGTTAAGAAGTCATGCATGATGATGGGCTGACCCAAGGCTTTGGCGAATTCAGCCCGCTTGTACATTTCTTCAGGCGTTGCTGCCGTCACGTTTAAGTAATGGCCCTTCCGCTCACCGGTTTCTTGCTCTGCCTTTTGGATGGCCTCGGCGACAAATTCAAAGCGGTCTCTCCAGCGCATGAACGGCTGCGAGTTGACGTTCTCATCGTCCTTGGTCAAGTCCAAACCGCCGCGCAAGCATTCATAGACGGCTCGGCCATAGTTTTTGGCAGACAAACCAAGCTTCGGTTTAATGGTGGCGCCAAGGAGTGGACGGCCATACTTATTTAAGCGGTCTCGCTCAACCTGAATACCAGCCGGTGGACCGCCACAGGTCTTGATGTAGGCGATCGGGAACCGAATGTCTTCAAGGCGCAAATGACGCAGTGCCTTGAATCCAAAGACGTTGCCGACCAGCGATGTCAGCACATTAACGATCGACCCTTCTTCAAACAGATCAATGGGATAGGCGATAAAAGCATAAAATGATTCTTCATCCCCTGGCACATCCTCAATTCGGTAGGCACGGCCTTTGTAGAACTCAAGATCCGTCAGTAATTCCGACCACACCGTACTCCAAGTGCCGGTCGATGACTCTGCTGCCACGGCAGCCGCAACTTCTTCACGCGGTACGCCCGGCTGCCCGGTACACTTAAAACATGCCAACAGATCGGTATCCAACGGAACATATTCCGGGGTCCAATACATGTCACGGTATTCTTTAACGCCTGCATCATATGCTTTTGAGGCCATGTCCAACTCCTGTGCTCAACGTCCAAAAGGATCGTGTGTCGACTCCTTGTTATTGAGACCGAGCATAGGAAGGCGCCAGAAACTAATCCAATAAATGTTTTCTGGCTATAGCATCGATGATTATCTATACCGAATCGGTATCGAGATATTAGAGGACTTTGTCGTCGGCGCTGATCCGGACACCCTCGCGCTCGAGCAATGTCCGTTTAACCGCCGTTCCCCAGAAAAAGCCTCCAAGCCCGCCATCACGTCTAACCACCCGGTGACAGGGCACAACCACTGCACATGGGTTGGCACCACAGGCGTTGGCAACAGCACGCGTTGCACGCGCGTTACCGCAGATTTTGGCAAGCTCGGAATAGGTCCGCACTTCACCCACAGGAATCTCGCGCATGGCCGCCCACACCTGCTGCTGAAAAGGACTGCCGGTCATGGAGACCGGAATATCTCGACCGTCAGTCGTCCCGTTGAGACAGGATATGACTGGATCGAGGAGCGCTTGTGGTATCGAGTCACCGCCGAGCGACTCATCAGTCCACTCGACCCGAATCAATCGCTCTGCTTCAAAGCTCAGTGCCATGCGACCGAGTGTGGTCTCAACAACAATGCGTGGCATTACTCTGCTCCAGGTGCAAACGTACAGATTGCGCCGGACGCTCCCTCTACCGAACCCCAAGCCATGGGATCCGGTGCTTGGAATGGATCCGGCGGATTTCCACCCACCCATTCCACAACGATGAGCCCCAAAAGGCAACTGAGTGTGATGACAATCCCAAGCCGACGCGTCATGCATGCACCACTGAGGCCTGCTTCCACAACCATTCCCGGGCTTGAACGCCATAGACGCTGCCGATAAATCCAGCGACTAACCAGGCCCAACCATGCAGCGAGCCAGACGCAATGCCACTGAACAGGCCGCCCACATTGCATCCGAAGGCCAAACGTGACGACACGCCAAGCATGAACCCAGCCACGGCGACAATGACAAATATCCAGGGGGCAAGTCCTGGCACCAATGCCTGTGACGTGGATACCCGCCAGGCTGCCAAGGCCGCACCACCGACCAGACCAAGGCTCGTGAGTGATGTGGTGTCTGTGAGGATCGATTGGGACAGTGCGGCTGCGTTGATCGGATGCGACCAAAACGCGGACAACTCAGGGTTCCATCCAAGCCAGACCGCACCTTTGGCCGCCCACAGGCCAAGACCATAGACGACTCCCCACGGCTGACCGGCCACCAACACATGAAGCCCTGCCAAGGCAGCTAAGATGACAGCGGCTGTTAATAGGCGTCGATTCCAAAGTGTGCCTTGGCCTCTCCATGCAGCCAGCACCCCGACGCCGATGAGCCCCGCGCCTGTCACCGCCAAGGCGCCGGGTACGCCGAATATCTCCGGCAGACTCACAGGCAGATGCGGCGTGGATGCGATTGCTGCAGGTACCAGCAAGCTTCCAACGAAACTTCCCACGCAAAACAGAGGCAGCGTCATCATGGCCACCAGATTGCCAGTGCCCGCATTGACGAGGGTTCCAGATCCACACCCAAGCACTATCTGCATTGCAAAACCAAAGACTGCAGCGCCCATGATCATGGTCAACGACACCGGGGCAATGGCGCCCAATAGACCGTCTGATGAGGCAATCAATGGTTGGATCAATACTGAAGCCAAACCAATGGCGACCAGTTGTGCGATCAGCCCATCGGGCTCACGTTTCAAAATCATCCGCCGCCATGGCCCGGCGAAGCCAAAACCAAAGCGCTCAAGGCTGTAGCCGATCAATAGCCCTAAGCCAAGAAGCAGTGCAAAACGAACGCCCGCAGAGACTGCGAGCGCACCGAGCACACACGTGATGAAAAGACTACGTATCAGCAATCAATTAACCAATCCGTTGAACCATTTTTGAGTCTTTAAGATGGCAAACTCCAAGCTTGAGGGCACATTGTCCATCGGACGACCCGCATTGGACCACTCGACCATCGACTCGGCATATAAGCGCACGTCCCGAACCTCGGCAACTTCACTCAACACAAACCAGTTGGTCGCCGCCCAATGCCCGGTGTTGCAGTACGAGACAGTGCTCGGTTGATCCAAGCCTTCGTCAGCCACAATCCGTTGGATCTCTGCCTGGTCTTTTAAGAGCGGCGTATTTTGATCGAAAAAAGCCTCAAACGAAAAATGCGTCGCGCCGGGCAAAATGCCAGGTTTTGCCGCAGCACCGTGCCATGCTTTCCCGGCAAAAAATGCATCGAGACGCGCATCAATGAGGCTTGCCCCCTCGCCTGCATCCACCCGTGCTGCCACCGCCTCGGTATCGGCATACCAAGCCGGATTAAACTGCAAGGACAGCTCAACGGGCTCCGGCTGCGTTACGACAGCGGATCGCTGAAAGCCGTCTTTTTGATACCCGCGAAACCCACCGTTTAGAATCGCAAGTTCCTGAAAGCCCACGGATTTGAGGGTCCAGTACACCCGAGCAGCCGCGCCAAAGTCCGAGGTGGTCACGCCATCATGCACCACGACCACGGCATCCTCTGGGGTCAATCCACGTGAACCCAATGTTGTAGCCAGCGCCTTGAGATCTGGCAATGCGCCGGGATTGCCTTTCGGGCCACGGAACTCTCCGTATGGAATGTGCACAGCGCCCGGAATATGGGCCTTGGCAAAGGCCTCCGGATCGCTTCGGATTTCCAAAACCTTTACAGCACCCTGCTCTTGTAAGTCGGTGAGTGTGAATGCATCAATGACCGGCGTCAGTGTGGCGGCCTGTGTGATGGCGCTCAGTGTCAATGCAGTTGATGCAACGAGCGATTTCAATATATTCATGTGAAGTCCTCCTTCGAATGCCCATATGTTAGGGGGCATTCATCAGGCCTCAAAAGAATATAAATTCAGAAGTTAATAACTTTTTGATCTAACAATCAGCGGTTTCGCTGTGTCGGACACACGTGTCGGCCCACGCCAAACCCGCGCTTGGCCACGTGTTTGGTTTTTCGACCGCTGACGCGCGCACGCCACATCCGAAAGCTTGACGCCTTCATCTGTTGGCGCATCAATTGGATCACTTGAGGCTCCGTCAGCCCATAAGACAACTCAATTGCCTCAAAGGGGGTGCGATCCTCCCACGCCATCTCAATGATGCGACTGATGTCTGCATCGGTCAGCGCTGATGTGCTTGAATCCATCCGATCGCTCGCTCTGTAGCTGTCTGCGGCTCTGTGGATTGAGGCGTCTTCAGTTGTTTCAAGACACCGCCACAGAGCTGTTTTCCCAATTCCACGCCCCACTGATCAAAGGGGTTGATATCCCAAAGCACCGACAAGGTAAATACTTTGTGCTCATAGGCGGCCAACACTGCGCCGAGTACCTCGGGTGTTAATGATTCAAACAAAAAAAGCGTCGCCGGCCGATTGCCCGGACATTCCCGGTGCCCTGAGGCCTCAGTGGTTCCAAAGCTCAATGCATCCAGTTGTGCCAAACAATTGGCCATCAACAACTGATGCGATGCCTGCGGGCTTCCAATGGGGTTCGCCGCCAACCACAGATCCAAGGGCACCACCCGAGTGCCTTGGTGAAACAACTGAAAAAACGCATGTTGGCCATTGGTGCCTGCATCACCCCAGACGATGGGTGCGGTGTCATATTCAAGACGCTGACCGCTGTGGTCGACCGATTTGCCGTTGGATTCCATTTCAAGCTGTTGCAAATAAGCTGGCAATTTCGCCAACCGGTCGGCATAGGGCACCACAGCCTGGGTTTCGATTCCAAATCCGGTGACATACCAGGCGCTTAAAAGCGCCATCATCACCGGTAGATTGTGCTCAGGCGCCGTCGTTTGAAAGTGCTGATCCATGGCATGCGCACCGGCCAGCAGCTCCCGAAACCGCTCCGCGCCGAGTGCGATCATCACGCTCAACCCGACAGCTGACCAGACCGAAAAGCGTCCTCCCACCCAATCCCAAAACCGAAACCGCGCCTCGGGATGAATCCCGAAGGCATCCATGGCCTCGATGTTGGTTGAGACAGCTACCACGTGCGAAGCAATGGCTTCCTCGCCGAGTGCATCCGTCAACCAGCTGCGCACACGGTGTGCGTTGTGCATCGTCTCTTCTGTGGTAAAACTTTTCGAAACCACCACTGAGAGCGTGGTTTCAGGATCCAAAATCTCAAACAGATCACTCAGGCCCGCGCCATCGACGTTCGAGATAAAATGCACGCGCGGTCCGTCAACCCAGGGTTTCAAAGCCTCATAGACAAGCGCCGGGCCAAGATCTGACCCACCGATCCCGAGATGAATCACATCTGTGAATCTGCGATTTGTCTGACCGCAGCGCGCGCCCTCACGGATCGCGTCTGAGAAGCCACTCATGGCATCGAGTTCGGCATGAACCTCCGGCATCACCGAGCGGCCATCGACTGTAAATGCAGCCGTGCTCGGTGCACGAAGCGCCATATGAAGCGCTGCCCGTGACTCTGTGGTGTTGACCGCCTCTCCGGCGAACAGAGCCTCCCGTTGGGTGTCGAACTGCTGCAACTCGAGTTGCTTGAAGAGCTCCGCGCGCACCGCATCGGTCATCCAATGCCGGGAATAATCCATACAGATACCGGCTGCCTCCACGACATAGCGCGTGATGCGATTCGGGTCTGACTGAAACAGGCCTTCAATGGTGTGATCAAAGTCATCGGCCGCCTGAAGCAGCGAATCAAAGGCCATGCTCAGTGAATCACCGGGGTTTGCCCAGAATCCGATCCGTCATCGTCATCGTCCTCAGAGACCTCTTCGAATTCGTCATCAAACATCCCGGCCTGCTCGAGATTGGCAACCAAGCCTTCAGGCATTTGTTGATTGAACTCATCAATCAGGTCACGCACCACGGTTTGCAGCGCTTCAACGGCAATTTGGTGATTTTCCCGGATGGCATCATCTTCGATGTCCATTTGACCGTGCCAATACAGACAGGCAGCCATCGCATCATGGGCTTCATTGGCGACTTGATCATAAAAGCCTTGATGCACGCCGTCTTTGGATTCGGCGCGATAAATCGTCATGGTCAGGTCTGCATCCTGACTCCAGGGGTCGAGCGTTGGCTGGCGCAAAATCATCCGCACAAGATAGAGCCGTTGCCGGTTTTCCATGATGCAGATCGCATCATCCATGCGCACCGGCACACCGTCCTCGCGCTCGGCCAACGACACATATGCGGCCATGACAGGCGCACTGAGCCATGGGGTTTCATCGTCTTCACCGACCAGTTGATCGGCCAGCAAGCAGTGCAAGCAGTCGAGATCTGGCGCTGTGAGCTGGTACTCCGCCTGGAAAATGGTGAGATCATCGGTTTGCCCGGCATGCCGGAAATCTTGGTTAAACAAGGTAACCGCGTGCTCGGCATGAGACGCATCATCAAAGAGTTCGAGTGCTTGTAACATTGCATCCTTCTGGGCTGACGCCATAGTCTTAACTACATTGAACCAAGAACAACAGGTAAAGAGAACCCAAAACCCGTGACGGCATACTTTATCCGACGCATGTTGCTCGTGATTCCAACCTTTATTGGCATCACGCTGTTGGTATTTGTTCTAACCCGGCTCGTTCCCGGGGGGCCAATCGAGCGCATGATGACAGAAATGCAACTGGCACAGGAAGGGGTCAGCCAGATGCAACAGGGCCCAGAGCGTGGCGGCGTCCTCAACCCCGCGCAATTGGCAAGCCTTGAGGCCTACTATGGGTTCGATCAGCCCATCGCACTGGCCTATGTTCGCTGGCTTGGCAATGTGTTGACACTGGATTTGGGTCGCAGCACACGCTACAACGAACCGGTCTGGGACATCATCGCCGAACGATTGCCAATCAGTCTGTATTACGGGCTCACCACCCTCGTCTTAACCTATCTGGTCTGTATTCCACTGGGGATCGCCAAAGCACTGAAACACGGTGAGGGCTTTGATCATTCATCCAGCGCCATTGTCTTCATTGGCTACGCGGTGCCGGGATACATTGTCGGCATCGCCTTGTTGACAGCGTTCGCCTCCGAACTCGAAATTTTCCCCTTGGGTGGGTTCACCTCGGAACGATTTGAGGAATTCACGCTGATCGAGCAGGTTCAAGACATCCTTTGGCACTCGGTATTGCCCTTGATTTCGTACATGCTCGGCTCGTTTGCCGTCATGACTTTCATGATGAAAAATTCACTCATGGATCAGTTGGCTCAAGACTACGTGCGCACCGCGCTTGCCAAAGGATTGTCGTTTAAAGATGCAGTCTGGAAACATGCGGTCCGCAATTCACTGATCCCGCTGGCTACTCATTTTGGCAACAACATCAGCGTCATTTTGTCAGGCTCTTTTCTCATCGAAACCGTATTTAACATCAATGGCTTTGGTCTACTTGGCTATGAGTCATTGCTCGAACGTGATTACCCGGTTGTGATGGGGATTTTGGTGATCTCCTCGCTGCTATTTTTAATCGGCAACATCTTAAGCGATCTGTGTGTGGCGGCTGTTGATCCACGGGTGCGCTTCGAATGATCCGTCTTGATCCCATTACCCGCGATCGACTCACGCGCTTCCAAGGGATCCGGCGTGGTTGGTGGAGCGCGCTGATTCTGATGGCCTTGATTGCATTTACATTGGTGGCCGAGCTGTTCGTGAATTCGCGCGCGCTGATCGTCCACTACGACGGAGAATGGTATTTCCCAACCTATGGCGCGGTGATTCCTGGAACCACCTTTGGCGAAGAGTACGCCTATGAGACTAACTACAAACTGCTGCAAAAACGCTTTGCGGACGAGGGATCTGGAAACTGGGTGTTGATGCCGCCCGTGCCCTTCGATCCCTATGAGATCAACAGCTACGCCGGTGAATTCCCGCCTCATGCACCCAATTTTGACCGGGGGCACTATTTAGGAACTGACATCGCAGGACGAGACGTCACGGCGCGTCTGGTCTACGGGTTCCGCATTGCCATCTGGTTCAGCATTGCCTTACTGGCAAGCACCTATGTGATCGGCATTATACTGGGTTGCCTGATGGGCTACCGAGGTGGTTGGTTTGATTTGATCGTACAACGGCTGATTGAGGTCTGGAGCAACGTGCCCTTTTTGTACATCATCATGATTGTCGCCTCGATCGTCACCCCGGACTTCGGCATGCTGGTGTTTTTGATGGTGATCTTTGGCTGGATGGGCATGACCTGGTACATGCGAACTGCCACCTATAAGGAAGTCAGTCGCGATTATGTGATGGCTGCCAAAGCGCTCGGCGCCAGTGATTGGCGCATCATCACGACACATATTTTGCCGAATACAGTGTCAGTCATCGTGACCTTTATCCCCTTCTCCGTGGCCGGCGGCATTACCGCTCTGACGGCGCTTGATTATTTGGGATTTGGCTTACCCCCACCGACGCCCAGCTGGGGTGAGCTCTTAAAACAAGGCACCGACCGGTTGGATGCAGCCTGGATTGTCACCAGCGTGGTCACTGGGTTGGTGTTGGTATTGGTGATGGTCACTTTTGTTGGAGAGGCCATTCGTGAAGCTTTTGATCCAAGACGGTTAACGCGCTATGAATAAACAAACCACACTCAGTCTCCTCGGAATCGGCCTGCTCTCGATCGGCCTCGTGGGTTGCTCCGATTCTGAGACCGAAATCTCAGCAAGCTTTGATCCGGTCAATATGACCAGTGCGGATCAAGCCAATTGGTCGCCTGAAAAAGCGAGGCTTCGGAAGGATGCGTTAACACCCTACCCGGCGCTCGGACTTGAGGCCTTACCGGCAGATCTCGAATGGACGACGCACCCGGGAACACCCTATCTGGGAAGCAGTGAAGCCATCTCAGGCGGCACCTTTTATACCAACACCACGGTCTATCCACTCACCCTGCGCACAGTCGGACCCGATTCGAATAACTCGTTTCGAAGTTACCTCGGCGCCAACCAGTGGTCACTGACCACACTACACCCCAATACCGAAACGCCGATCCCTCAACTGGCACGCGAGTGGGCGGTCAGTGCTGATCAAACAACGCTGTACTACCGACTGAATCCGGACGTACGCTGGTCCGATGGCATCCCAGTGACCGCAGATGATTACCTCTTTACGCTGGAATTCATGCGCTCTGAAGAGATCCTGGCTCCGTGGTACAACAATTATTTCACCGAGCAAATCGTCGACATTCGGAAATACGATGACCATACGATCGCAGTGGTTGGCAATGTGGCAAAACCCGAAGTCGATCTGCACACCAGTCTTTCCATTGGACCCAAGCCACGGCATTTTCATGTCTTAGATGCTGACTGGATCCAAAACGCCAACTGGGCCATTGAGCCTAATACAGGGCCCTACCAAATTGATCAACGGAGCATTGTGGAGGGCAAGGGAGACTACGTCAGCTTCACCCGAAAACAAGACTGGTGGGGTGACGATGATCCGATGTATCAGGGGCGTTTCAACGTCGACCGCGTACGGATCAAGGTGATTCGCGATCCAAATCTCGCGTTTAAGAGCTTCTTGAAAGGTGATCTTGACACCTATCCGTTGGTGTTGCCCTCGTTTTGGCACGAACAAGCCACCGGCGAGCAATTTGATCGAGGCTACATTGAAAAGCTCGTGGTCTATAACGACACTCGCCAGCCATCCACCGGCATGTGGATGAACCAAGCAGTCTCACCGCTTGATGAACAGCCCGTCAGGCTCGGCATCCAACATGCGCTGAACTATGACAAGATGATTGCCACAGTCCTACGCAATGACTATGTTCGTTTGCCTCAGCATTACACAGGCTATGGCGAATATAGTAACCCCGACATCAGTCCACGTCCCTTTGATTTGGACCAGGCTGCCTCCTATTTCCGGGAGGCCGGATTCACCGAGCGTGGACCCGATGGGATTTTGGTCCGTGACGGACAACGACTGGCGTTCAACGTCACCTATTCGCAAGCGATCCACACCCCACGTTTGGTGGTGCTGAAAGAGGAGGCGAAAAAAGCCGGTCTTGAACTCAATCTGCAACTCCTCGATGGCCAAAACGCCTTTAAAAATGTGATTGAGAAGCAACATCAAATTGCCTGGATGGGCTGGTCCACCGGTTTTCGGCCGGCCTATTGGGAGCATTACCACTCCGCCAATGCCGATCAACCGCAGACCAACAACATCACGAACATGAAACGTGCTGATTTGGATGCGAAAATTGAAGCCTATCGGAGCGCCACAACCGCAGAAACGCGGATTGCGTTGTCTCATGAGATTCAGGCCATTTTGCATGACGAAGCCGTCTTTGCACCGGCCTATATGGTGCCCTACTTCCGAGGTGCACATTGGCGCTGGATTCGACTCCCTGAGGCGGCTGGGTCCAAAGATGGCGGGGGCATCTATGACCCCTTCACAGCAGCCTCAGGCGGTCTGTTCTGGATTGACCCAGAGCGCGCTCAAGAGACCCGAGATGCGCAAGATGCCGGCCGCAGTTTCGAGCCAGTCCTTGAAATCGATGAGCGTTTCAAACCGTGAGTGTGTTGGACGTCAGTGAGTTGTCGGTCGGGTTTGCCTCAGAACAGGGCATCCTTGAGGTCATTTCTGACTTATCACTGAGCATTGCACCAGGAGAAACTCTGGGCCTTGTCGGCGAATCTGGATGCGGGAAATCCTTAACGGCGACGGCCATCATGGGTTTACTGCCGAAACCACACGGCCAGATCCTCGGCGGTGACATTCGCCTGCTTGGTGAATCCTTATTGACATCAACTGAAGCCGAGCGTCGGCAACATCGCGGCCAAGACATGGCGATGGTTTTTCAAGAACCCATGACCGCATTGAATCCAGTGCAACCGGTTGGCCGACAACTGGCTGAGATCTATCAAATTCATCGACCAAACTGGAGCACGTCACAAATTCAGTCACGGATCGTCTCGAATCTCAAAGCAGTTGGCATTCAGGATCCTGAGTCACGACTCAGCGCATACCCCCATGAACTCTCAGGTGGCATGCGCCAGCGGATCATGATCGCGATGGCACTGTCACTTGAACCAAAACTCCTGATTTGTGACGAACCAACAACTGCGCTTGATGTCACAATTCAAGCACAGGTCCTTGATTTAATTCGAAACCTAACGCGCGAACACGGCACTGCAGTGTTATTTATCACACACGATCTCGGGGTCATCGCCGAGCTCGCAGATCGGGTGTGTGTCATGTATGGCGGACAACGCTGTGAAGAGCGCGACGTCGAAGCGTTGTTTCGTGCCCCACTGCACCCCTACACGCAAGGCCTCCTCGACTCCATTCCGAGGCTGGATCACAGTCCGCGCACGCGTCTGCAAACCATCGACGGGCAAGTCCCGCAAGCCGGCCAATTTCCAGCCGGCTGTCGATTTCGACAACGCTGCACGCGCGCCAGTGCTGAGTGCGAGGCGACACCGCCCTTTGTAGACGGCGTTGCCTGTTTCCACCCCAGAGAGACTCACCATGCTTGAAGCCCGTGCACTCGATGTGAACTTTCCGGTGTTTCAAGGTGTACTGAAGCGCCAAGTCGGCTCAATCTCTGCAGTCTCCAACGTCTCACTGTCAGTGCGCCGTGGCGAAACCCTCGGGCTTGTTGGCGAGTCAGGGTGTGGCAAGAGCACGTTTCTTAAAGCGCTTGCAGCACTTGTCAAACGCAGCCAAGGCGAGGTCAGACTCGATAATCAGATCATTGATCCCACGGTGCAATCGGATTTGGCGGCATTCCGGCGAAGTGTGCAGATGGTCTTCCAAGACCCTGCAGAGAGTCTGAACAGCCGGCATTCCCTGCACCAAATTCTGACAGAACCCTATGAGATTCATGGGCTGTATTCTCCAAGTGAGCGGATTGAGCGGGTTCAGGCAATCCTGAATTCAGTCGGTCTCGGCAATACATCCCTGTCTAAGTACCCACATGAATTCTCAGGTGGTCAACGCCAGCGAATCGGTGTCGCTCGAGCGCTGACACTGGAACCTGATTATTTACTCTGTGATGAACCGGTATCGGCTCTCGATGTCTCGGTCCAAGCACAACTCCTCAATCTGTTGATGGAGCTTCAAGAGGCACGCCAGTTGGGGCTTTTGATCGTCGCGCACGATTTGAGTGTGGTCAGACACATCAGTCACCGGGTCGGCGTCATGTATTTGGGGGAATTGGTTGAACTCGCGCCGACACTGCCGCTGTATACGGAACCGAAGCATCCCTACACGGAAGCCCTGCTCGATGCGGTGCCAGTGCCTGACCCCACACGGCGCAATCGACCACGGACCGTGCTGAGTGGTGAAATCCCCTCACCCCAGAATCCGCCTGCAGGTTGCCGTTTTCACACGCGCTGCCCACACGCCTGGGAGCGTTGCCGGGTTGAAAAACCGGCTTTACAGATGATCGCAACAGATCATTTTGCGGCCTGCCATAGAAATGACACCTGAACGCACTTATATTTGAATCAGAATCATAAGGACGACCCATGAGAGACGCGCCACTTGCGCTGGTGACCGGCAGCACCAGCGGTATTGGTTTAGGTATTGCCAAAGCGCTGGCTGAGGCAGGCTACCAGCTGTGCTTAAACGGCTTGGGCGCAATGGATGTGATCGAATCTGCACGTGCTGAAGTCGCTGCACACTCAGACCATCCGGTGTTGTTCATTGGGACTGATCTCAGTGACCCGCAAGCCATTGAAACGGCACTCACTGAACTCATCGCTGAGGCCGGTGCCATCAGTGTGTTGGTCAACAATGCCGGCATGCAGCACACCGCCCACGTCAAAGATTTTCCGCCAGAGATCTGGGATCAAGTGATTGCCTTGAATTTATCAGCGGCTTTTCACACCACCCGCCTGTGTTTACCAGGCATGCTCGCTGACAACTTTGGGCGCATCATCAATGTGGCGAGCGTTCACGGCCTTGTGGCATCAGTGAATAAACCGGCCTATGTCGCCGCCAAGCATGGCTTAATTGGCCTCACCAAGGCCACAGCCCTTGAGACCGCTGAAACCGGTGTGACCTGTAACGCGATCTGTCCTGGCTGGACACATACGCCGCTTATTCAGAAACAGATTGAGGCCAGAGCAGAAACGCTGGGCGTCAGTATCGAAGACGGCGGACGTGATCTGTTGTCTGAAAAACAGCCTTCGAAGACCTTTGTTACAACGGACCAACTCGGAGCATTGGCCCGTTTTCTTTGCACGGATGCAGCAGCTCAAATCACCGGCGCATCGCTTCCGGTCGATGGCGGCTGGACCGCTCAATAACCATGGAGAACACACAATGTGTAATGAAATCAGTTGTTACCAATCCGATAAAGCCCCTCTGACAGTCGACCCCGAAAGCCGTCGCCTGTTTTTAAAAGGTGTTGCATCACTGCCCCTGGCCTATGTCCTTGCAGACGTTGAGTTGGCGCGCGCTGCAGCCCACGGTGGTGAGACCATCAGCCTCAATGTTCAGAATGTGGGAGAAGTCAGCGGCTTCTTTGTAAAGGCCGAAGATGCCAATGCACCGACCGTGCTTTTAATCCACGAATGGTGGGGCCTGAACGATCATATCAAGGCCATGGCGGCTGAGTTTGCTGCCAAGGGGTTCCATACCCTGGCTGTGGACCTCTTCAAGGGATCCGTTGCAACCGATCGAGACGGTGCCATGGCTCAAATCCGAGCGCTGAACAAAGACGATGCAACCCAAACCATGAACGCCTGGGTGGACTGGGCGCGCGGTCAAGGTAACGGCAAAGTCGGTACCTGTGGATGGTGTTTTGGCGGTGGCTGGTCGCTTGAAACGGCACTCTCAGCAAAACCCGATGCAAGCGTCATCTACTACGGACGTGTGGGTGGTGATGCAGCCACTTTAAGTGGGCTGAGTACCCCACTGCTTGGTCACTTCGGCACTCTGGATAAAAACATCAACCCACAGATGGTGGGTGCCTTTAAAAAGGCATTGCGAGAGGCCGGCAAGGACGATCATCTGACCACACACTGGTACACCGCCGATCATGCCTTTGCCAACCCGACCGGTGGACGGTATGACGAAGACGATGCGGCACTCGCATTTGCCCGCACGCTGACATTCTTAGAATCTCACCTGCGCGGCTGATCCATGACCGCTCCAGCGCATTGCTGGAGCGGTTTATCCAAATACACTCCAGGCAAGCCACACCGGAGCACTGATCACCGCCAAGGCGAGGCTTGTCAGCGTCAGCATCATGCCACGCACTCGGTTGGTAAACCGAGGCGGCTCGGCGGCCTCATCGACGAGCAATGAGCGCGCATGTAGAATCCGACCGAGGATGAACGCGACCCCCAAACCGCTGACCCACCACAAATAGCTGTCAACCATCTCCAATAAAATCAATAGGATTAGGAATATCGGTGTGACTTCAGTGAAGTTTCCGTGCGCACGAATGGCACGCTCAAGATCACTCGACACCGGCGCACCTGTCGCGGCCTGCTCTTGGCGGCGACGTTTGATCACCTGGTAGGTGAGAACCAGTTGCATCGCACCCAGTACAGACGCAATCAGAAGTGAAATCACTGGAATCGCCATCAGAGCCCCACAAACCAATGGGTGACGAAGGTCAGAATCACCATCACGCTGACCAATTCGAGTGGGCTCCGTTTTAAGCCAACGGTCAACGCCAGGCTGACACACGCCAGTCCAGTCGTGGCAGCGTTATACACGCTCTCGGTAAAAATGGGATTGACCAAGACCGAGAGAAGAAGCCCCACCACCACAGCGTTGACATACATCAGACGCGGTTTCAGCCAAGGAAGCATCTGTCCACCCACAGCGGCCGTGCCTGCAAGCAACAGTGCACCCGGTAAAAAGATGGCAAGCGTTGCCACGAGTGCACCGAGTAATGGCTGCTCAGCCAGTGTCACCGCACCGAGATAGGACCCAAGAGTAAATAAGGGGCCCGGCATTGCTTGGGCAAGCCCATAGCCTGCAAGGAATACATCTTCAGACAACGGCGGTACAAACTCAGACTCAAGGAGTGGTAACACCACATGCCCACCGCCAAAGACCAAGGCGCCACTTAAATAATTACCGGTCAAAATCTGACTCAGTGCGTCAGACCAGGGCAAGGTAACGGCCGCAATCAGGAGGAGCGCGTACAGAGCCAAACTGGCGATGCCGGTTTGCGTCGAGAGTGTCGGCGCGGGTGCCGGCGCATCCGCATCGTCAGACTTCAACAACACATGCCCCGCCAACAAAGCCACGGCGATCATGCCAACCTGAGCCCATGCAGTCGGCTGAATGTAGAATAAAACCGCCGCAATCAGGGCCGCCAGCTTGGTTTCCCGTGATTGGCAGAGCTGGCCCCACATGCCAATGACGGCCTGGGTCACAATCCCAAGCGCGACAAGTTTCAAAGCTGTCACTAACCAGCTGGTCTCGGGTAAGTTTCCAGACAATACAGCCCAACCGCCCAAGGCCATCAACAGTGCGCTTGGGAGCGTAAAGCCGACAAAGGCGGCGAATGCCCCGGCTGTACCACCCAGGCGATAGCCGATTCCCATGCCAACCTGCGATGAGGCGGGCCCCGGAATCACCTGGCACAAAGCTACGAGATTGGCGTAATCCGACTCACTAAAAACCTGTTTTTGCTCAACAAATACACGCCTAAAAATACCCAAATGCGCGACCGGCCCGCCAAAGGACGTGCAGCCAAGCCACAAAAACTGAAGAAATATCGCCATGTGGCCCTCTACTGGATTGGAAATTCTGTAATCACATCACCGCGCGTATTGTGCCAAACAACACGTGCGAATCCGTCTTGGTTGATGGCGAGCACCGCATAGTGATCTTCACGGATCGGCTCACCTAACTGGTTGGGAAGATACTCGGTTGCTTGAGTCCAGGCCATATTCAGCCCGCTCGAGGTGAATTCAAGGAAGCGCTCACCGAAGGCTTCGGATTCATAGGCGCCGCCAATGTGGCGATCACCGGACAATAGGATGAGTTGACTGGGTTTGCGCTCAGTCAGGAGTTTCAACAGCCGATCCCGCTCGTGCGGCAAATTCCCCCACCGCTCCCATCCATGTCCATCGGCGAGAATCTGCACCGAGCTCATCACAATTCTGAGATCTGCCGGTTTGCTCAAGGTGGCCTCGAGCCACTCCCACTGCGCTGCACCCAACATCGACTGACTTGAATCTGGGTTTGGCACGTACCGCTCAGCGCCTGGGGTGTTGCGTACCAGTGTCGGCTTCAGTCGTCCTCGGAACGAACGGGTATCCAAGGCAATGATCTGCACCTGAAGCTCACCAATCTGCCGGATGCTCGCGTGATACACGCCTCGATCCCCTGCAGGCGAAGCCTCAGTATGTGGCGCGAAAAATTCCCAAAACAAACGCTGACTGATGGCTTGGCCGGAGAAGGACGCACCGCCGTCGTTTTGACCAAAATCGTGATCATCCCAGGTGGCTGCGACAAATCCCAGTTGATCCCATGGAATCACCTGATTCGCGTCACGATACGCCTGTGCCAATTGAGCTTCACTGAACCCGCGAGAGGCGTAGACGTTATCACCCAAAAAGATGAAGCCATCTAAAGACTCGGATGCAATGGCATCCCAAATCGGTGCGCTCTTGGCCTGATTAAAACAGGAGCCAAAGCCAATCCGTGTCTCCGCAGAAACACTGAAGGCAACCCATAATAGACATCCAACACACCATCGCATGACCGAATTAGAACGCATTTGTGTTTCCGATCGATGACAACTCAACTGTGATAAAGCGCATCCAGTGCCGCTTGATGACGGGCGATCAAGGCGTGGCGCTTGACCTTTTGCGTAGGCGTCAGCAGTCCATTCTCAAGCGTTGCCGGCTCATCAATCACCACCCACTTCCGGATGTGTTGATGCACAGACAGCGATGCATTGACCCGTTTAACCGCCTGACGGATGGCATCATCCACGGATTCACTGCCCTCACGCACCGATTCCGAAGGGTAAATCAGTGCAGCCAGCCATGGACGGCCGTCACCGGTGACAACAACCTGCTCGATCTCAGGCTCGAATCCAAGGGCCTGTTCCAGTGGCGCCGGTGCAATGTTCTCGCCGCCTGAATTGATAATCAGGTCTTTGAGTCGACCGACAATCCGAATGTGCCCATCAGCATCGATCTCAGCGAGATCCCCGGTATGCAACCAGCCGTCGATAATGGTCTGCGCTGTTGCCTCGGGGTTTTTCCAATACCCCTGCATCACCAGCTCACCGCGCACCTTGAGCTCACCCGCATCACTTAAGGCCACCTCAACCCCAGACAGCGGTGGACCCACGGTGTCCAGTCGCACCGCACCCGGGCGATTGACACTGATCACGGGTGAAGCTTCGGTTTGTCCATAGCCCTGTAAAATCCCGACGCCGAGACTTGTAAAGAATTTGGCAATCTCCGGATTTAAAGCGGCACCGCCGGATACAAAATACAAAAGCTCACCACCAAAGCGTTGGCGGACCTTGGTACGGACCAAACGCTCACAGAGTGCGTTCAACATCCGGTCTTTCAGGCTGCGTTCGGCAGGCGCCTGTGCGCCAAGACGGAGTGTCTCCTGAAAGAGCCATCGCTGCACGCCGGAGGCCTTTGCCACCTGCTGGGTGATTCGCGTGTACAGCAGTTCGTATAAACGCGGCACCGCCGTCATCAGCGTCGGTCGGACCGTTTGCATTTCACTGGCCAAACGGTCCAGGCTGTCGCAATAGAAAATCTCGCTCTCGGTCGCAAAGGGCAGATGTAAGCCCGCCATGAATTCATACGCGTGGGCCAGTGGTAAGAACGACAAAAAGCGCTGCGGTCGATTCAGGTCCGCCTCCCGCAGCACGTCCAACACACTGGCGACGTTCGCGGCGATATTTTGATGGGTCAGCGTCACGATCTTGGGCTGACCGTGGGTTCCTGAGGTGGCAATCAGCGCATAGATCGCAGCACCTGAGACCTCTGGATAATCCACTTCGGTGGGCGCATCCAGACTTGGAAACAGTGTTTCAGATTGCACCTCGACCGTAAGACACGGAATCGTGCGCGCGCCGGTCACCTCCTGAATGACTGACCCCATGTGCACTGAGGTCACACAGGCCTTGGGTTCAGTCGCATCAATCAGATATTCAATGTCGGCCCGTTGATGGGTCGTGTAGACAGGCACCAACGCCAAACCCAACCGTGCGCAGGCAAAGGCGACAACCGCCCACTCCGGGCGATTCTCCATTTGGATCAACACACGATCGCCCAGGACCAGATGCTGGCCCACCAACCAGTGCGACAGCGCACCGATGGCTCGATCCACATCAGCCACCGTATAGGCAGCCCAGGCCTCGCCCACTCGGGCGTGTAGACAGGGTTGCATGCCGCGACTCGACACCCTGCGGTCAAATGATTCAGCGAGCATGTGCAGCCCTTGTTGTTATGTGAAATCCAGCCGTTGGCTTTAGCCGACCTGCATCCGCGTCTCAAGTGACGGACTCAGACTGCCTTGTTTCCAATTCTCGCCCGCATCATCCCAGTGCCCATCGCTGCATCCGAGCGTAAACACCATGGCGACGAGTAGAAGTCCAGACCGAAGCATTGTGAGTAACTGCATACAATCATCCTCCTGTTCTAATTAAGAAATTGGCGCCCTCTCACCATTTTCAAGTCAAACGATGTGTATATCTCAACGACCGCGCCCGACGCCCTCCCGTCGCGGATCAGCGCCTCCGATCAATCCCGATTCGGTCACCTCAATCACGTGCAATCCGCTATTGAGATTCCGAACCTTCAGGTTCTCATGTCCGCGGCTTTCGAGCGCAGTCCGCCATGCATCGGACCAAGTATTCTCTTCTATATCCACCGCGCCATTGCGACTGGCAATCCGCCCGAAATTGACCGCTTGTTGCGGCGTCATCCCGAAATCAATCAAACCCACAAGGGTCTGCGCGACATAGTTGATGATGCGGCTGCCACCGGGCGAACCGAGGACGTACTTCAGCCGTCCATCGGGCCCGTACACAATCGTCGGCGCCATCGAACTTCGAGGCCGCTTCCCTGCTTCCACCCGATTCGCAATCGGCCGTCCCTCGCGCGATGCGGCCAAGGAAAAGTCTGTGAGTTCGTTATTCAATAAGAACCCCTGCACCAAAAGACCGGATCCAAACCCGCTCTCAATGGTGGTGGTTAAGGACACGGCGTTGCCGTCGCGATCGACAATCGATACGTGACTGGTGCCGGCGCGCTCCCGATCCGTGTCAGAGACCAACGCCCATTCAGATCCCGGTGGTTGACCGGCTTCAGTCGGTGTCTCCAGAGCCGAGTCCAGACTGATCAATGCTGCGCGCGATGCCAAGTAATCCAGATCAAGCAGACCTGCGACCGGGACTGAGACAAAATCAGAATCGGCGATGTAGCGATTGCGGTCGGCGTATGCAAGCTTTGAGGCTTCGATGAACAGGTGCCAGGGCTCCACATCCGTCCATTGATATCGACTCAGATCGAACTGCTCAAGCAACGCCAGCGTTTGCGCCACCGTCAGCGCACCCGACGACGGTGGTCCCATGCCACAAATGCGATGATCCCGATATTCACTACAGACCGCCGGTCTTTCCACAACACGGTAATCGTTTAAATCCGAGCTCCGTAAACGACCGGGATTCACCGGACTCCCACGCACCGCGGACACAATCGCTGAACCAATCGAGCCCGTATAGAAGGCATCTGGCCCCTCCTCAGCAATACGTGACAAGGTCTCAGCAAAGGATTGATTACGAAGCACTTCGCCGGCTTCGAGGGGTGCACCATCTGGGAAAAAATAACGGCGCGCCTCGGGAAACTGTTTCAGTCGTTCGCCACCATATCCCGACAACGCATTGGCCAAGCGCGGTGTCACAGTGAAGCCGTCAGCCGCCAGCTCAATGGCCGGTGCCAGAAGGTCAGCCCAGGGAATCCGTCCGTATCGCGCATGCGCTTCAGCCATCAATGCAAGCGTCCCAGGTGTTCCGACCGACAAGCCTCCCGGCACGACCTCGGGCCAACGCCTCGGCACTCCGTCTGCATCGAAAAACAACTCAGGGGTTGCATCCATGGGCGCTGTTTCGCGTCCATCCAATGTTGTAACGGTCTGTGTGTCTGCATCATGGAGCACCAAAAATGCACCCCCGCCAATGCCCGAGCTTTGTGGTTCGACCAGATTGAGGACCATTTGCACGGCAACCATCGCGTCAATGGCGTGCCCTCCCTCAGCCAACACGCGTGCACCCACATCTGCAGCCACGGGGTGTGCGGCCACGACCATCTCGGTGCGCGCTGTGAACGCGGACTTGTCTTCAACGGCAGTGGTTGCTTCGGGCTGGAGTTCAGTGGCGTGTACAGCGATGGACAGGATCCACATGAGGCATCCAAGGATGGCACTGCTGGTTTTCATAAGATCTCCCTCGAATTGACCCGTGCGCGCTGCACTCCATTGAATTGTTACACTACCGTACTATGCCTACTCAATGTTCACCAACGACCGGAGATCCTGTGCTTCGTGCCCTTAGTTTCATCAGCGTTTGCGCAGTCATCGCCGCGATTATTCTGGCAATGCACGACACCACAGCAACATTGAAGCGCTGGATCGTCGAAGATCCTGACCTCCCACCACTGAAAGTCGCGGTCTTCGCCGACTTCCACTTCTCATCCTTGCGGGATGTGCAGGCACTTGCCGACCTCAAGCGTCAAATCATCGTCGAAGCACCGGATGTGGTGCTTTTTGCCGGTGATTATCTTGGAAACCCGAGTCTCTTGAACCAAATCTCGCGGATCGAGATCGCCACTGGGCTTGCGGCACTGGCGCATCCACGACCTGCATTTGCGGTGCTTGGTAATCACGACAATTGGGACGCTCGCGATGCCTGGCTGGCCGCGTTTGCATCGACAGCCATCCGTGTCCTAGAAAACAAGACGGTCACGCTGGATATTGCAGACCAAACCCTCTGTATCCGGGGCATTGGAGATGCCTATTCGGGCTATGCTGAACGCACTCCGATTCCAGATGCGTGCGGCGGCGCAGTCATCACATTAACGCATGATCCGGCGGGATTGTTACTCGACGAGACGCCGCTGGCCAGTCTCAGCGTGGCCGGACATACCCACTGTGGACAAATCGCATTTCCATGGCTCGGAGCGCTCATTATCCCGACCAATGCACCGCCAGACATGCATTGTGGGCTGTACCAAAAAAACCACGTCGGGCTGACCTCGGCCGGACTTGGTGCCTCAATCGTTCCGATCCGACTGGGGCCGGATACGGCACCGAGCTGGGACATTCTCGAGATCAACTGAATTGCACTGGTGAACGGGAGAGTCCGTTACCCTCTAGGTTTGCAGCAATCTGCTGAAAGACCCAATAGGTACTCTCGAGCATTTGCGAGCAG